>NZ_JBHVVM010000007.1:223138-314335 GCF_042883525.1 Streptomyces sp. NPDC058195
GGCTCACTCTGCCCCCCCCCCGGCCCCTGTGGGTGGAAGGGGCCTCGGGGTTGGGGGGGGGGGGGGGGGGGGGGGGGGCCGGCCCCCGCCCCCCACGCCGCACGCCGTACGGATCAGTCTCCGGCCGGTACGGCCGTCGGTCCGGGGACCGGCCCGGCCGGGAACTGCTCGGCCGCCTTCCTGGCCCGGCTGCGCACCAGCAGCATCGAGGTGATGCCGACCAGCACGGCGGCCACCAGGCCGAGGTAGGAGAACCGCTTCAGCCAGGCTTCGGCGACCACGCCGACGGAGTAGACGACGGCCGTGGTGCCGCCCGCCCAGACGATCCCGCCGAGCACATTGGCGACCAGGAACCGCCAGTACGGCATGTGCAGGACACCGGCCAGGGGGCCCGCGAAGATCCTCAGCAGGGCGATGAAGCGGCCGAAGAACACCGCCCACATGCCCCACTTGTCGAACGACCGCTCCGCCAGCGCTATCTGCGCCTCGCCGAAGTGCCGGGGGAACTTCCGGCCCAGCCGGGCGAGCAGCGGACGGCCGCCCTTGCGGCCGATGGCGTAGCCGATCGAGTCACCGATGACGGCGCCCGCCGAGGCGCAGGCCCCGAGCACCCACGGATTGATCCCGTCGTGCCCGGCGGCCAGGAGCGCCGCGCTGACCAGGACGATCTCACCCGGCAGCGGAATGCCGAGGCTCTCCAGCCCGATGACCCCGGCCACCAGGGCGTACACGCTGATCGCGGGGATGGTCTCCAGCCATTCCTGGATGTGCAACGCCCGTTCCTCCCGAAGCTGTTGTCCGTCGGACGCCGGGCAGCTCCCCGGCGCACGGCGCGCAGCCTACCCGGCTCTCCGGCCGCCGTAACAGCACGAAGGGCCGCCGCGCCGCCCCGGGGGGGGGCGGCGCGGCGGCCCCGGTTCGAACAGGCTGGATCAGGAGTGCGGGCGCAGGGTCCAGACGACCGTCATCTCGCCGGTCACCGCCCCGTCCTCGCGCCGGATCTCGATGGTCACCGGGAACTCCGGCCGCTGGCCCGCGTCGAGTTCGGCGACGACCTCGGCCGCCGGGCGTCCGAGGGTCGCGGTGGCGGTGACGACGCCCCTGGCCAGCTTCTTGTAGCCGATCTCGGCTTTCACCGCCAGCGGGACGGCGCGCGACATCTGGTCGCCGAAGGCCGCGATCACGATCGCTCCGCTCGCCGATTCCGCCAGCGTGAACATCGCTCCGGCGTGCGGTCCGCCGAGGTGGTTGTGGTAGTCGGCCTGGTCCGGCAGGCGGACCACCGCACGCTCGGCGGTCGTCTCCAGGAATTCGAGGTGAAGGGTCCGGGCCATCGGGACCGTCGCCACGAGCATCTCGCCGACGGTCATCTGTGTAGCGCTCATGACCAGATGTTACTCATGGGTAGGAGTTCTTGGCCATGTCCGTACCCCGTGGACGACCGCTCCTGATCGCTTCCTTCACCGTCCGCACACGGGGGCGGGCGTAGCAGACCGGCCACCGCACCTCTATCGTTACTCGCCATGTGGCCAGGACAGCAGCCGCCCGGGGGCGAGCAAAACCCGCAGGACCAGAATCAGAACCCGTACCAGCAGCCGGGTTACCAGCAGCCGAATCCCTATCAGCAGCCGGGATACCAGCAGACGGGACAGCCCGCACCGCAGCCGGGGCAACCGCAGCAGGGCCAGCAGCCCGGCTACCCGCAGCCGAACCCGTACCAGCAGTCGACCGTGCCGCAGTACGCCGTGCCCGGTCCGCCCGGCGGCGTGCAGCCCGGTGGTGGTGACAGCAACAAGAAGAAGAACACCGTTGTCGCCATCGTCGCGGCCACCGCGGTCGTCGTGGCCGCCGTGGTCACGGGTGTCGTCGTGATGAACAAGAACGACGACAAGGACAAGGACGTCGCCGACGGCAAGCAGTCCTCGGCGCCCGTCAAGCCGTCCGGCTCGGCCTCCTCCGACGGGGCGAACCCGCGCGGCGACAGCGACGATCCCAAGCCCCTCATCGCGGGGTGGAAGGTCGTCACCAACCCCAAGTGGGGTACGCAGTTCGACGTGCCCGGCGACTGGGAGGTCGGCCGGCCCGGCACCACCTCGTTCTTCGAGGACGACAAGAAGGGTGACGGGTCGCCCCTCATCGGTTTCTCCGCGCCGTCGTACTTCCAGAGCAAGTGGTGTGTGGAGGACTCCGACAAGGACGGCACCGAGGAGACCATGAGTCTCGCCAGCGCCGGTACCCGGGGCGCCCAGGGCGCCACCGACGCAGCCAAGAACGCGCACAGCGAGGCCGGTACGTGGGTGTGGGCCGCCTACGCGCAGCACATGCCGGAGAGCACCATCAAGTTCACCGACGCCAAGCAGTACACCACCAAGTCGGGGCTCACCGGACAGGTGGTCACCGCGACCGCCCCGAACGTCAAGAAGCGCAAGAAGTGCGACAGCGACGGCAAGTCCATCGCCTTCACCTTCAAGAACAAGGACGGGGAGTTCGCCTCCTGGGTCCTGTACGGGGCCGACTCCGTCAAGGACGAGCTCCCGGACTCCACGGTCCAGCAGATCCTGAGCACGGTCCGGCTGGTGGACGTCGTCAAGTCCGAGTGACCATCCCCCGCCGGGAATAAACGGCTGGCACGGGGCGGGGTGCGCAAGGCATATTCCGTGGGTGACTGCCGCTTCCGCCCCCCTGTCCCGTCCGCCGCGCTCCGAGCGCAATTACCGTCTCCTGACCGCCGCCGCGATCATCACGGGCCTGGGTACCCATGGCGCGTTGATCGCGGCGGCGTTCGCCGTACTGAAGGCGGGTGGCGACGGCGGGGACGTCGGTCTGGTGGCCGCGGCCAGAACCGCTCCCCTGGTGCTCTTCCTGCTGATCGGCGGCGCGATCGCCGACCGGCTGCCGCGTCACCGGGTGATGGTCGCGGCGAACACCCTGAACTGCCTCTCGCAGGCCGCGTTCGCCTGGCTGGTGCTGGCCGGTGATCCGCAGCTGTGGCAGATGATGCTGCTGACCGCGTTGTGCGGTACGGGGCAGGCGTTCTTCAATCCGGCGGCCGAGGGCATGCTGATGTCCAGTGTCAGCCGGGAGCAGGCGAGCCGGGCCTTCGCCCTGTTCCGGATGTCGATGCAGGGTGCGTCGATCGGTGGTGCGGCGCTCGGCGGCGCGATGATCGCGGCGATGGACCCGGGCTGGGTGCTGGCCGTCGACGCCGCGGCCTTCGCGCTGGCGGGCGCGCTGCGCGCGTTCCTGGACGTCAGCCACATCCCTCCGCGCGCGCCGGGCGGCGGACTGCTCGCCGATCTGCGCGACGGCTGGCAGGAGTTCATCGGCCGCCCCTGGCTGTGGAGCATCGTGGCGCAGTTCTCGGTGGTCGTCGCCGCCGTCGGGGCCGCCGAGTCCGTGTACGGTCCGCTGGTCGCCCGGGACGAGCTGGGCGGCGCCCGGCCCTGGGGGTTCGCGCTCGCCGCGTTCGGGGCCGGGACGCTGGGCGGGGCGCTGCTGATGACGCGTTGGAAGCCGCGGCGCCTGCTGCTGGCCGGGACGCTCTGTGTCTTCCCGCTGGCGCTGCCCTCGGCGGGTCTCGCGGTGCCGCTGCCGGTGGGTCTCCTGTGCGCGGTCATGTTCGTCAGCGGGGTCGCCATCGAGGTGTTCGGGGTCTCCTGGATGACGGCCATGCATCAGGAGATCCCCGAGGAGAAGCTCTCCCGGGTCTCCGCGTACGACTGGTTCGGTTCGGTGGCGATGATGCCGCTGGCCACCGCGCTCGCCGGTCCGGTGGAGTCGGTGGTCGGGCGGAGTCAGGCGCTGTGGGGCTGTGCGGTGCTGATCGTGCTGGTCACCGG
Organism: Streptomyces sp. NPDC058195; assembly: GCF_042883525.1. NCBI lineage: Bacteria > Bacillati > Actinomycetota > Actinomycetes > Kitasatosporales > Streptomycetaceae > Streptomyces > Streptomyces sp. NPDC058195. The sequence goes on from NZ_JBHVVM010000007.1 coordinate 226,978, forward strand.
AGCCGTCCTGTTCGTTCCGGACGTACGCAGGCTGACCCGGGCCCCCGTCACCACCGAGGTGGCGAAGGGCCCGGAACCGGTCTCAGCCGATGCTGAAGGCGCCGTCGGGCGGCTCGGGTGAGGCGACCGCCTCACCGTCCCCGACCGGCCGGGCGGCACCGGTCAGCCGCTCCAGGGCGGCACCGTACTCGACCCGGGCGGGGAAGGCGTCGGCGGCGCAGCGCCGGGTGAGGGTCGCGGTGTCGATGGGGCACGGGGAGGCGACCAGCACCAGATTGCCGAAGCGCCTGCCGCGCAGCACCGCCGGTTCGGCGATCAGCGCCAGCTCCTCGAAGACGGCGGCGAAGGTGGCCAGCTGGGAGCGGAGGAAGCCGAAGGGGGCGCCGTCCGCGAGGTTGGCCGCGTAGACACCGTCCTCCCGCAGCGCCCGGCGGGCGGCTCGCGCGTACTCGACGGAGGTGAGATGGGCGGGCACCCGTGAGCCGCCGAAGACATCCGCGATCACGAGGTCCAGCGAACCGGGCGGAGTCTCCTCCAGCAGGCTCCGGGCGTCCGTGCCGTGCACGGTGATCCCGCTGTCGCCGGGGACCGGAAGGTGCTCGGTGACCAGCGCGAGGAGGCCCAGGTCGGCCTCGGCGACGTCCTGCCGGGATCCGGGCCTGGTCGCGGCCGTGTAGCGGGGCAGGGCGAGCGCGCCGCCGCCGAGATGGAGCACGTCCAGCGGCGCGCCCGGCGCCGACGCGCAGTCCACGACGTGCGCGAGCCGTCGCGCGTACTCGAACTCCAGGTGGTCCGGGGCGTCGAGGTCGACGTAGGACTGGGGCGCGCCGTCGACGGTGAGCAGCCAGGCCCGGTCCCGGTCCACGTCGGGGAGAAGTCTGGCGATGCCCTGGTCCACGTCCCGGATCACCGGTATCGAGTCGTTCACTCCCCCATTGTGGGGTGCCCGGTCAGTCGCCGAGCACCGCGGCCACCGCGTCGGTGTGCGCCGCCGCCTGGGCGAGTCCGGCGCGGGCGGCAGCGGCCCGGTGGCCCGGGTCCAGCGGATTGCGGCCGAAGGCCTTCTGCGCCGCGGCGTCCGGGGTGATGAGCACGGTCCGGGCGCCCTGTTCGGCGAGCCCGGCCACCTGGGAGCGGGGCGAGGCGAGGGCCCTGCTGCCCGCGGCCGACGGGGCGATGACGACGACGCGCCGGTATCCGGCGGCGAGCTGGGCGTTGGCCGTGGAGTGCACTCCGCCGTCGATCCAGGTCCGCCCCGCGCAACGCGCGACGGGCCACACGCCGGGGACCGCGCAGCTCGCGGTGACGGCGTCGACGAGCGGCACCCCGCCGTCCTCGGCGAAGGCGCGGAGTTCGCCGGTCGTGGCGTCGACGGCGGTGACCAGCAGCGCGCGCCCCGGCCACTCTGGCGACGGCAGCAGGCGGGCGATCGCCGCGCGCCGTTCCCCGGCGGTGACGCCGGGCCGGGCGTCCTGCGCGAGCCTGCCCAGCTTCCGGCCGTACGCCTCGGGGGTGCGGGCGGACAGGACGGCACCCGTGTAGCGCAGCAGGGTACGCGCGCCCAGCTTGCCGCCCCTCATGTCGTGCGGGTCGGCGAGCTGGCGTGCGTAGAGTTCGGGAAGTCCGAGGAGCCCGGAGGCCAGTTGCGCGCCGACCACCGCTCCGGCCGAGCTGCCGACGATCAGATCGGCGGTGGCGAGGTCCGTTCCCGCCTCCGCCAGTCCGTGCAGGATGCCGGTCTCCCAGGCACTGCCGGTGACACCGCCGGAACCGAGTACCAGTGCTGTGTCCGTCATCCCGTCAGTCTCGCGCACGGCGCCGGGCCCGCCTCCAGCAGGGGGCTGGAGACGGGCCCTTGGCGCACCGTCACCCGGAGCGGGGCCGTTCAGAGCAGGGCGGTGACGGTGCCCGCGCCGACCGTGCGGCCACCCTCGCGGATCGCGAAGCCGAGGCCGGTCTCCAGCGGGACGTCACGCCCCAGTTCGACGGTCAGGTCGACGGTGTCGCCGGGGCGCGCCACAGCGAGCTCCCCGAGGTCGATGTCACCGACCACGTCCGCGGTGCGGATGTAGAACTGCGGCCGGTAGCCGGTGGTGACGGGGGTGGTCCGGCCACCCTCGCGCGCCGACAGGACGTACACCCGCGCGGTGAACCGGCGGCTCGGCGTCACACTGCCGGGCGCCGCGACCACATGGCCGCGGCGGACCCGGCCGCGCTCCACTCCGCGCAGCAGCAGCGCCACGTTGTCGCCCGCCTGCGCGGACTCCATCGGCTTCCCGAAGGTCTCCAGGCCGGTGACGACCGTGTCCACGTCCTGGTCCGCGCCGAGCACCGACACGCGGTCGCCGGTGCGGACTGTGCCGCGCTCGACGGCCCCGGTGACGACGGTGCCCCGGCCGGTGATGGTCAGCACGTTCTCCACCGACAACAGGAACGGCGCGTCGGTGTAGCGGACCGGTATCGGTACGTACGTGTCGACGGCGTCCAGCAGCGCCTCGACCGCCGAGGCCCAGCGCGGGTCGCCCTCCAGGGCCTTGAGGCCCGATACCCGTACGACGGGGACGCTGTCGCCGCCGTAGCCGTGCCCGGAGAGCAGCTCACGGACCTCCAGCTCGACGAGGTCGGTCAGCTCGGGGTCACCCATGTCCGCCTTGTTGAGCGCGACGACGATGTGGTCGACGCCCACCTGGCGGGCGAGCAGGACGTGCTCGGCGGTCTGCGGCATGATCCCGTCGAGCGCCGAGACGACGAGGATCGCCCCGTCGAGCTGGGCGGCGCCGGTCACCATGTTCTTGATGTAGTCGGCGTGCCCCGGCATGTCGACATGCGCGTAGTGGCGGGTGTCGGTCTCGTACTCGACGTGCGCGATGTTGATGGTGATACCGCGCTGTGTCTCCTCCGGCGCCCGGTCGATCCGGTCGAACGGGACGAAGGTGCCGGTCCCGCGCTCGCTGAGGACCTTGGTGATGGCGGCGGTCAGGGTGGTCTTGCCGTGGTCGACGTGGCCCATGGTGCCGATGTTGAGGTGCGGCTTGGTGCGCACGTATGCCGTCTTGGACATGACTCGTTCCTTGGTGTTCGAAGCTGAGAGGAGACCCCAGGGCCCTGCCGACCCTCCCCTTGCGGGGTCCGCCGGACTGTCGGGGGAGGGTCAGCTTCGGGCGCCGCCGAAGGGCGCTGCGACAGCGGTGCACGCTGCCACGCCAGCTGCGATGACGGGGATCACGGCAGCCTTCGGCGCGTCCGCGACTGCGGACGGCTCTGCGGGGAAGGCGTACCGGAACATGGCTTTGATGATGGCCGACGGGCACGGCCGCGTCGAACGGTTTTCGCGTATCTCTCCCCCTGTCCGGGGCAGTTCGCTCCACAGCGGGCGCCCACCAGTTCCGCACCTCGACGTGCACGGGGTCCGCACCTCGACGTGCACGGGTCCGCACCTCGACGTCCGCGAGGTCCGCACCTCGATGTGCGCGGAGCGCGTTCCGGCGATCATTCACCGGCGTCGGTTACTCTCCCCGCATGCTCGCCCCCGTCCCCGCCGCCCGGCCCGGCACCGGCCTCGCCGTGCGCTGCACGAAGGCGCTGCTCTCGCCCTGGTCCCGGCTCTCGCTGCTCGTGGCCGTGCTGCTGGGCGCGGCCACGACGATGCTCCTGCTCGAACCCCAGCGGCTGCTCGCGGCCGACTGGCCCGCCCGGCTGGACGGGAGCGCCGTCGCGGTGCTCCTGTTCGGGGCCGCGTACGGAGTGTGCACCGTGGCCTTCGTTCCCCGGCCGGTGCTCAACATCGCCGCCGGTGCGCTCTTCGGCGCGCAGGCCGGACTGGCCGCCGCGCTGGCGGGGACGGTGCTGGGCGCGGGCGTCTCCTTCGCCCTGGGCCGGGTGCTCGGGCAGGACGCGCTGCGCACGCTGGTGCGCGGGCGGTGGCTCAAGGCCGCGGACGGGCAGCTGAGCCGCCACGGGTTCCGCTCGATGCTGGCGCTGCGGCTCTTCCCGGGGGTGCCGTTCGCGGCGGCCAACTACTGCGCGGCGGTCTCCCGGATGGGTTACCCGGCGTTCCTGGGTGCCACCGGGCTCGGCTCGGTCCCGAACACCGCCGCGTACGTCGTCGCGGGCAGCGAGGCCACATCCCCGACCTCACCGGCCTTCCTGGCCGCGATGGGCTTCATCGTGCTGACGGGGGTCGGGGCGGCGGTCGTCGTCTGGCGCAGACGGCACCGCCTGTCTGCCGAGTGAGCCGCCGTGCCCTGACCGGCGCACTTGCGCGACCGGCCCCTTCCGGCGGGCTGCCGGGGGACCTGGGGCCGCCGTTCATCTGAGGGCGGTACCCTGCCCGCGACCGATCGTAGATCTCCGGGCCCTCGGGGGCCCTGTCCCCATTTGACCACTATGCGTACGCTGCCGACGGCGCTCGCCGCCGACGGCCGATGCACGATCACCTCCAGGATGGCCAAAGCCCCATGAGCTGGTTCGAATCGTTCGTCCTGGGCCTCGTTCAGGGACTGACCGAGTTCCTGCCGATCTCCTCCAGCGCGCATCTGCGGCTCACCGCCGCGTTCGCCGGCTGGCACGACCCGGGTGCGGCGTTCACCGCCATCACCCAGATCGGCACGGAGGCGGCGGTCCTCATCTACTTCCGCAAGGACATCGTCCGGATCATCTCCGCCTGGTCCCGTTCGCTGGTCGACCGGTCGATGCGCGGCGACCACGACGCCCAGATGGGCTGGCTGGTCATCGTCGGCTCCATCCCGATCGGGGTGCTCGGCGTGACACTCAAGGACCAGATCGAGGGGCCGTTCCGCGATCTGCGGCTGATCGCCACCACCCTGATCGTGATGGGCATCGTGCTGGGCATCGCCGACCGCCTCGCCGCCCGCGACGAGGCCGGCGGAAGGCACCGGGCGGGCAAGGAGCGCAAGACGCTCAGGGACCTCGGCGTGAAGGACGGCCTGATCTTCGGCTTCTGCCAGGCGATGGCCCTGATCCCGGGCGTCTCCCGGTCCGGAGCCACCATCAGCGGTGGCCTGCTGATGGGCTACACCCGCGAGGCCGCGGCCCGCTACTCCTTCCTCCTCGCGATCCCGGCGGTGCTCGCCTCGGGCGTCTTCGAGCTGAAGGACGCGGGCGAGGGGCATGTGTCGTGGGGGCCGACGATCTTCGCGACCATCATCGCGTTCGGTGTGGGATATGCCGTTATCGCATGGTTCATGAAGTTCATCACCACCAAGAGCTTCATGCCGTTCGTGATCTACCGGGTAGCCCTGGGCATTCTGCTCTTCGTCCTGGTCGGCATGGGTGTCCTCAGTCCTCACGCGGGCGAATCTGCCGGGTAGCCCGGTATCCACCGTTAACCACATCTAGCGTTTTCTTACGTCCCACTGCGATTGGTTACCAAGATCATCTCCCACAATCTCCCACCAGGGAGACTGGGAGACGGGTAGAGCAAACGCCTGCACGTACAAATCGGTGTGGCACCAGAGGGGCCCGCGCAGTCGTGAACCGGCTGTGCGGGCCCCTGCCGCTGACGCCGGCCCACCCCGAAGATCGGCGCCGCGGACATGCCCCCGTCCACGGCCGGCGGCCGTGGGCGAGGGCGAGGGCGAGGGCATAGTCTTCTCCTCGCGCGAACCGCGAGGTTCTGGCCGCGGCCAGGCGGTGCAGCAGCGCTTCTCAGCCGCCGCCGTGCCGCCGAGAAGCAGAAATATTCGAAGGGCGCCCCAGCGGGGCCGACTGGCTTGTGTCGACCTCCCTGCGCAGCGCCAGCCGTCGGTGACCGTGCGGCGTACACGCGGGATCGCCAGCCTGGCGCGTGTAGGTGCTCGCCCGAGCCCCGGACGCCGGGCTCGTCCCGTCGTTCACCAGCACGGCCCCGGTGGTGATGAGGCGGCCACAGTCGATACAGAACTTCACCGGCTGGCCTCCCGCCGTGCCCGATTGAGCTGACGCGCCTGCAAGCGATGCGCCTTGGCTCGGCAGGCCGCGCACGTCACGGAGTGCCCGAGCAACACTCGGTACGTCTCCCCGCTTCCGGGCTCTGCTGCTGAACGCTCGCGTCTTTTGTCACTTCGGGGTGCCCTTTCGGCAAGAGGGGAACCAGCAGCGGGGGAACCAGTGGCCGACGGAATCGCCGTACGGGCGATCGCCCAGGCCGTGCGCGGTTTTGCTGGTCAGCCCGGCCTTGCACCAGACGCAGTGCGCTCCGCGAACCTGTGCGTCCGTCAGAGTCGCCGGGTCCGGCACGATCACGGTCGGCGGGCGCGCCGTCTCGCACGCGGCGGGCTTGCGGTCGGTCATCACAGGCACTGCCCCACACTCAGACGCGGGCCCAGGGCCGCCCGAAGGCAGTCAGGGCTGACGAGGTGGCCGCGGCCGTCCGGTGGCGACAGCCCATACGGGCCCGGCGGCTCGACGACAGCCGGGACCGGGGCCATCACCCAGCGCTCCGGGTCCAGGAGGTGCGTGCCAGGGACCGACCACACCGCCCCGAGCGGCCCCAGGAAGTACACGCACTTCCGGGGGATACGGAAGGCCGGGCCGGAGACTTCGGCCCGCGGCGGCCAGCCCTTCGCGCTCCGGCGCCTGGGCCACCGGCCACTCAACATCATCGGCAAGACCAAGACCCGGGCCGGGCTGGTCCACAGATCCGCGATCACCGATGCCTCATCCGGAGCGGGAGCCGTCATCACGCCACCACAAGGGCAGACCCGCGCAGCAGGCTGTCCAGGGCGCTACGAAGCGCTTCGGCCTCCGTACGAGCGGGGAACGGTATCGGCGTGGCCACGGCGGCCGACCTGACCTTACGGACTCGCGTCCTGGCCGACGGTGGGACGCGGGCTCTGCTGAACAGCCTGCACCCGATAGCGGTGTGGGAGCCGCCCGTGCTGAGCGTCGTCTGTCCGGTCGAGTGTGATCTGCACCTGAACGGGTGGGGTCTGCTGCTGGTGCCGTGGCACTTCTGCTGGCAGCGCCTGATCACCCTGGCCGACGACCAGCTGCTGCCGGCACTCATCTACCCGGTCGGCAAGACTCCCTCACCGCCGACCGCTTCCCCGGCGTCGCTGGCGCGCGTGCTGGGCCCCACCCGCGCCGCGCTCCTGTCCGAGACCGCCGCGCTCGCCTGCGCCACCACCTCCGAGCTCTCCGATGCGACAGGGGTACGGCTACCGAGTGTCAGCCAGCAGCTGCCCGTACTGCGGGACGGCGGACTCGTCGCGTCCCGGAGCGATGGCACACGCGTCCCGCACACCGCGACTCCTCCGATCCGTAGGCCCCTTGGCGGCTTCTGACCCCACCACCCGACGCTTTGGCTGGAGCCAAAACCACACGCGCGCTACCTGGTGGCCGTCGCATGCTCTGCGCGAAGAAACACGGCGCACACCATACAAAGGGGATCTCGCATGAAGCAGCTCAAGCGTGCCGCAGCAGTACTGACCTCCGTCGTCCTTGCCGGGACGGGACTGGCGCTCACGACCACACCGGCCTCCGCCGCCCGGGCCGGGACCGCCTCGGCCATCCAAGCGAATCACCCCAAGGTCGACGTGTACTTCGCCTACTCCTCGTGGTCCCACGAGAGCCCGGACTCGAAGGCGTCCACCCACGTAGGCACCTTGGGAGCGGGCAAGAACTACGTCTACTGCTTCGTGAACGGCGAAACGTACACGGACAAGGGCCACACGAGCACCGTCTGGCTGATGACCGACGACGACAGCGGCAACGCCGATGTCTATGTGTCCAGGGTCTACCTCACCGACGGCAGCTACAACGTGGACCTGCCGCGCTGCTGATACCCCGCCACCCCGGCAACCCCCGCCAGGCTACTTCGGACTGGGCCTGGCGGGGCACCCCCGCGCCTCACCACGCTGCCCGCATCGCCACCGATCATCCGTACACGGACAATTATCCAGATGTACCTCACCTCTGCGGTGCTCGCTAGTGATCTGAGTCAGAGATTCGGGCTCTGGTCCACTTCGTGTGGACGTGTACGCAAGGTGACTGTTGATCTTCGTGTGATGCGGGTTGAGTTCGTCCGGAAATCGCTCAATTGAATGGTGGTGCGGTCGACAGTCCTTCGCCATGAACGAAGTGTTGCCGTAGTTGGACGAGCTGCTGTTCTCCTCGGTCGAGGGTGTGTTGGTGGAATCGGTTGAGGTGACCGACACGGTCGTCTGGGTCAAGGCTCGTACGACGACAGGGCGAGCGGCCTGTCCGGGGTGTGGATGCTGGTCGGCCCGGTCGACCTCCTTCCCGACCGGGAAGCGGACACGCTCGCGGCCTGGCTCGCTGAGCGGCCCGGCATCGAGATCGTCTGCCGTGACCAGGCTCCCTTCTTCGCCGAAGGCGCCACCCGCGGCGCCCCGCAGGCCCTCCAGATCGCCGACCGGTGGCACCTCTGGCACAACCTGGGCGAAGCCGCCGAGAAGTGCGTCTACCAGCACCGCGGCTGCTTACGCCCCACGCCGGAACAGTCGGAGGAAACCCAGGAGGAGCCGGAGCCGACCACGTCATCGCCCTGGCCGACAAGGCACCGATTCGCCGAACGCATCCGCGCCAAGCACGCCACCATCCACGCTCTCCTCGCTGCCGGGCACAGCAAGCGGTCCGTCGCCCGGCAGCTCGGGATGACCCTCAACACGATCCTGCGCTTCTCCCGCACCACCACGCCGGAGGAGATGTTCACCGGTCAGTGGCAAACCCGTGCGACCAGGCTTGACGCCTACAAGCCCTACCTCGATCAGCGCTGGCAGGAAGGCTGCACCAACGCCTGGAAACTATGGGAGGAGATCAAGGGAACAGGGCTATCCCCGCGGCTACGTCAGCAGGAATCTCCGCGGCAAGCCTCAACCGGTCGGTCCCCGCCCGCCGTCGGCCCGCGCCGTCACGCGCTGGCTCCTCACCCACCCCGACGCCATGCCCGAAGCCGACCGGCTCCAGCTCAAAGCCGCCCTGACCAACTGCCCCGAACTGACGGCTCTCTCCGAGCACGTGCGTTCCTTCGGTCACATGGTCGCCCTCCTCCAGGGCGACGAGTTGCCGACCTGGATCGAAGCGGCCACCTCCACTGCCGATCTGCCCAGCCTCCGGCACTTCGCCCAGCACCTCGAACGCGACCTCGACGCCGTCATCGCCGGCCTCACATTGCCCTGGAACTCCGGCGTCGTCGAAGGCCATGTCAACCGGATCAAGGTGCTCAAGCGTCAGATGTTCGGCCGCGCTGGCTTCGCCCTGTTGAGGAAGAGAGTCCTGCTGTCGTGACTCATACGGAACATCAACAAGCGGGCAGATTGGCCGGGCGGTCCACGGCATACACCGTGACCGGGCGGCCCTGCAGATGGTCTTCTCGCCGCGGCGCGAACCCTAGCTGCTTGGCCACCCTCACTGATGCCTCGTTGCCCGGCCGCATGAGAGCCGTGAAGTAGTCGTCGTCAAGGGTGGCAAAACCCCATTCCAGACACGCTTGAGCAGCCTCGGTCGCATAGCCATGCCCCCACTGATCCGCTCGAAGGGTCCACCCCAGCTCCACCTCGTCGAACTGCTCCCAGTACTGCAGACCGCTTCGACCGATGAACTCCCCGCTCGACTTCAGCTCGATTGCACACAGGCCATGGCCTCGCTCAGCCCACTGCCGCTCGATCACAGTGAGACGTTCCAGTGCTTGTTCGCGCGAGAAGGACCCGACGAAGCGGTTGACCTGCGGGTCGGCATGGAGCTCGACGAAAACGTCGACGTCAGACACATGCAGAGGTCGCAGGAACAGCCGCTCAGTCTCGATCATGCGTCCGAGCATAGATCTTGCCGCCAGCTGAGCTCAGGTAGTCGCTGCAACCTCACTCAGCGTTGCGCACACCACACGAAGTGGCCCAGACTCGTCGGCGGTCTTGGTCCAGATGAAGGGCCTGGGGTGCTCGTTCCAGTCGGCGGGCCAGGACCGGATGTCGCGTTCGCGTGCCTGGGCGGAGCGGTGGACGCCTCGCTCGAGCTTCTTCTGCGTGAGCTCGGCGAACCACCGCTCGACCAGGTTCAGCCAGGAAGCGCTGGTCGGCGTGGAGTGCAAACGGAACCGCGGGTGGGCCAGCAGCCACTTCTTGATGTCAGGCGTCTGGTGGGCCGCGCAGTTGTCCAGGATCAGGTGGACTTCGAGGCCGTCGGGGACTTCCCTGTCGAGCCTGGCCGGGAACCTCCTGAACTCCGCTGCCCGGTGACAGCGGCGGAGGGAGCCGATGACCTTGCCGGTGGCGGCCTCAAGGGCGGCGAAGAGGGTCGTGGTGCCGGCACGGACGTAGCCGTGGCTGCGGCGTTCGGGGACACCGGACATCATCGGCGGCACGGGCGGGGACCGGTCCAGGGCCTGGATCCGCGGCTTCTCGTCCACGCAGAGAACCCGGGCCCTCTCCGGCGGGTCGAGGCAGAGGCCGACGACATCGCGGACCTTGCCGACGGACGGCGGGTCGGTGGACAGCTGAACGTCTGAGCCCGGTGCGGCGCCAGAGCGAACGCCCGCCAGATCCGTGAGACCGTCGACTGCGACATCCCCGTCGCCGCGGCCAACGACCTCGTCGACCAGTGAGTCGCGTTCTTCGGCTTCTCCTCCAGCGTCTTGACGATGATCCGCCCGACGTCGGCATCGGTGATCTTCCGTGGGACACCGGACCGCGGGTCGTCGTGCAGACCGTCCAGGCCGCGTTCGAGGAACCGACGCCGTCGGGTGCGGACCGTGTCCGGAGCGACCCGCAGCCGACGGGACACCTCCATGATCGAGCGAGCGGCCCTCCGCAGCCTCCAGCACGATCCGCGACCGCCGAGCCAAAGCCTGTGCCGTCGTACGGCGACGCACCCAGCCCTCCAGCACCGCCCGCTGGGCATCAGTGACCGACAACGACGGAATCCTCAGACCCGGACGACTCGTACCCAACTACGATGAATCCCTGACCCAGGCCACTGGCCGCTTCCGGCCGGATCCAGCGTTTCCTTGCGTCTCCAGGCAATGGGGCGCCCTGATCGTCTCGCGGTTTCTCCCGCCCGCGAGAAACCGGGGAACGGGCAGCACATACGTCTGCGATCGCACATCGACGCCGTACCGGTGGGGGCCCGCACAGTCGCGAACCGGCTGCGCGGGCCCCACTGCTGCTGGTAGCGCGCCGCCCCGCACGACGGCCCGGCACCTCACCGGCAAGCCTCCCGCCGTACCGGGCAGAACCGGAGCGCCCGCGAGCGGGGCCCTGGCCCGGCGCTGTGCACGGACCGTGTGACCGAGCGCGAGGCGCCGCATCCCCGGCGGACGGTGTCGCCCGGGATACCGGCCCGGCGGCAGCGGTCAGGCCCGTCCATCCGCTCCCAGGTCGGATAACGCTGCCCGTCCAGGGGACACGACGCGGCGTTGGCCGTGGCGGGGACACGGACCGTGACCCGGTATTCCGCCCGCCTCCCGGAAGCTCCGCCGCCTTGGCGGGCCACCCCGGCCGACGCCCGGCCGCACTGGATCACTGACCCCCACGGAACAGTGCCGTGTGTGCAGTCGGCGACTCGGCTCGTGGGACAGGGGCGTTCACGGGCGGCCGGTGGCCGGGCCGGGCGGACCGGCCACACCGACGCACGCCTCGTTGCCCTCGGGGTCGGCCAGTACCCAGTTCGACGGCGCGTCGGCGTCGTTCACCAGCCGGCCGCCGGCCGCGAGCGCTGCCGCTATCCGGGCCTCAGCCTGGTCGTACGGCACCCACACATCAACGTGGACCCGGTTGCGCTGCGGGCGCGGTGCGTCCATCTGCTGGAAGTAGAACGGCGCCCCACGGCGGCGCGGGTCCAGCAGGTCCTCACCGCTGTTCGCGCGGTGCTGGTAGCCGAGCAGTGCACGCCAGAACGCCACCACGGCGGGACCTGCGAGGGCGTCAACAGAGACCTGGACGGTCTGCACAGCGGCCGGTTCGGCCGGTATGCCCAGCGCGCGGGCCACCACCGAGATCTGCCGGGCCAGCTCGACGTGCCGCGCGGTCAGCCCGTAGTAATCGTCCGTGACCGTGATCAGCCGTACGGTCACGCCCTCCCGCCTCACATCGACGTCCGGGTGATCCTGCCCGGCTGCCGGAATCTCACTGATCGCCTGCACGAACCGGGCACCGGCCCCGAACGACCCGGTGCGGAAGTACGCGCACGCCCCCTCGCCCACGACACGCCAGTCCTCCACCCCTTCGGTCTGGTGGAACTGTTGCGGCCTGATGCGCTCGATCGTGCCCTCTGTATAGATCACGCGCTCAAAATAGCGTGCGGGTCCGACAACCCCCTTCGACCGTTCCGCGCTTCAAAACCGCTCGCCCAGGACGGTCACGCACCCCCGGCGCCGGGTCGTACGGCAGGGACGAATCCGGCCCCGGCGTCAGCGTCTGGCCCGGCGATGGAAGAGGTATCCGCCCATGACCAGACCGACAAGCAGGGTCACGGCCAGCACCGTCCAGAGCGGCAGGGTGACGGACGGAACCCAGAGCCGGATGGCGACCGAGCCGGTGTTCGCGGCGATGAACCAGATCACGAGGGCCGCCAGTACCACGGCCCCGATGGTCCGGATGCGTACGCTCCGCCCCTTGACGGTCAGGGTCGACGGCTCCTGTGGTCGGGACGTCTTGTGCGCCATGCGTCCAGTATCGAGCGGTTCAGGCGATTAGTCCTGGCGGGCCGCGCTCAGGGGGTGTCACCCCGCCAGTCCCAGCGGTCGGGATCGCTGTCCCTGGGCCCGTACTCCGCTCTGCCGCCGGGGCCGAAGCGCCCGATCTCCGTGTTGAGCGCCGCCCCTTCGCGCAGCGCCCGGTCCGTCCACCCGGTCACGTCGAGCAGCAGGCCGTCGAGCGGGCCGCCCACCAACTCCCGGTAGACATGGCCCGGTCGGGGGCCCGGGTCGGGGTCATCGTGGTCGGCGCCGTATACGCGCCGCTGCCGCATCAGCTCGTCCATGGCGGCAGGATCGCACCCGGCACTGACAATCGCAGACGGCCCGAGCGGACCGGTGCCTTGCCTTACCTCACCGCCGGGCGCGCGGCAAGCCGACGCGGGGGGCGACAGGCCCTGGATCTTCCGGGCGGATAGGGTCGAAAGTCCCTGCCGTACCGTGTCCGCGCAGACCAGCCTGGGACATGAACCGCCGGAACCTGGAGGGACACCATGACCAGCACCGACCACCCCGTGATCGCCGCAGTCGACGGCTCGTCGCACAGCGCCGAAGCGCTCGACTGGGCCGCCCGTGAAGCCGCGCGCCGAGGGCTCGGGCTCACGATCGTGCACGCCCTGACACCCGACCGGCCGTCCGAGCGGGACGCCCGCCGCCACGAGGCGGACGAACTGCTCGCCCGGTCCGTGCGACGGGTGGCCGACATCGCCCCGGGGCTGACCCCGTCGACGCTGACGCCGCTGGACTACCCCTCGGCAGCCCTCTCCGCTCTCAGCCACAACGCCTCGCTGATCGTCGTCGGCTCGCGCGGGCTGGGCGGATTCCGCTCGCTGCTGCTCGGCTCCAACAGCCTGGCGGCCGCCTCGATGGCCCATTGTCCGGTCGTCGTCGTCCACAGTGGCCCGGACGGCGAGGACGCGCCGGAGGGGACGGAGGCACACTCCGACATCGTCGCGGGGGTGGCCGCCGACGAAAGCAGTGAGGCGGTGCTGGACTTCGCCTTCGAAACCGCCGCGTCGCGGCCGGGCGCGCGGCTGCGGATCGTGCACGGCTGGACGATGTTCTCCTCCATGATCTCCGGCGGTCCCGTCTTCGACCGGGAGGCGGCGGCCGACTCCGCCGCGCGGACCCTGTCGGAGCTCACCGCGGGCTGGCGCGAGAAGTACCCGCAGGTCGAGGTGGTACGGGAGCCGGTCGGCGGTTCCGCCTCGCGCACCCTGGTCACGGCCTCGGCCACCGCGGCGCTCACCGTGATCGGGCGGCGCCGGGGCGGTGAGTCCCTCGGGCTCGGGCTCTCCCCCGTCGCCCAGACCACGCTCACGCACGCGCTCGGCCCGGTCGCCGTGGTGCCGTGCTGACCACGCCGTCCGGTCATACGTGCACGCCTCTTGGCCTCTTCGGCGAGCGGGCGGACACTGACCCGATGACGCAGCGCGCGGATCTCGCCCATCTGATGGACCGGCTCGCCGTGGACGCCCTGCTCACGGGCTACGCGAGGGCGGTGGACGACGGTGAGTGGGCTGGCTATCTGGCCTTGTTCACCGCGGACGGCCGGGCCGACTACCGCGGCGCGGGCGGCATCGAGGGGCCGGTCGGCGAGGTGGCACGGTGGCTGGCGGAGACGATGCGGCTCTTCCCCGTACGCCAGCATCTGATCGTCAACCGGCGCATCGGTATCGAGACGCCGGACGGGTACCGCGGCGACCGGGCCGAAGCCCAGGCCGACTACCTCAACCCGATGCGGCTGGAGAGCGCCCCGGACGGTGCGGGCGGCCCGCCGGAAGGGCCCACCGCGCCGAACTTCGTCTCCGGCGGGCGGTACGCGTTCACGCTGTCGCGCACGGCCGAGGGCTGGCGTATCCGGACGGTGACCGTCCACGAGAAGTGGCGCGGCACCGGAGAGCTCTTCGCCGGGCAGTGAAAGAGCGCTCTTCGCCAGGAGCGAGGCTGTTCGCCGGGGAGTGAAGGGGAGCGAAGGGAGGCGCCGCATGCGGATTCCGGCCGACCGGGGCAAGCGGTGGAAGCGGCGGGAGCGGAGTGGGCGACTGGCCGCCCGGTGGCGGGGCGTTCTGGCCCTGCTCGCCGGGGCGCTGCCCGCGCTCACGTTTCCCCTTCCCGGTCTGTGGTGGCTGGCCGGTGTCTGTCTGGTGCCGTGGCTGCTCCTCGTCCGGTCGGCGGGCACGGCGCGGCGGGCGGCGCTGGAGGGCTGGCTCGGAGGCACCGGCTACATGCTCGCGGTGCATCACTGGCTGATGCCGAGCCTTCATGTCTTCATCGTGCTCCTGGCCGCGCTGCTCGGGCTGCTGTGGGCGCCCTGGGGGCTGCTGGTCCGCCGGACCCTGGGCGGGCCGCTCTCCGCCCCGGCGGCCGTCCGCGCGATCGTCCTGGTGCCCTGCGGCTGGCTGATGACCGAGCTGATCCGCTCCTGGGAGGCGCTCGGCGGCCCCTGGGGCCTGCTCGGTGCCTCCCAGTGGCAGGTGGGCCCCGCGCTCCGCGTGGCGTCGGTGGGAGGCGTGTGGCTGGTGAGCCTGGTGGTGGTCGCGATGAACACGGCTGCCGCCCTGCTGTTCCTGGCCCCGGCCGCGCGTACGACGGCCGTGGTGTGTCTCGTGGTGGGCGGGCTGGCCGTGGGGGCGACGGCCCGGTGGGCGCCCCGGCCCAAGGAGTCGGGGACGGCCAGGATCGCCGTCGTCCAGCCCGGGGTGTTCGACGGTCCGCACGGCCCGGAGCGGCGGCTGGCCGCCAGTGAGCGGCTGACCGGTGCGCTGGCCGGGCGTGATCCCGATCTGGTGGTGTGGGGCGAGAGCAGTGTGGGAGTGGATCTCGCGCGCCGGCCGGACGTCGCCGGGCGGATCGCGGCGCTCTCGCGCCGGGTGGGCGCGGATGTGCTGGTCAACGTGGACACCCGGCAGACCGACCGGTCCGGGCGGACCGGGATCTTCAAATCGGCGGTGCTGGTCGGACCGGACGGGCCGACCGGGGACCGGTACGACAAGATGCGGCTGGTGCCGTTCGGCGAGTACGTCCCGGCGCGGCCGGTGCTCGGCTGGGCCACGTCCATGGGGCGGGCGGCGGGCGAGGACCGGCTGCGGGGCGCCCGGCAGGTCACGATGGCGGTGCCCGGGGCCGGGGGCGGGCACGGCCTTCGGATCGGGCCGATGGTCTGCTTCGAGTCCGCGTTCCCCGACATGAGCCGCCGGCTCGCCCAGCACGGTGCGGGGCTGCTGGTCGCCCAGTCCTCGACCTCCTCGTTCCAGCACAGCTGGGCGCCCTGGCAGCACGCCTCACTGGGGGCGCTGCGGGCCGCCGAGACCGGCCGCCCGATGGTGCACGCCACGCTCACCGGGGTCAGTACGGCATACGGCCCCTCGGGCGCCCGGACCGGCACACCGCTCGGTACGCGCACCGGTGGCGCCGCCGTGTTCGACGTACCGCTGGCGACGGGCACCACGCTCTACGTGCGGCTGGGCGACTGGCCGCTTCGGGGAGCGGCGGCCGTACTGGCCCTGTTCTGCGTGTACGAAGCGGCCCGCTCGCTCGCGGGCCGCTCGCGCGGGGTCCGTCGGGCCAAGACATCCGCCGGGCCGGTCAGGGACCGTTCACCGAGATGATGTGGCCCTGGGCGTCGACGGTGAGGGCGGCCCGCTCGACCTTGTGGGTCACGGCCAGCACCAGCCAGACGACGCCCCAGAGGAAGCAGGTGAGCACCATCAGGAGGGCGTGCAGGACGTGGTTGAGCGGGGTTCCGCGCACCATGACGACCTGGGTCGGGGAACGGGACTCCACCCGCCAGCCGGCCGCTATCCGCTGGTTGACCGCCCAGTCGAGGATCAGGGCGCGCTGCGCGTCGTCGGGGGGCTGGCCGTTAGCCGAGTAGTAGCCGGGCGGCGGCTGGAGCGCTCCCCAGCCCTTTGGCTCGTCGTGAGGTCGCACGAGGTCACCTCCACAGGCCGGTGGCATCACCTCAGCCTGCATCCCGGCCGGACCGGGCGCATCCGGAGACCGGGCGACGCCGCCGGGCGTCAGGCGAGCCCGAGATCGGCGAGGACGCGTTCGCAGAGTTCGTGGGTCAGCAGGGCGTCCCCGGCATCCAGCACCGTCCCGGCGCGTACGGCGTCGAGGAACGACAGGACGCACTGCTCGATGCCGCGCTGGCGGGCCACCGGCACCCAGTCGCCGCGTCGCCGCACGCTCGGCACCCCGTGGTGGTCGATGGTCTCGGCGAGATTGACGACCTCGCGCTTGGAGTCCCGGCCGGAGACCTCGAGCCGTTCCTCCGTCGAGCCGCTGAGCCGGTTCATCATGCCGATGGCGGTGAATCCGTCGCCGGACAGCTGGAGCACGACGTGGTGCATCAGGCCGTCACGGATCCTCGCCCGGACGACGGTGTCCTCGACCGGTCCCGGCGTCAGGAAGCGGAGGGTGTCGACGACATGGATGAAGTCGTCGAGCACCATGGTGCGCGGCTCCTCCGGCATGCCCACCCGGTTCTTCTGCATGAGGATCAGCTCGCGCGGGTGCTCGGCGCACTCCGCGTAGCCGGGGGCGAGCCTGCGGTTGAAGCCGACGGCGAGACTCGTGCCGCGCTCCACGGCCAGGGCCACCAGCCGCCGGGACTCGGCGAGTTCGTAGGCCAGCGGCTTGTCGACGTAGGTGGCGACGCCCGCCTCCAGCAGCCGGGCCACGATCCGCGGGTGCGCGGCCGTCGGGGCGTGGACGAACGCGGCGTCCAGCCCCTGCGCGATCAGGGACTCCAGGTCGGTGTGGCACTGCGCGGCCGGAATCCGGTGGGCCCCGGCGACGGCGGCCAGGGTGGCGGGCGTACGGGTCTGCAGGTGCAGCTCGATGCCCGGCAGGCTGGTCAGCACCGGCAGGTACGCCTTGCGCGCGATGTCACCGAGCCCGATGCAGCCGACCTTCACCAGGGTTCTCCCTCTCGCTGTTCGGCGTCCACCGGAGCCGTGCCCGCCTCGCGATGGGCAGCATACGTGGGCCGGGGAGGCTGCCAGTCGGCGATCCCGTCGAAGGTGCGCAGGACGAGCGCGGGGCCCAGGCGCCCGGCGGCGGACATCAGCGCGTTGCGCGCCGCGACGGCGGGCGTGCTGGTCAGCCGCATGAGACGCGCGGTCCGGGCGGACTTGCGGACGATGGCCGAGGTCCGGGGCAGCCGGTCTGCGGTGTACGCGGCCACCCCGGCGCCGAGGTCGCCGTCCGGCGGCAGGCGGTGGGCGAGCACGACCGCGTCCTCGATGGCCTGGTTGCCGCCCTGGCCGAGGCTCGGTGCCATCGCGTGCGCACCGTCGCCGACCAGGACGGTGCGTCCGCGGTGGAAGGCGGGCAGCGGGTCGGTCAGGTGATGGACGTCGTTGCGGAGCACCTGTTCCCGGGCGGCGGCGGCGATGACCGACGGGATCGGGTCGTGCCAGTCCCCGAACCGGCGCAGCAGCTCCGCCTTCTCGCCGTCCGGGGCGCGGCCCCGGGCCGGGGCGACGGCGGCGCCGTACGCGTAGATCCGGCCGTCCTTGAGCGGCTGGGTGCCCCAGACGGCGCCGCGTCCCCAGGTCTCGTGCGGGGCGAAGGGCCGGTCGGGCGCGGGGACGACGATGCGCCAGGTGGTGAACCCGGCGTACGACGGACCGGGGTGGTCCGGGAAGAGTGCGCCCCGCACGGCCGAGCCGATGCCGTCGGCGCCGACGACGAGGTCCGCCTCGATGGTCCCGGCGTCCGTTTCGACCAGGGCGGGCGCGCCGTCCGCGCGGCCCGGGTCCAGCAGTCTCGCGGCGGTGCCGGTGCGGACGGCGGCCCCGGGCAGCCGGGCCATCAGCCGTTCGACCAGGACGGCCCGGTGCAGCAGGACCAGCGGCCCGCCGAACCGCTCCGCCGCGGCGGCGCTGTCGGTACGGGCGAGCCAGCGACCGCCGGGCTCACGCAACCCGCCCTCGCCCTGCCACGCGGCGAGCGCCCTGATCTCGTCGCCCATCGCGAGGGCGTCCAGGGCGCGCTGGGAGTTGGGGGCGAGGGCGATCCCGGCGCCCACCGGTTCCAGGGAGGCCGCGCGTTCCAGCACGGTGACCCGCCAGCCCCGGCGGTGCAGGGCCACCGCCGCGGTGAGGCCGCCGATTCCACTGCCGATGACGACGGCACGGGGTCTGTCCATGGCTCCTCCGCGTACACGACTCACCGGGACCGCGGCGCAGGAGGCCCCGGCACCCGGAACTACATCCGTAGTAACCACTTCACCGTACTACAGACGTAGTTGCGGGGGTAGGTTGAGCCCATGGCCACACGCACCACCGGTACCCCCCGGGCCGACCTCATCGCCGACGCCGCCCTCGGCCTGCTCGCCGAGCGCGGGATGCGGGGGCTGACCCACCGCGCGGTCGACGAGCGCGCCGGACTCCCCCAGGGCTCGACGTCCAACCACGCGCGCACCCGGCAGGCCCTGCTGGAGGCGGCGGTACGACGGCTGGCGGAGCGCGAGGCCCGGGTGCTGGCCCCCGGCGAACTGATGGCCGGCGGGGCCCGGGGCGATGCGGGCGACCGTCCCGGAAGCGGCCCGCCCGACGGGGCCCGGGACCTGGCCGCCGCACTCGCGGCGGCACTGCACCGCTATCTGACCCGCCACCCCGACCTGCTGGTCTGCCGCTACGAGCTCGCCCTGGAGGCGACCCGGCGGCCGGAGCTGCGGGAGTTCTTCGACGCGACGGGCCGGCAGTTCCGCGCACCGCTGCTGGCGCTGATGACGGCGGCCGGATCGGCCGAGCCCGAGCGGCACACCCTGTCCCTGGTCGCCTGGTGCGAGGGGCTGATGTTCTCGTGCACCGCGGGCTCGTTCCACCGCTCCGTCCCGGACGAGGCCGAACTGCGCGCCGGATTCACCGAACTGCTGAACGGAATGCTCGGGCCCGGGTGGGCACCGCGCTGAACGGGTGTCACCCGTGCGGAGCAATCCCGCCAGCCCTGCGCACCTGGTCCGCGTCCGCACCGCAGAGTTGACCAGGTGCAACGAACCCGAATCACCGTGAGCCTCCTGGTCGGCATGGCCGCCACGGCGCTGTCCGGCTGCGTGTCCGTGGGGCCCGGCCCGGACGCCCCGCCCCGGCCGCATGCCAGCGGCCCCGCCCAGGAGCTGTCGCCGCAGATCGCGCTGCCGCCCGTCCATGACTCGCTGGAGGCCCTGCCGGTACCCGAGCCGTCCGCCCCCCGGCCGCCGTCCGCCGCCCCGCCTCGGACCGCGGCCGTCACGCCGCCCGGCACCCACCGGCCCCGGTCCGGCGCCCCGTGGCAGCAACGGCACCCCGCCGCCACGCACCCGCGCCCCCGCCCCGTACCGCCCGCCGTGACCGCACCGGTCCCCGTCCCGCCGCCACCGGCCTCCGGTACGGGTGTGTGCGCGCTGGGCCGGGGCTACGGGCACTGGCCCGCGGGCAGTCCCCAGTCCAGGATCTGTGACGACACCTACGGACACTGAGCCCGCCGTCCGCAGGTGCGGCGCGGCACGCCCGGCCTCAAGGGGCGGGCCGCGCTCAGGGCTCGCGCAGCCGCAGCTCCAGCCGGACGATCGCCGCGCGCACCCCTTGCGCGTATCCGTCGTCGGCCCGCCCGTCTCCGAGCGCACCGGCGGCGGCACGGGCCCGGTCCAGATGAAACCGTGCCGCGTCGGGGCGCCTCAGTTTGAGGTAGTCGGCCACGAGACTGAGGTGGAGCGAGGGGTAGAAGGCCCGCAGCGCGGGGGCATCGGGATGCCGCGTCGCCCGCTCGCCACGCAGTCCGTCCGCAGCGGTCAACGCCCTGAGGTCCCAGGCCAGTTCGTCACCGGGATCGTCCTGGGTGTCGGCCATGTAGTGGGCGAGGGTGCACCGGTCCAGGGCGTCGCCCGACTCGCCGATCTCCGACCAGAGCACGCCGAAACGATTGCGGGCCTCCTCACGGTCACCACCGTGCAGCAGCATGGCCGCCTGGCCGATCCTGGTCATGACGGCGTCCCTGGACGCCTCCCGCTGCTCCGCCACCGCGGCCTCCTCGCGCGCCGGTCCCCCGTTCGTTTCCGGTCGACGCTAGCGCCAGCGGCGGCCGATCCCGCTGAGGCTCGGGCGGGCGTCCCGGTCCGGCCGCCCGAAGCGCGCTGTCGGCCGGACCGGGGCCGGGGCTCAGCCCAGGTCGGGGATGCGCCAGTCGATGGCGTCGTGGCCCTGTGCCGCCACCGCCTCGTTGATCTGCGTGAAGGGACGGGAGCCGAAGAACTTCTTGGCCGAGAGCGGCGAGGGGTGCGCGCCCTTCACCACCACGTGGCGTTCCTCGTCGATCAGCGGGAGCTTCTTCTGGGCGTAGTTGCCCCAGAGCACGAAGACCGCGGGGTCGGGCCGCGAGGCGACGGCCCGGATCACGGCGTCGGTGAACTTCTCCCAACCCTTGCCCTTGTGCGAGTTGGCCTCGCCCGCGCGGACCGTCAGCACGGCGTTGAGCAGGAGCACGCCCTGCTCGGCCCACGGCATCAGATAGCCGTTGTCCGGGACCGGCAGGCCCAGCTCCTCCTTCATCTCCTTGTAGATGTTCCGCAGCGAGGGCGGTGTCTTCACGCCTGGCCGCACGGAGAAGCACAGCCCGTGCCCCTGGCCCTCTCCGTGGTAGGGGTCCTGCCCGAGGACGAGGACCTTCACCCGGTCGTAGGGCGTGGCGTCCAGAGCGGCGAACACCTGCTCGCGCGGCGGATAGACCGGCCCCTTGGCCCGTTCCTCCTCGACGAACTCGGTGAGCTCCTTGAAGTAGGGCTTCTGCAGCTCGTCGCCGAGGACGCCGCGCCAGGAGTCGGGCAGCAGGTCGGTGTCGGTCACTTCAACAACCTCCGGTAAGCAATCAGCTGTACGTCCGAGAACCTACCGGGGGCCACTGACAACGCGTCCTGCGGTCCGGGGCTACCAGCTGGTCTTGCGGTAGAACTCCCACATCTGCATGACCGTCTGCGGGTCCAGGGCACGCTCGCCGCCGCCGATGTCCTCGCCCGAGGCGACGTACAGCTTGCCCTGCCACAGTGGCAGCATGCGCACGTCGTCGACCAGGATCTTCTGGGCCCGCTCGAACTGCTTGGAGACCGCGCCGCGGTCCCCCTCCTTGCGGGTCTGCGGCAGCAGCTGCTTGGTGATCTCGTCCTTCAGGTACGGCATTCCCGTGACGCTCTGCTTGCCGACGAACGGGGCGATGAAGTTGTCCGGGTCCGGGAAGTCGGGGAACCAGCCACGGCCGAAGACCGGGTACTCACCCTTGGTGAAGCCTTCCTGGAAGGCCTTCCAGGGCTGGCTCTTGAGCGTGATCCTGAACAGCCCGGAGCTCTCCAGCTGGCGCTTCAGCTCGTCGAACTCGGGGGCGGTGGAGGATCCGTACCGGTCGGTGGTGAACCAGAGCGTCAGCTCGACCGGCTTGGTGATGCCCGCCTTGGACAGGATCCGCTTCGACTCGGCCGGGTCCGGGTCACCGTACGCGTCGAAGAAGCTGGTGGTGTGCCCGCCGATGCCCTTGGGGACCATGGAGTACAGCGGTTCGGCCGTGCCCTGGTACACCTTGGCCACCAGGGCGTCGCGGTCGACCAGCTGGGCGATGGCCCGCCGTACGGCCACGTTCCCCGCCGCCGGGTCCTCGGGGTTGAAGACGAGGAAACGGATGTCCGCGCCGACCGTCTCGACGATCTGCGGCTGGCCGTCCTTGGACTGGCTCCGCTCCAGGCCGACGACCTCCTCGGCGGTGAGACCGCGGTAGATCGCGTCGATCTCCTTCTTCCGCAGCGCCGCGACCACCGGGGCGGATTCCTTGTAGTACCGGATGGTGACGGCGTCGTTCTTGCGGTTCGCGAATCCCTTGTAGTCGGGGTTCTTCACGAGTTCGGCGCGGCGCCCCGGCTTGTACGAGTCCAGGAGATACGGGCCGGAACCCGTGACCTTTCCGTCGTTGCGTATTTTGTGCCGGGAATAGTCACTGGGGGCCACCAGGGACATCGCGGGCGTGGCCAGAATGAACGGGAACGTGGCGTCCGGGCGGGAGAGGTGGAAGACGACGATGTCGTCCCCCTTCGTCTCGACGCGGTCGAGCGAGCCGAGCATGCCGACCGGCCCGCTCTTGAAGTCGATCTCCGAGATCCGCTCGATGGAGAACTTCACCGCCTCGGCGTCGAGTTTGTCCCCGTTGGAGAATTTCAGGCCCTTGCGCATCTTGCACCGGTAGGAGGTGCTCGTGGTGTCGGTGAACTTGCACCATTCCGCGGCGTCGGGCTCGGGCCTGGTACTTCCGGTCGGGAAACTCACCAGGGTCTGGAAGACGTTCCGCATCATCTCCCAGGAGTTGTCCCACGCCGCCGCCGGATCGAGGGTCGAGGGTTCACTGGTCGTGCCGACGACTATCTTCTGCTCGCTCTTGGAACCACTGTCGGAAAAAAGTCCGCAGCCGGCCAGCAGAGAAAGGGAAGCTAGGGCTGCAGCGGCCTGCAGACTGGCCCGGTAGAACACGTGCACGCTCCTCGATCAGCCATGGGTCGGCAGACGATACCGCAGCGCCCCGCCGGGTCAATCCGTAGGCCCGGCAGGGCACTTGAGTCAATCGGGGCCAAATCCGCTCAGGCCGTATCAGCCCACGCCCGCGTTCAGGAAGATTCCGCCGTCGACCACCAGGGTCTGCCCGGTCATCCACTCCGACTGGCTGGACGTCAGGAACGCGGCGGTACCGCCGATGTCCGCCGGAACTCCCAGCCTGCCCAGCGGATAAGCCGCCGCGGCCTCCTCCTCCCGGCCTTCGTACAGAGCCTGCGCGAACTTGGTCTTCACCACCGCGGGCGCGATGGCATTGACCCGGACGGACGGCGCGAACTCGTGCGCCAACTGCAGGGTCAGATTGACCATGGCGGCTTTGCTCATGCCGTACGCGCCGATAAAGGGTGAGGCGGAAATACCGGCGACCGAGGCGATGTTGACGATCGCCCCGCCGTTCTCCTGCTGCCACGCCTTCCAGGTCAGCTGCGCGAAGCCGAGCGCGGAGACGACATTCATCTCGAAGACCTTGCGGACGACGTCGAGGTCGAGCTCCGCGATCGGCCCGAAGACCGGGTTCGTACCGGCGTTGTTGACCAGGAAGTCGACCCGGCCGAACGCCTCCATGGTGCGCTTGACGGCCTCGGCCCGGTGCTCCGCGTCGTGGGCCTTGCCCGCGACGCCGATCGCCCGGTCGGCACCGAGGCGCTGGACGGCCTCCTGGAGCGCCTCCTCGCCCCGACCGGTGATGCACACCCGGTCGCCCCGGGCCACCAGGGCCTCGGCGATGCCGAAGCCGATGCCCCGGCTCGCACCCGTGATGAGCGCGACCTTCCCGCTGTCCTGCACTGTCATGATGTCCAAGCCCTCCGGAATCAGTTGAGCGGTCCGCCCGCGACGTACAGGACCTGCCCGGAGACGAAGCCCGCCGCGTCACCCGTGAAGAAGGCGATGGCGTTGGCGATGTCCTCGGGGCGGCCGACGCGCTGCACCGGGATCTGGGTGGCGGCGGCGGCCTGGAAGTCCTCGAAGCCCATGCCGACCCGGGCGGCCGTCTGCGCGGTCATCTCCGTGACGACGAAGCCGGGGGCGACGGCGTTGGCGGTGATGCCGAACTTGCCGAGCTCCTTGGCGAGGGTCTTGGTGAAGCCCTGGAGGCCCGCCTTGACGGCGGCGTAGTTGGCCTGGCCCCGGTTGCCGAGCGCCGAGGAGGAGGAGAGCGAGACGATACGGCCGAACCCGGCGTCCACCATGTGCTTCTGGACGGCCTTGGCCATCAGGAACGCGCCCTTGAGGTGCACGTTCATCACGGTGTCCCAGTCAGACTCGCTCATCTTGAAGAGCAGGTTGTCGCGGAGCACGCCCGCGTTGTTGACCAGGATCGTCGGCGCTCCGAGCTCGGCGGCGACCCGCGCGACCGCGGCTTCCACCTGGGCGCTGTCCGAGACGTCGCAGCCGATCGCGAGGGCCCGGCCCCCGGCGGCGGTGATCGTGTCGACGGTGTCCTTGCAGGCGGCCTCGTCGAGGTCGAGTACGGCGACGGCGCGGCCCTCGGCCGCCAGGCGAACCGCGGTGGCGGCGCCGATGCCCCGGGCCCCTCCGGTCACTACGGCGACGCGCTGCTCGGTGGTGGACATGCTTCGTTCTCCTCGCCCTTGGATCGCCGCCCAGCAGGTCCGGGGCACCTCCGGCACGGGATCTCGTGTGCGCGGAACCTTCCCGATGTCTGAGCGACCGCTTAGTACCTTCAGCAGACGAGACGCTAGAAGCCCTGGCACCCGGTGTCAACGGCGCACGGCCGTCGCGGCGCATGTCACATCCGCGACGCCGCCCGCACGGTGGCCGCGGGCGGCGCCGTGGCGGACCGGTCAGTGCACCAGCAGCCCCAGCAGCCGTTCGACCTCGGCCTCCGGGTCGGCCGTGAGGCCGCTGTGCACGGGGCCCGGCTGGACGACCGTGGAACGCGGCGCGATCAGCCAGCGGAAGCGGCGTCCCGCGTCGTCGCCCGACGCCTGGCCCGCGTCCGCCCCGCCGAGGCAGACGCCCTCGACGGCGCGCAGGGCGGCCCGTACGCCCGTCGTGTCGGCGGCCGGGTCCAGGGCCTTCAGCTTGGTCTCGTCGAGGTGGGTACGGGCAGCCACGTAGCCGCGGGCCCGGCAGTAGACGACCACGCCCGCGTTGAAGCACTCACCGCGCTCCACCCGCGGCACCACACGCAGCAGGGCGTACTCGAAGACAACGCGCTCGCTCACCGCTGGCCGTCCTTGTCGTTCTTCTTGGCGGGGTGGGGCCAGGGAGTGAGGTGCTCGGTGAGCCAGCCGGGGGCCTGGGACGGCCGGTCCGGCGTGGGGCCGTCCATGGTGATGCGCTCGTGGATGGTCGCGGCGCGCGGCAGCAGGGCCTCGACGTACGCGCGGCGCAGCTCGTCGGTGGTGGCGAAGCCGGGCTCGTCCACGAGCCACTCGTCGGGGACGTCCGCGGCAACCTCGGTGAGCAGTTCCTCGGTGACCAGCGGGGCCAGCTCGGCCGCGGCGGCCGCGATGTCGGGCGCGAACGGGGCGAGCGCGTGGTCGGAGGCGTTGTACGGCTTGGCGGCGGAGGCCTGGGCGCCGGGCCAGTTGTGGTGCCAGATCATGGTGGCACCGTGGTCGATGAGCCACAGGTCGCCGTGCCAGACGAGCATGTTCGGATTGCGCCAGGACCGGTCGACATTGTTGATCAGCGCGTCGAACCAGACCACCCGGCCGGCCTCGCGCGCATCCACCTGGTAGGCGAGCGGGTCGAAGCCGATCGAGCCGGGCAGGAAGTCCATCCCGAGGTTGAGCCCGCCGCTGGCCTTCAGGAGCTCCTGTACCTCCTGGTCGGGTTCGGCGAGGCCGATGACCGGGTCCAGCTGCATCTGGACGAGCGTGGGGACGCGCAGTCCGAGCCGTCGGCCGAGCTGTCCGCAGATCACCTCCGCGACGAGCGTCTTGCGCCCCTGCCCCGCACCGGTGAATTTCATGACGTACGTGCCGAGATCGTCGGCCTCGACGATCCCGGGGAGCGAGCCGCCCTCACGCAGGGGCGTGATGTAGCGGGTCGCTACAACCTCTTCCAACATGTTCCCAGGTCACCCATCTCTTCAGCCTTACCATCCACGGAACAGTATTCCGGGGCATAGAGGCAGGAATCACCGGCCACGGCCCGGGGAGGAGTCCGGGGAGCTTCGGCCGGCGAGCCGGTCCCCCCGCTCCCCGAACGGACCACCGATGGTGTCTCCCCCGTTGCGACCGGCCTCCGGAACGAAACGAGCATAGTAACCAAGGGTGATCACGGGCGAAGGGTTTACGGGCCGCCACGCCATGGTCGCGACGGGCCCTTCGGCTTCCGGCCAGGCCATGCCATGCCATGCCATGGAAACCGAAGCGCGGAGCGCCGGACTCGTCCGCCGCCGGACAGCCTCCGTTCCAGAAGAGGAACTCGCCGCCTCCCCGCAGGCGACCGCCGCGCGCCGGCAGGAGGGGGGCGCGGCACGGGCCGCCTCTTCGGACACCCGCGTCACCCGCGTCACCCACAAGACCCCCGCGCGCGGCCGACACCGCCAGGGCGGGTGCGGGGTGGCGGGTCCGTTCGGTGACGGCGAGGTGAGCACGGCCCGGACACGGGCGTTCCATCGGTGCGGAGAGAGCAGGATTCGAACCTGCGTGGGCCTGAGCCCGACCGGAACAATGTTCCGGACCCCGATAAGCCACTCCGGGCATCTCTCCTCGAACCGGGCCGGTCGCGCCCCGTTCACATCCACAAGACTGCACCACGCCGCTGACACCCGGCTGATGCCCGGCTGACGCCGGGTCATCTCGCGCACGCCCCCGTTCGGCTCACCGGTCGCCCGCAGCGCGGGTCTCCCTGATCACCGGCCGGGAGCACCGGACGCCACACCGGCCTGCCCCGGAGCCCGGAGCGAAGACCGCGGGAAGGGGAAACGCGAACGGCCCTGGGGAGACCACACCCTCTTGTCTTCAGGCGAACTGACGACAGCCAAGGGTGATTGCTAGACTGCGCGTCGTGACGGTCTTAGGCACGGACACCAGCATCGGGGCACTCCTGCGGGAGTGGCGTCAACGCATGATGCTCACCCAGGGGGAGCTCGCCCAGCGCGCCAACACCTCCGCCCGGCACCTGAGTTTCGTCGAGACGGGCCGGTCACGGCCCAGCCGGGAGCTGGTCCTGCGCCTGGCGGACCAGCTGGAGATCCCCCTACGGCAGCGCAACACGCTGCTCGTTTCGGCGGGCTACTCCCCGTCCTTCCAGGAAACCCCGCTGGAAGCACCCCGGCTGAAGATCGTGCGCGAGGCGATGGACCGGATCCTGGGTGCCCACGCCCCGTACCCCGCACTCGCGGTGGATCCCGACGAGAACATCGCCGCGCTGAACATCGGGACGGAGCTGCTCCTGAGCGAGGTCTCGCCCCAGCTCCTCGTCCCGCCGTGCAACGTCATGCGGATCTGCCTCCACCCCGAAGGTCTCGTCCGCCAGGTGGTCAATCACGAGGAATGGCGCACGCACCTCATCGGACGCCTCTACCGGCAGGCCGTCTACTCGGGGCGCGAGAGTCTCAGGCGGCTGTACGACGAGGTCTCCGCGTACTGGCCCGACACTTCTCCCGTCAGCGGGCACGACCTGTCCGACACGATCGTCGCTTCGATCCGCGTGCGGGGACTGGGCACCGAACTGACCCTGTTCAGCACCATCGCCACCTTCGGCTGCGCCACGGACATCACCGTGGCGGAACTCTCCCTGGAAACGATGCATCCGGCCGACCAGCGGACAGCCGACGCTTTCGGGGCAGCCGCGAAGGAACGGCTCGAACAGAACGGCACGTCCGGAATCGCATCCCTCCAGCCGCTCATCACTCCGCCGAGAAGGCCAGCAGATCCGCGTTGAACCGGTCCGCGTGAGTGGCGAACAACCCGTGCGCCGCACCCTCGTAACGAATGAACGCACTCCCGGGCATCAACGCCGCAGTCGCCTCGCCGCACAGACGGAAGGGGGCGCCCGCATCAGCGGTGCCGTGGACGATCAGCGTGGGCAACGTGATCTTGGTGATCTCGCTGCGCTGGTCGGTGGCGAAGAGGGTGCGATAGATCTCCAGCGCCGCTCGCGGCGAGCAGTCCAGAGCCAACTCGGCGAACCAGTTGGTGAGTTCGGGTGAGAGGGGTGACCGGTCCGGGCCCCCGTCAGCTCCTCCGAAGAACTGCGTGGCGAGTCCGGCGGCCCAGCGCGGCCGGTCTTTGACCATCCCCTCCGTCAGACCTTCGAAGAGCTCCGGGTCCAGCCCTTCGGGGTTGTCGGGTGCCTTCATCATGAAGGGCGTGGTCGAACCGACCAGGGCAAGCCGGGAGATCCGGTCCGTGCCGTGCCGGCTCAGGTAGCGCACCGCCTCTCCGCCGCCCACCGCGTATCCCACGAGGGTCACGTCGACGACGTCGAGGTGTTCGAGAAGAGCCGCGAGATCGTCGGCGAGCGTGTCGTAGTCGTAACCCTCCCAGGGCTGGTCCGAGCGTCCGCAACCACGCCGGTCATACGTGACGCACCGGAACCCATGAGCGGCCAGGAAAGATGCCTGGAACTCCCACATGCGCGAACTCATCATGGCGGTACCAAGCAGGACGACCGGTTTTCCATTACCCCAGTCGTTATAGAAGAGATTCGTCCCGTCCCCGGACGTGAAGAAAGTCATCCCTCTACGCTCCCTGATCCAGCAGCCCGCGTCAATTACTTCTCAGGTAATAAGGATTCGGCGAATCGCGGGCGATCATCTGCCTCTCAGGCGCTAAACCGGGGACGAAGCATCCACATTCCTCCGGATGACAGAAACCAGCCATAGTGCCGACCGCCGGAGGCGGCTCCCGGACCGCCATCCCCGGTCGATGTGGCCATTTATGAACCTCTTTGCACTGCCATCCCCAGCCCCGGATCCGCCTGACTCCGCCTGTCTCGTTCTCGACGAAAATTCTAGATTCACTCTTGCGGGTCACACGAGGAATGCAAGTAAATAGGACCGACGGTCGAGTTGTCCGTTCATGACGGAGTTGGCGATGGCGAAAAGAATCGAAGGCCGGTTTGGGATTCAGTTACCAGCCGGACTCCGCGATAGATCGAAAACCCGCCTCAGGCATCCAACTCCTTAACGCTCCGTTAAGGATGGGTCTTGCGTGCTAGAAGAAACGAACGTGAGGTTTAAAGTGCTCGGCTCCGTCGGAGTCGAGACGGGAGGGCGCTTCCGAAGCATATCCGGATCAAGACAGCGCTCACTGCTGGCCAGCCTGCTGGTGAGTTCCGGAAGACCGCTCTCCGCGCCTCAGCTGTACACGGAGTTATGGGGCGAGAACCCGCCCACCACCGCAGAGAACTCACTGCAGGCCCACGTCTACCGACTGCGTCGGACGCTTCACGGACTGGCGGGCAGCGAGAGTGATCCGCCCCTATTGGCCACCCGCGCCACAGGCTACGTTCTGAACATCCGACCGGAGGCTCTTGATCTGAATGTCTTCCGGGATCTCACAGCGGAAGCGCGGGCCGCCGCGCCGTACAATCCGCACGTTGCTTACACGGCACTGGACAAGGCCTTGAACCTGTGGCGAGGATCGCCGCTGCAGGACGCGGCTTCCGGTCCGCTGTGCCAGAGCGTGGCACTCCAGCTGGAGGAGGAGTACCTCAGCACGCTGGAAGAGAAACTCGCTCTCGGTATCGACTGCGACGACCCCGTGCGTGTCATCGGGGAACTAAAAAGGGTGAGCATCATACACCCCTGGCGCGAACGCATCACCGAAATGCTGATGCTAGCGCTCTACCGGTGCGGCCGCCAGGCGGAGGCAATCGAGGCCTACAACCGGGTGCGCAGCCGGCTGGTCGACGAGCTGGGCATGGAACCGTCCCAGCAACTCGAGCTGCGCTTTAGGGAAATACTCAATCAGGCACCGTCACTGCACCTTTCGCCCTTGGCGCGGTAGCAGACCAGGCCGTCTCCTGGACGACGGCAGTCAGCCGCCGTCCGGGAGACGACCGCTCGCCCTTTCGGGAGGTTCGCCGTCGGGCCCCATCCCGCCGAATCCGGTATGCGGACCCGGGGCTTTCACCAGCGTCACCGACGCCTCCGGGCAGCCCTTTTCCAGCGGCACGGCAACCGGTGAGCCGAAGATCAGGGCTTCGAAATCGCCAGGACCGCGTTCTGCCCGCCGAAACCGAGGGAATTACTCAGGACCAGATCGACGCGGGCACGGGTTGCCACGGTCGGCACCTCGATGTCGATGCGTGGATCGAGCGTACGCAGCCCCGCGGTGGGCGGGACCACCCCCTGCTCGACGGACAGGACACCGAACGCCGCCTCCACCGCGCCCGCCGCACCCAGGAGGTGCCCCGTGACGCCCTTGGTCGAACTGACCAGGGGCCCATCGGGCAGCGCGCGACGCAGTGCCTGAGCCTCCGCCAGGTCGTTCATCGGGGTCGAGGTGCCGTGCGCGTTGACGTGGTGGACGTCCTGCGGGCGCGCACCCGCGTCCGCCAAGGCCCGCCGCACCGCCGTCTCGACCCCCCGGCCGTCGGGATGGGGGCTGGTCACATGATGAGCGTCGGCACCGGCACCGTATCCGGCGATCAGGGCCCGGACGCGGGCGCCGCGGGCGCGGGTGTCCGCGGCGCGCTCCAGCACGAGCACTCCGGCGCCCTCACCCGCCACGAATCCGTCGCGGCCGACGTCGAACGGCCGGGACGCACTCGCCGGGTCGTCCTCGCGTCGCGACAGCGCGCCCATCTTCGCGAAGCCGGCCATCACCAGCGGGGTGATCATGGCCTCGCTGCCCCCGGCCAGGACGATGTCGCAGCGGTCGAGCAGCAGCAGGTCCCGCGCCGTGCCGATGGCCGTCGCCCCGGAGGCGCATGCCGTGGCCACCACGAGGTTGGGGCCGGTGGCACCGAATTCGATGGCCGTCTGCCCGGCCAGCATGTTGGGCAGCTGCATGGGAAGCAGCAGCGGAGAGACCCGGGAGGGGCCCTCCTCCAGGAGCACCCGGTGCTGGGTCTCCACGGTGCCCGGGCCGCCGTCCGCGCAGCCGAGCACCACACCGACCCGGGCGCCGTCCCACTTCGCCGGGTCGAGCCCGGCATCCGCCACCGCTTCCCGGGCGGCGACCAAGGCGAACTGCACGAAGGGGTCCAGCCGATGGGAGCGGCGGGCTCCCAGCAACTTCTCGGGGTCGAAATCCGGTACACGGCAGGCGAGCTGGACCGGCCCTCCCTTCAGGGAAGGGTCGAGCTGGGCGGCTGGGCGGCCCGCGAGAACCGCCGCCCAGCTCTCCCGTGTACCGACTCCGCCCGGCGTCACCAGGCCAAGGCCGCTGACCGCGATGTCGGTGTGTGTCATCAGACCTTCGCGCTCCGCTGTTCCATCAGCTCGGCCATGGCCCCGATGGTGGGGAGTTCGAGCAGTTCGTCATCGCTGATGACCATGTTCAGCTCTTTCTCCAGGACCAGCGACAGCTCGACGATCGCCAGCGAGTCCAGTTCGACGTCCTCGCGGGTGGCTTCGGGCGTGACCTGTTCGGGCGTCACCTTGAGCTTGCTGACCAGGATTTCCTTGAGTGTCTCGAACATGTCGTCCTCCTCGGGATTCGGTTTCCGTGCGTGCCGACGGACGGGCCCGGCCCGCCGCTCGTCAGCCGGGCTTGACGTCGGGCCAGACCACGGTGCTCGCGCCCCAGGCCAGCCCGCCGCCGAAGGCGGTGAGCAGCACCCGGTGGCCGGGCAGCAGGGAGCCCTCGGCGGCCGACTGCGCGAGCAGCAGCGGGATAGATGCGGCGCCGGTGTTGCCGACATGCTCAATGTTGGAGAGCCGGCGCTCCGCCGGGATGCCCAGCTCCTGGGCGACGGTGCCCAGAATGCGGGCGTTGGCCTGATGCGCGGCCAGTCTGTCGACGTCCTCGGTGCTCCAGCCCGCGGCCGCGACCGCCTGCCGGGACGCCGCGGTCATGCGGTCCACCGCATGCCGGTAGGTCTCGCGCCCGCGCATCCGGAACCAGCTGTCCCCGGGACCGGCCGCGATGCCCGAGGAACGCTGGCGGGAGCCGCCCGCGGGGACCTCGATCAGGTCGCTGAGCGTCCCGTCGCTGCCCAGCACGGTCGGGCCGATCGCCCCCGGCTCCTCGTGCGTACCCGCGCGCAGGACCATCGCGCCCGCTCCGTCGGCGAAGATCACGCAGGTGCCGCGGTCCTGCGGGTCGATGATCGTGGTGAAGGCGTCCGCCGCGATCAGCAGCACCCGCTCGGCCACTCCCGACGCGATCAGTCCCCCGGCGGTCGCCAGCCCGTAGAGAAAACCGGTGCACACCGCCGAGATGTCGAAGGCGGCGATGCCGGTGAGCCCCAGCCGCGCGGCCACCTCGGGAGCGGTGGCCGGGCAGGGGCGGTCGGGTGTCGTGGTCGCGAGGACCAGGGCGTCCGGGCGGAGGCCGCCCGCCGAGTCCCATGCCCTGGCGCCTGCCTCCACCGCCAGGTCAGAGGTGGCCGTGCCCGGGGAGACCATGTGCCGGGTGGCAATTCCGGTACGGCTGCGGATCCACTCGTCGCTCGTGTCCAGGCGGGCCGAGAGATCGTCGTTGGTCACCACGTCGGGCGGCAGATGGGAACCGATCCCGGCGATCACCGCCGCCGGTCCGGTGCGCCCCGGTACGCCGGGAGGCGTGCCGCTCACGCCGTTGCCCCGGGCCCCGGGCCGTCGAGCGCGTCCAGGGGCAGGCCCATGTACTCCAGCCGGCTGCGCGCCATCTCGCCCGTCCACTGCTCGGCCATGTCATAGCGCTGTTCGGGGGTCGTGTCGAGCATCCGGACGCCGGGCCAGATCTCGTAGTCGCCGATCGCCTCCGCGTGCTGGCTCATCCCCACCTGGAACAGTTCCTCACGATGGATGACGAACTCACGGTCGGGAACCTCGTCCCACAGTCGCGCCCCGTCGCGGATGATCTCCAGGACCCTGTCACGGGATTCCGGGTGCGCGGCCAGGTGGTCCTTGAGGAGGGTGCTGGCCACGGTCAGGTGCCGGATCTCGTCGATCGCGGTGCCGCGGGAGATCTCTCCGGTGGCCGGGGACAGCGGCGTCCACTTGCGCTCGCTCAGTTCGGCCGCGGGAGCCAGCACGCCCTCGATGACGATGGCGAACACGGCCACGCCTCCGATGAAGTCCTTCTGGTCGCGGACGATGCCGAGGGTGAAGTCCTCCACGGGCTGGAGCACCCGGCGCCGGTAGTCGGCGGCCATCTCGTGGATGTCCTCGACCAGCGTCGCCGCCGGCATTCCGAGCTCCACCAGGTGGTTGCGGAACACCCGGGCGTGCCGGGCCTCGTCGATCAGCTGGGTGGAGTAGAACTCCATCTCCGGGACGCCGGGGGCGATCGGTACGTAGTGGCCGAGCAGCCGGGTGGCGATCTCCTCGGACAGGCCCCGGAACCCGAACTCCAGGACGAGCGCCTCGCGCAGCGGTCCGGGGGCCCTGAGGAAGCCGGGTACGCCCGCGTCCCGGTGGTGCCCGGTCACCCCGCGGTCGCGCAGGGTGCCCTGGGCGACGGAGGTGATCCAGTAGGCGAGGTCGCAGTCCTCCGGGCCGAGGGTGAGCTTCATGGCGCCCTCGAGGAGCCCGGGTGCGGCATCCCAGTCGGCCTCGGGCGACGTGGTGGTGTCGTGGGGAGTGGTGGTCATCGTCCTGCGTCATCCTTCCGGGGAGAGTGTCTTGGGCACGGCAACGTCCTGGGGCCCGTCGGCCCGCGCCGGTCGCAGGCCCGCCGCGAAGAGCCCGCCCGCGTAGCTGAGCAGCGGTTCCCCGGGGCCGTGGTCCGCGCGGACCACCTGGCCGAGCAGCACCTCGTGGTCGCCGATGGCGAAGCGGCCGGAAACCCGGCAGGAGTAGTGGGCGAGGGCCCCTTCTATCCGGGGAGCTCTGGTGAACTCGTCGGTCAGCCAGGGCAGCCCGGCGAACTGCTCGACGCCTTCGGGGCGCGTGCTGTCGGCGAACCAGCGCGCCAGGTGTTCCTGTTCGCTGTCGAGCACGTTGATGGAGAATCGCCCCTCGGCGGCCGCCAGTCCGGCGAAGGAGGAGCCGGACCGCAGGCAGGCGCCCATCAGCAGCGGAACCCTGGAGACCCGGCTGACGTTGCTGACCGTCGTGCCGTGCGGGCGTCCCCCGTGCGAGACGGTGAGCACCGCCACGGGCGCCGCCAGCCGCCGCAGCGCCTCGCGCTGTACGGGGTGGGCCCCGGCGGCCGTGATCACCGGATCCCCTCGGCCGCGGCCCGCTCCGGCACCTCGACCGTGGTCCGGGCAGCGGGCACATGGCCGACGGGTTCCGGTACCTGCTCGTGTCCGACAGGCTTCGGGTGAGCGACGCCGAGGTCGTCCAGGAGCCTCAGGTACCCCTTCTGCCGGACAGGTTCGAACGGCAACGCGAAGGGCTTCATGAAGTTGCCGAACAGTCCGCGGTCGCCGAACAGGTGGAACGGCAGAACCAGCAGCGCCCACTCCGGCCCGGCCAGCCAGCACCACAGGGCCGCGACGGCGGCCTGCGTGATGAGGCTGTGCATCACGTTGTAAAGGACGTAGTACGTCTTGGCGATGGGCCTGCCACCGCTGCGCCGGAAGGCTATGGCTCCCGGGATGTAGCCGATCAGGTCGATGTAGAGGAACAGCGCGATCGCCGGCAGCCACCGGATCTCGTCGAGGTGCGCGATGATCAGCCCGGTCGACACCGCGAGGCCGACCAGGTACTCGGCGCGGTGCAGCGAAAAGGTTCTGGGGGTCTCGAAGGGATTGGCCTGGTCCACGGTTGGTCTCCTGATTCTCGCCGCGATGCGCGGCGGCCGGGCTCAAGCGGTGGCGGGCACACCGGCGCCGGGAGCGGACAGGTCGATTTCGCCGTGCACCTCGGACTGCGGGAACAGTCCGGTGACGGCCCAGGCCACGGTCTCCTTGATGACCCGCTCGGCGATCGGGTCGAGGATGCCTTCGAGGCTGGGGATGCCGAAGTCGAACGCGGCCTCGAAGCGGACGGCCACGTCGTCGCCTTCCTGCACGATCCGCCAGGTGCCGGTGAAGCTGTCGAAGTCTCCGTCGTCCTGGGTGAAGTGGATCTCCAGGCCCTCACGGTCGAAGCGGTCCTCCTCCGTCCAGCGCAACAGCCCGCTGCGGAAGTGGAGTTCCCAGCTGGAACTGCACTGCTGCGCCGGGTGGGTGGCGTGCACGGTGGTCGACCGGACGTGCGGGGCGAGTTCGGGGTACCGCTCCCAGCGCAGCACGTTGTCGTACACGGTCAGCGCCTTCTCGCAGCGCACTGTGACGTCCAGTTCGACATGTCGCACGGGGGTTACCGCCTTCCGGGCAGTGTGGCCGAGCCACTGATGAGGTCGCGGGTGGCCTTGTCGAAGGAGTCGAGCAGATGGTTCACGTCGTGGTCGCTGAGGATGGCCGGCGGGGTGAACCGCACCACCGAGCTGCCGTTCATGGAGTGGTTGGCGACGACCCCGTGGTTGAACAGCTCGATGAGCAGCTCCCCGGCGAGTCCCGCTTCGACCAGCTCCACACCGATCAGCAGCCCTCGGCCCCGTACGTCGACGAGCAGGTCGGGGATGTTGCGCCGGGCGATCTCGGTGATCCGGGGCAGCAGCCGGGCCCCCAGGTCGGCGGCCCGGGTGACGAGCCGTTCCTCCTGCACGGCCCGGATCGCCCCCTGGACCGCTGCCATCAGCACCGGCTGTCCGGAGAACGTGGCCGTGTGGACGTACGGGTCCTTGTCGAAGGGCCGGAACGCCTCACGGGTGGCCACCGCCGCCGAGACCGGGAGCACACCGCCGCCCAGAGCCTTGCCCGTGAGGAGGACGTCGGGGACGACGCCGTCGATGTCGGCCCCCCACCACTCCCCCAGGCGGCCGAAGCCGGACTGCACCTCGTCCAGGATGAGGAAGCCGTCGTACTCCCGCACGAGTTCCTCGACACGCTTGAGGTAGCCCTCGGGAGGCAGGATCACGCCTCCCTCGCCCTGGACGGGCTCGATGATGACGCAGACCTCTCCGGGGTGCGCGGCGAGCTCCTGCTTCAGGGCGTCGGCGTCTCCGTACGGCAGGTGCGTGAAGTCGGGGACCAGCGGCCGGAAGGGCTTCTGGTACACCTCCTTCGCCGTCGCCGACAGGGCCCCGAGGGTCTTGCCGTGGTACCCGCCGGACATCGAGACGGTGCGCTTGCGGCCCTTGGCACGGGCCAGCTTGAGGCCGGTCTCGACCGCTTCGGCGCCGGAGAGCGCGAAGTGCACCCGGTCGAGGCCGGGCGGTGTGATGGAGACCAGC
This sequence comes from Streptomyces sp. NPDC058195, assembly GCF_042883525.1. Taxonomy (NCBI): domain Bacteria; kingdom Bacillati; phylum Actinomycetota; class Actinomycetes; order Kitasatosporales; family Streptomycetaceae; genus Streptomyces; species Streptomyces sp. NPDC058195. Next base: position 263,505 of record NZ_JBHVVM010000007.1, read on the forward strand.
GCTTCGGCGGCACGCGCCACCGTCGGCTCCAGCAGAATCCGGGTGGCGGTCGGGTGCGTGCGCAGCTGGCGCTCGACGGCCTCGATCACCATGGGGTGCCGGGCGCCCATGATGAAGACCCCGTAGCCCCCGGCGTTGAGAAACCGCTCGCCGTCGCTCGTGGTCAGCCAGGCCCCGCAGGACTCGGTCTCCATGTGGCTGCCGAAGAGTTCGGCGAGAGTGGCCCGGCCCTTGCTCAGGTGCGCCCGGTAGAGGCCGAGGATCTCCTCCTCCGTGTCCACCGGGGCTCGGTCTTCGGACAGGGCTGTCATCACACGGCTCCCATGGACGGGCGCGCCGGGGGCGGCGCGGTGGCGGTCGGGCGGTGGTGGTGGTCCGGGGTCACGACAGCTCCAGCGGCTCGCCGGTGAACCACTTCAGCAGCGGTTCCTGTGCCGAGGCCCGCCCCGGCGGGTGGAATGCGAGGGGGCGCACGGCGGCGGCCAGCCGGGTGTTCTCGTCCGACCTGATGAAGTCGATGCCGCCGAGCAGTTCCAGGGACCGGTCGGCGGCCTGTGCCAGGGATTCCTGGGCGGCGTACCGGGCGACCAGCACCGTGGCGACCGCTGCCTCGCCCTGCTGTCCGTCCCGCAGCGTGCGGGCCGCGCCCTCCAGCAGCGCGAAGGCCGACTCGACCTTCAGGGCGAGGTCCGCCCGGTCCGCCGTGCTGCCGCGCCCGCGTTCGATGACGCGGTCGGCGAGAGCCGTCGCCGCGCCCGCGTAGCCTGCGGACGCCAGGAGTTCGAACCAGGCGAAACCCGCCGACTGGAGGTCCTCCAGGCGGTGCGGGTCCTCGGTGGACGTGGTGATCACGAGTTCGTCCGGGACGAAGACGCCGTCGAGGCGCACTTCGTCGCTCTCGGCCGCGGCCAGCACCTCGTTCGCCCAGAAGGGGTGTACCGACAGGCCGGGCGAAGAGGCGGGGAGCAGCGCCAGGGCCAGTTCCGGGGTGCCGTCGGCGCCCGGCACCGCGATGCTCGCGGTGAGCAGGTCCATCGAGCCCGCGAGACTGCAGGGCTTCTTGGAGCCGTTCAGCAGATAGCCGCCGTCGGCCCTGGTGGCGGTCACCGCGGGGACGAGAATGTTCTGCTGGGTACGTCCCTCGGCCCATCCCGAGGCCATCAGCCGGGGGCCCGGGGCCACATCGTGCAGCACCTCCAGCACGGCGTCGGTCAGCCGGCCGGGGTCCGCCGCCAGCGCGTACAGCATCGCGACCGTGAAGTGGTGCATGGCGGTCGCCGCGGCGAGCGAGGGCGACAGCGATCCCACGGCACGCTGCACCCGCACCGCCTCCAGTACGTCGACGCCCAGGCCGCCGTACTCCGTCGGGACCAGGAGTCCCGCTCCCCCGTGGTCACGGAAGAGGCCGATCACCTGGCTGCCCGATGCCTCCCGCTCCGCGTACGGAATGGCCGCCAGGGCCTTGACCAGGCCGGGGAGGCGTTGCTCGGCGAGGTCACGGGCGAGTTCGAGGGAACGCATGGAGTCTCCAATACCAAGTAGTACGCCGTCGCGCTCGGGGCGGATGGAGGAAGGTCAGGAGCCGAAGACCGCGTCGCGCGGGCTGACGCCGTGCGCGATGCTCACTCCCTGGACGTGCGAGGTCTTGAGCATCGGGTAGTTGGCCTCGCCGAAGACTCCGCCGGTCAGGCCGGTTCCGCCGTGGCTGGGGAGGTAGGGCAGGAAGCCGATGTGCGAATCGTTCACCTTCAGCAGCCCGCCGTTGACGACGCGCCCCACGAAGGAGTCGATCACCCCGGGAGACGTGGCCCACAGGGAGTTGCGCAGTCCGTACGCGTTGCCGTTGACGAAGGCGACGAAATCGTCGAGGAGTTCCGTGTCACCGGCGGGTTCGGGGACGACGATCGGCAGCAGCGGGAAGAACGTCTCGTGCCGGACGACGTCGAAGCTCCGGGCGGCCACCAGGCCGTCGACCCGCAGCACCGTGGGCTGGAGGAACACGCCGGTCTCCGACTCGGTCCCGTCCAGCTCGGTGCGCCGCCCGCCGGTGACCAGTTCGGCGCCCTGGTCGAGCGCGCCCTGCAGGAGCGAGAAGAAGCGTTCGCTGCGGCGTACGGGGGACAGCAGGACGTCTTCGTCCTCGGGGTATCCGGGCCGTACCTCCGCGGCGCGCGCGGCCACCTCGGCGATGAGCCGGTCGGCGATCCTCGGGTGGGCCAGTACGTAGTTGGGAACCATGCAGATCTGGCCGGAGCCGTAGAACGCCTCGGAGATGGCCTCGGCGGCCTTCGGTATGTCGGCGTCCTCCCACACCACGATGCCGTCGTTGCCGGCGAGTTCGAGGATGGGCTTCTTCCCGGCGGCCACGCACTGCTCCTGGAAGCGCAGTCCTTCCTGGCTGCCGCCGATGTAGAAGATGTCGTCGATCAGCGGGTGCGCCAGCCAGCGGTCCAGTGTCTGACGGGGGTTGGAGCAGACCGCGTTGAGCACGCCGGGCGGGGCGCCGGCCTCGTCGAGGAGCGGTCCGACCACATCCCGCATCAGCCACATCGTGCTCAGCGCGATGCTGCGCGGGGCACGCACGACGACGCTGTTGCCGGACATCAGCGCCAGGACCGCGAGCGCCGCGCTGGGGGCGGGCGCGTTCTGGGGCGGGTTGAAGGCGACCACACCGTCGGGTTGTCTGCGCACGATCAGTCTCCGGCCGCCGTGCCGGAACTCGGTGTGCATCTGGCTGCGGTACCACTCCAGGCTCTCCTCGCTGAAGACCTGGAGCAGACAGCTCAGTTCCCAGCGCGCGAGTCGCACGGGGTGGGCCTCGGTCACCAGCATCTCGACGAACTCGTCCTGTCGGCGGACCAGCTCCTCGCGGAAGCGGGCGCCGAGGCTCATCCGGCGCTCCAGCGGCACCGCGGCCCATCCGGGTGCCGCCGCGGCCGCCGCCTCGGTCGCCAGGTCGATCGCGGAGTCGCCCGCGACCGCGCAGCGTCCCGCGATGTAGGGGTGCTCGGCGGCTTCGGATTCCGGATCGCGTTCGAGTTGCCGCTTCAGGCTGACGCTGGTGAAGACGTCCTCCAGCAAGGACCGCGAACTGACCGTATAGACCCAGCCGTCGCCGTCGATGTCCTTGCCGGCTATGTAGAGTTTGTAGCTGAGCAGTGGCTTTTCACGCATCAACATGCCTTCCCGGATTTACCGGCACGCGAGACGGGCCTGCCGATCGACATCATGTGCAGCCGCGCATCACGTGCGGTGTAAATCGATCCTTTCAGCGGGGCCTGACCCGGCACTGACATCTCTCTGACTCCTGGTCTCCGGATCCCCTTCAGGGGCCGGCGGACGCCAAAGGGCCCGGTTGCGTTGACACCGCGACCGGGCCGAGGCGTGCCTTGTGCAGACTGCGCTACGCGGAGAGGGCAGGATTCGAACCTGCGGAGGCGTAAGCCAGACCACCGACTGCGCGTGGACCCCGATAAGCCGCTCCGGGCACCTCTCCTCACTCCCGGTCCACACCTCTGGGCCGTTCTCCTGAATAACCTTGACAGACGCTTCTGATACGCACCTGACGCCTGCCTGACGTTCCCATGTCCCCTCTTTCGGCGGGCAAAAGTAACTGCTCTACTTTCTCTGTCCAGCCACACCGAGCAGGGAGCAGAGCATGCCCGCGCCCACATCCTTGGACACTCAGGTCCTGCATGCCGTCCGCCGGCACACGCAAGCCGAGAACCCAAGCTCCTTTCTGACGCTGAACAGCGGGAACGAGGTCTTCACCTCGCCCGCCGCCGAAGGCGTCATCGTCTACCGCCGCACCGGCCGCTTCCTGGTGCAGTTCGGCGGCCCCTTCGCGGACAAGGGCTCCTACGAAGAGCTGCTGCGCCGGTTCGTGGCCTACGCGCACCAGCAGGATCTGCTGGTCGTGGGCGTGCAGCTGCAACACGAGGACGCCGCGGTATACGCCGGGAGCGGCTTCACCGTGAACCAGATCGGGGCCTCATGGGCCGTGCGCCTGCCCGACTTCACACTGCGCGGCACCCGGTTCATGCAATTGCGCAACAAGATCTCCCGGGCCCTCCGCAGCGGTCTGCGGGTGACGGAGGTCGAAGCCGGTGAATGGCGGGAGCAGCTGTCGGGGATCGACAACGCCTGGCTGGCGACGAAGAACAGCGACGCCCGTGCGCTGGAGTTCCTGGTCGGCCAGATCGGAGGTCCCGCGCAGGAGCACCGGAGGTTATTCCTCGGAACGATCGAGGACCGGCCCGTGGGTTATATCTCGTACGCGCCGGTCTTTGGCAGCCGGGCCGGCTGGATGCACGATCTCAGCCGACGCATTCCCGGCGGATCACCCGGCCTCATGGAAGCCATCAACGCCCATGCGATCGAGACGCTCAGGGCCGAGGAAGTGGAATGGCTGCATTTTGGCTTCACTCCGTTCACCGGCCTGGACGAGAGCCTCGAACTGCCTGGACACAGCCCTTCCTTCAGATGGCTCATGCATTTTCTGTGGGAACACGGGGAACAGCTCTACCCGGCGAAGTCCCAATTGGCGTACAAGGAGAAGTGGGCACCGCAGCTCCGGATACCCGAGTACGTCGCTTTCGACGGTTGTGCATCGCTTTCCGCCTTCGCGCATATCTTCCGTGCCTGCAACGCGTTCTGACGCGAACCGTCCCGAACGCTGCCGGAGAAACCGACCTGAGGAGAAGAAGATGTCCCAGGAGTACCAGAGCGTCGAGACCCTGCAGAATTCCCTGGTCGAACTGCTCATGGCGATCATCGGGCTGCCGGACGACCAGGCCCTCGCCCGGGAGGGGGACGCGGCCGTCCGGGCGCTGGACGCACGGCTGCTGAGGGAGCCGAGTCAGCTCTGAGGTCCGGACGAGGAAACGGATGAGGGGCGGGGCGGGGCGACCCGATGGGGTGTCGCCCCGCCCCTCACCCGTTCCGCCCGCTCGCTCGCGGTCATTCGGCCGTCAGAGCGGCCGTCAGCAGGTCCGACACCTGCTCGGGCCCCGCCGACTCCAGCTCCGCACAGGCCCGCGCGACTTCCGCCCCTCCTCCCACGGCACGGAACTTCTCCTCGACCAGTGCCCGGTGGCGGGCCCGCGTGTCCGGGCCCGCGGCACCGATCGGGATGTCCCGGCGCGCGCAGAGCGACCTTCCGTCGGCCCATCGCACGGTGACGCGCGCCCCCGTGTGCTTGGTGGCGTGCCGGAAGTCGGGGACGGGTTCGCCGGGACGGCCGAGGAGCCGGGCCGCCCGCGGACCCGCGAAGCCGTCCAGCCACTGCGCCCCCCGGTCCCCCGCCTGCCGCAGCGCCTCCCCGAACGGGGCTTCGCTGTGCAGGAGGTCGCGGGTCATCAGCGGGTCCTCCACCATCCGCACCCGCTTCGCGAGCTGCCACCGCCGGGCGTCCTCGGTGGCCGGTGCGGCGAAGTCGGCCACCGTGAGGTCACCCTCGATCAGCGCGGTCGCCACCGCGTAGGGGACGGACAGCGGCAGGACGCTCGCCGGAGTCAGTGACTGCTGGTCGTGCGCTTCGGCGAGCCGGGCGGCGTGCATCGTGTAGTACGACGTCTCCACCACCACCTCCTCGATGTTCTCCGGGCCGGCGGTGCCGGACGCCTCCGGGGAACCGGGGACGCCGACGGGCTGTCGTGCCGCCAGCCGCCGGATCTCCAGGGCGCAGTCCACCGCGCTGTCGATGCCGGGGCCGCCCGGCCGGACCTTGAACGACAGCGTTTCGGTGTGCCAGCGGCGGCCGAGCCCGGCCGTGACCGCCTCGGGCAGCGGCACCGTGGCGAACCGGGCGAGAAAGCCCTGCGGATGTTCCAGGATGTCGGGTGCCGAGGTCACTCCGACGGCTGCGGCGTCGCAGGCGTCCATGGCCATCCGTACCGGGGCGAAGGCGGAGAGCACCCGGGCCTCACCACCGAGGAAGCCGTGCATCAGCGTCCAGGGCGGCATCGTGAGGGCGAGCCCCAGGGCCTCGCGCCATTCGGACGCCGGCGCACCTGTGCAGTGCAGCCGCCCGGCCACCGCACCGGCCAGACTGGTGTGCGCGGCGGTCTGGCCCCGGAACGGTCCCAGGGTGGCGGCGGCCGTGATCCGGGCGGCGCACTCGTTGGCGGCCACCACCGCGCCGAGCAGCGCGGCACCGTCCATCCGGCCGGCCCGGACGAACGCCAGGGGGACGGCGACGGTCGAGTTCGACAGGTGCCCCGCGTAGGCGGTGTCGTCCAGGTTCAGCCACGAGCCCAGGCCAGCGAGCACACAGGCCGCCCGCGCCGGGTCGGCCTGCAGCGGACTGCCGAAGGCTCGCACCAGCTTGGCGCCCAGTGGATGCGCCGCACCCGCCCGGATCGCCGCGAGCTGGGAGACGATCTGGCTTTTGGCGAGTGCGACGACGCGGTCCGGAACGTCCTCGACGCGCAGGGCGCTCGCCCAGTTCGCCAGCTCCCCGGTGAGGGAGCCCGCCGCCGTCACCGGACGTCCGCGGGATCAGCCGGGGCGCACAATACGGGCAGGGCGCCCGGCAGGACGTCCACGGTGAGGCGGGATCCGCAGTCCGCGATCAGTTCACCGTCGTGCTCGAAGCAGAGGGGCTGCCCGTCGGTGCGTTCGAGGACGACCCTGCGCCCCCTGGCATACACCGTGCCGTCGAGGCCGATGTGCGCACCCGTGCGCAGCAGTTCCGGGACCTCCGTCGCGGGGACCTCGGTTCCCATCACGCAGACGTCGAGCAGCCCGTCGTCCAGGACGGAGTCCGGCAGGACGAGGAACTGCCAGGCCCGGTGCCGGCCGCCGCCGACATTGGCCAGGACCGTCGCTCCCTCGTGGACCACGATCCCGTCGACGGTGACACGGCCGGGGAAGGGGACGTACCGCGCCGCCGCGTGGTCGAGTCCGGCCCGCAGCCGGTCCTTGCCGCGCAGCTCGATGCCCCGGGCGCTGCGCAGCACTTCGGCGGTGAGGCCGGCTCCCGCACCGAGCACGATCAGCTCACCCGACTCCCTTACCCTCGCCAGGTCGAGCCTGTGCGGGGTCACGGTGCCGTCGCCGAGCGCCTCTTTGAGGGACTGCTGCCAGGGGCGCTCGCCCCAGTGGGAGCGGTAGTCGGAGTTCCCGGTGCCGCCCGGGACCACCATCAGGGCCACGCCGTCCGGCGCACGTCCGGCGCCCACCAGGCCCTCGACCACCTCCAGGACGGTTCCGTCACCGCCCACCGCGACCACCGCGCGCACGCCGGGGCCCCGCGCGAGCGCCGCCTCCTGGGCCGCGATCGCGGTGGCGTCGCCGCGCCCCGCGGTCCACGCCAGCCGCACGTCGGCGTGGTGCGCGCAGCGCTCGGCCACGTCGTCGATCAGCTCCCGGGTCACCGAACCCGCCCGGGGGTTGGCGATGACGAGACAGCTTTCGAGCCGCTGGACAGGGAAGTCCGCCATGGATTCAACTCCTGGGACAAGGACGACGTGAGCCGCACAGCAGCCTCAACGGTCCGGCTGACCGAGTGCTGACGACCGGCTGACGCGCCGCCCGCGAACCCGGTTTCCCCATACCCGTATTACATGGCAGGTAATGGACAGTGCGTCGGCCGGGTGAAACGCTGACGGCCCTGACCGGTCGGCCAGGAATCCCACTGTGTCAATTCCCGTGAAAGGAATATCGCGTTGAGCAGCAGCACCGGGTTCGTGGACCGCTATATCGCTGTATGGAACGAGAAGGACCCAGAACGCCGACGTCAGGCCGTCGAGACGGTGTGGGCCGAGGACGCCCTCTATGCCAACACCGGCCAGGAATTCCGGGGTCGCGACGGCGTCGAGACGGCTGTGCGCGAGGCGTACGAGGAATTCGTGGCGAAGGGCTTCGTCTTCCGGCTCCACTCCTCCTCGCACAACCACGACGCGCTGCGGATCACCTGGGACATGGTGCCTTCGGCGGGCGGGCCCCCGGCCGCCCGGGGCACGGAGTACCTGATGCTCGGGGCGGACGGCCTGGTCCGCACCGACCACCAGTTCCCCGAGGTGCTTCCCGCTTCCGAGTAGGCCCGACGTCCCCTTCGAACCGCGGCCGGGCCGCTGGCGGTTCGGCCGCGCCCCGTGCGACGAGGAGTGACCGAGTGAACGACCCCGTGACGTTCGACGTAACGAACCCGCTGTTCAAGGCCAACCCCCATGACTTCTACACCCGGCTGCGGGAGTCGGGTCCGGCGCACCTGGTACATCTGCCGGGCTACGGCGACATCTGGCTCGTCACCGGCTACGCGGACGCCCGCGCGGCGCTGGCCGACCCGGACCTCTCCAAGGCACCGGCGAACGTCCCCGCGAGCCTGCGGAAGTCCATGATGGAGGCGGGCGGCCAGGACAACTTCCAGCTGATGGCCCATATGCTCAACAGCGACCCGCCCGACCACACCCGGCTGCGGAAGCTCGTGGTCCGGGCCTTCACCGCCCGGCGGGTACGCGAACTACGGCCCCGCATCCAGGAGATCACGGACGCGCTGCTGGACGAGGTGGTGGAGAAGGGCAGTGCCGACCTGATCGACGCGCTGGCGTTCCCGCTGCCGATCACGGTGATCTGCGAACTGCTCGGCGTGCCGGTGAGCGACCGGGACGACTTCCGGCGCTGGACGTCGATCCTGGTCTCCGAGGATGAGGAGCTGCTGCCCCAGCTCCAGGATTCCTTCGAGCAGTTGAATGCCTATATGTCCGACCTGGTGCGGCGCAAGCACACCGAGCCGGACGACGGGCTGCTCTCCGCACTGGTGGCGGTGGCCGAGGACGGCGACTCCCTCAGCGACGACGAAGTGGTCTGGATGGCCTTCCTGTTGCTGGTGGCGGGGCACGAGACCACGGTGAACCTGATCGGCAACGGGGCACTCGCCCTCATGAGCAACCCGGACCAGCTCGCGAAACTGCGTGCGGACGAGTCGCTGCTGCCCGCGGCGGTGGAGGAGATGCTGCGCTACGACGGGCCGGTGGAGACGGCCACGTGGCGCTTCACGACCAGCCCGGTCACCATCGGCAATGTCGTGATTCCCGCGGACCAGTCGCTGCTGGTCGTCCTGGCCTCCGCCAACCGCGACCCGTCCCGCTTCGCCGACCCGGGCGGCTTCGACATCTCCCGCGAGGACAACCAGCACGTCGCCTTCGGGCACGGCATCCACTACTGCCTCGGAGCCCCCCTGGCCCGCCTGGAGGGGCAGATCGCGATCAGTTCCCTGCTGCGGCGGCTGCCCGACCTGGAGCTCGACGTGGCCGGGGAGGACCTCGCCTGGCGGCTGGGAGTCGTCATGCGCGGACTGCAGAACCTGCCCGTCCGCTTCACGCCCGGGAGCCGGAGCCACTGATCGGACACCGGGACGACGAGGACGGTCCGCCTGCTCCCGGCGGCGAGCGCCGGGGCAGGCTCTCCTCACTCCTGCGCCGGGCCGTCGCCCTCGTACCGGGCGAGCATCTCGGCCAGCGTGCGCCGCATCCTGTCCCGCAGCGACGGCGGCCCCACCACCTCCGCCCCCACGCCCAGCGACAGCAGCGCGGGGAGCGCCCGTTCGGCGGACTCGACGGGGACGACCACCTGCGTCCAGCCGTCCGCGTCAGGTTCCGCCGCCGACTCCGCGGCGGCCCGGGCCGCCGCCGGTTCGAGCACCTGCCCGATGCCCTCGAACGCCTCGGCCGACAGGCGCAGCACCGCCTCGTCCAGGAAGCGGCGCGCGTCGAAGGTCGCCAGGTACTCCTGCCAGTGGGCCGCCAGGTCGAATCCGGCAGGCCGGGTGAACGTCTCGGTCAGGGACTCCAGTTCGTTGATCCGGGACACCCGGTAGGTCCGCACACCGCGCGCGGACCCGGCCACCAGATACCAGCGGCCGGCTTTGAGGACCACCCCGTAGGGGTCCACGGTCCTGATCACCTCGTGCGGGGTGGCCCAGCGCTCGTACCGGATCCGCACGCGCTGCTGGCCCCACACCGCGCTCGCCACCTCGGCCAGCCGAGGGGTCTCCTCGGAGCCCTGGTACCAGCCGGGGATGTCGACGTAGATCCGCTGCCGGGACCGTTCGGCGCGCTCGCGCAGCTCGGGCGGCAGTGCCGCGGACAGTTTCAGCCGCGCCTCCGCCGCCACGGCGCCGAGGCCGAGGTCGGCCGCCGCGCCGGGCAGTCCGGTCAGGAACAGGGCCCCGGCCTCGTCCGCGGTGAGCCCGGTGAGCCGGGTCCGGTATCCCTCCAGCAGCCGGTATCCGCCGTCCGGTCCGGATTCGCCGTACAGCGGGATGCCGGAGGCGCTGAGCGACTCCATGTCCCGGTAGACGGTGCGTACCGAAACCTCCAGGGTGTCCGCCAGTTCCTGCGCGGTCATCCGGCCGCGCGTCTGCAAGAGCAACAGGGTGCTCACCAACCGACTCGCTCGCACGGAAAAACAGTACCCGGATCACTGACAGTAGATGTCAGTGATCCGGGCCTAGCCTCGTCCCGTTCACCCAACGAAGGATGGAAAACCACGTCATGACCAGTCCGCAGACCGCCGGCCGCGCGGCCGATCGCCCGTCCTGGGCACCCTTAGCCATCGTTCTGATCGGCGGGTTCATCGCATTCCTGGACTTCTTCATCGCCAATGTGGCCATCCCCTCGATCCAGAGCGACCTGCGCGCCAGCGCGCCCGAGACACAGCTCGTCATGGTGGGTTACGGCGCGTCCTTGTGCGTCGGCCTCATCACCGGTGGACGGATGGGCGACATCTTCGGCCCCCGGCGGATGTTCCTGACCGGTCTCGCGCTCTTCACCGTCTCTTCGGCGGCCTGCGGCCTCGCGCCGAACATCTGGTTCCTCATCATCGCCCGCATCGTCCAGGGTCTCTCCTCGGCGATGCTGGCCCCGCAGGTGCTCGCCATCGTGAGCCACTGCTACACCGGGGAGGCGCGGGGACGTGCCTTCAGCGCCTACGGGCTGATGCTGGGGCTGTCCGGCCTGTGCGGGCAGCTCATCGGCGGCGTGCTGATCGCCCTCGATGTCGCCGGGCTCGGCTGGCGGAGCGTCTTCCTGGTCAACATCCCGATCGGCCTGGTGATCCTGGCCCTGACGCCGCGAACCGTGCCCGACATCCGCACCGGGGCCGGGGCCAAGCTGGACCTGGTGGGCGCCGCCCTGGCCACGGTGGGCCTCGCCGCGGTGGTGCTGCCGCTGCTGGAGGGCAGGGAGCAGGGCTGGCCGCTGTGGGCGTGGCTGTCGCTGGTCGTGGCCGTGCCGCTGGTCGCCCTGTTCGTCACCCACCAGCGGCGACTGGCCGCGCGGGGCGGGGCGCCGCTGATCGCCCCGGGGCTGTTCCGTTCACGGGGATTCACCATCGGTATCACCGCGTACTTCGTGTACTTCATGTCGATGGGGTCCTTCTTCCTGCTGTTCGCGATCTACATGCAGGAAGGCCGCGGCTGGGCTCCCCTGGCGTCGGGCCTGCTCTTCACCACGATGAGCGCCGGCTTCTTCGGCTCGTCCTTCCTCGCGGGGAGGATCGCCGCGCGCATCGGGAACCAGGTCATCGCCCTGGGCGCCGGGCTGGTGGCCGTCGGATACGGGACGGTCGGCGTGATCGTCGCGCAGCTCGGCACGGACGGCACGGCCGGCTGGGTGGCGCCCGGACTGCTGGTGGCCGGTTTCGGCATGGGCCTGGTCGCGGCGCCGCTGCCCGCGGCGGCTATGGCGGGCGTCGACCCGAAGCACGCTTCCTCGGCCTCCGGCGTGCTGTCCACCGCGATGGAGGGCGGAGCGGCGCTCGGTGTCTCGCTCGTCGGCCTGGTCTTCTTCGGCACGCTCGGGAACCCGCCGGTCCTGGACAGCTACCCCAAGGCGTTCTACCTCAGCATCGCAGTGATCGTGGCGTTCCCCCTCGTCGTCACGCTGCTCGTCCAGGCACTGCCCAGGCCGGCTCCGGCCACACCGGGCACGGGCCATGAGGAGGGTGAAGAGACCAGCGCGGTGGAACAGCCGGTGCACTGATTCCAGCATTCCGCGCGAGGACAGCCGGGCTTCACCACCTGCGATCCGGTGGCGAAGCCCGGCGTTTTCCTGTCGGAGGCCGCTACCAGCTGACCGGCAGCGAGGTCAGCCCGTGGAAGACCGTCTCCCTCCGGAACAGGCTGTTGACGTCGTCGGTAGCCAGTTTCAGGCCGGGGAAGCGGCGGAAGAGCGACGTGAGCGCGAGCTCCATCTCCAGCCTGGCCAACGGGGCTCCCAGGCAGTAGTGCGGGCCGAGACCCCACTGGAGGTGGGGGCTCGTGTCCCGGTGGACGTCGATGCGGCCCGCGTCGGGGAAGACCGACTCGTCGTGGTTGGCGGCCGGTATGGAGATGACCACCGCCTCCCCCTTGTGCACGGTGACTCCACCGAGGTCCATGTCCTCCAGAGCGACGCGCAGGATGGCGTCCTGGGACAGCGACCAGAACCGCATCGACTCCTCGATGTACCGCGGGACCAGCCGGGCGGGGTCGGCCAGGACCCGGGCACGCAGCTCCGGGTCCTGGAGCAGGCTGAGGGTGCTCAGGGCGATCTGGTTGGTGGTGGTCTCATGACCGGCCACGAGCACCAGCCTCGCGATCCCCACGATCTCGTCCCGGGTGATCTCCCCCGCGACCAGTCGGGTGGCCAGCCGGCCGATCAGATCGTCACCCGGCGCGCGGACACTGCGGTCGACCATGTCCTCCAGGTACCGCGACATGTCGAGGAACGCCGCGTACGAGGCCTCGGCGTCGCCCTGGGCGAGCGCTCCTCGCGTCTTGTCGGTGAAGAACTCCGAGTCCTCGTCCGGGACGCCGAGCAGCCGGGCGATGACGAGCGTCGGCAGCCGCATGGAGAACACGTCGTGCAGATCCGCGGGCCGGGGCAACGCGCCGAGCTCGTCGAGCAGTTCGTCCACGAGCCGCTGGATCGCCGGCTCCATGCCGCGCACCTTGCGGGCGGTGAACTCCGGCACGATCATGCCGCGCAGCCGGCTGTGCTCCGGATCGTCCATGCGCAGGAACGAGCTCGGCCTGCCCTCCTGGGGTACCTGGAGCCGTACGGGGGCGCCCGGCGCGAGCTCGTCGGCGCTCAGCCGCGGGTCCTTGAGCGCCTGGTGCACATCGGGATAGCGGGTCACCAACCAGGCAAGCTGGGATCCCACCGTGCCGGCCGGTATACGGATGGCACTGGGAGGCCGTTCCCGCAGATCGGCCAGAACCTCCGCGGGGCATCCGGAGGGAGTACGGGCGAAAGGCCAGTCGAGGACGCCCTCTTGCGCATCGAGCATTTTCGTACCTCGCTTGTCCGAGTGGGAAACACAGACGCTGTTCGGTCACCCACTATTGGCGGACAGGCTGACGCGCTGCTGATGCCCGACTGACCTTCACTCGCACCGCCGCCCCGAAAGACGCGAATTCCCGCGGCAACGAGGAAGAAATCCGTTGCCGCGAAAATTCATCGATCGCGGAGCGGTCAGCGCCGCAGGCCGACGTATTCCCCCATGGCCGCCGCCGCGTGCTCGAAGAAAGCGACCGGATCGGCGGCCACTCCGGCGATGTGCCCGTAGACGGCGAATCCGCTCATGCCGAGCAATTGCGTCCAGGCGATGTTCATCCGGGCGATGACGATGTCGGGCAGTCCCGCCGAAATGCTGGACGAGAGGATCTCGACATTGCGCACCATCGCCTCGTTGAGCGGCGGGGTCAGCGCGTGCTCCTGAAGCACCCCCTGCTCGACCGCCTCGCGCACGATCGCGATGAGCGCCACGGGGGTGCGCCCGCCAGCCTCCATCGTCTCCATCGGGGCGTCGTAACCGCTCAGCGGCGGTCCCCAGACCAGTGCGAACTGCCCGGGGTTGGCCACGGCCCACTCGCGCACGCCGCGGCAGACGCCGGTCCACCTCTCCAGGTGGCTCCCCCCGCTCTCCTGCGCCTGACGCGCACCCTTCTCGGCGCTGTCGCCCATCGCGTGATAGGCGTCGAGGATCAGGGCGGTGAGCAGTGCGTCACGGCTGCCGAAGCACTCCTTGGCCCGGGCGGGGTCGATGTCCGCGCGACGCGCCACGTCCTCCACCGTCAGGTCGTCGCCACCGTGCCGAGACACGACGAACATCGCTTCTCGCTTGATCCGGTCGGCGGTCTCGTTCAGTTTCTCCTCGGCACGGACCTCGGACGGCATACGGGGAACCTCCTGGTTTCGCTGGTCTGTTGGTTCACCTCACACTTTCAGCAAGATCCGCTCCTTGTCGATTACGTCACAGGTAATCAGGAGGGTGGACGGTTGTGCGGTTCCGAGGAGCTCTCCCGGAACCGCACGGCTGTCCGGCCACACGGATCTCAGGCGCGGGCCGCCGCCAGCCGGTACACGTGCCGGGTGAAGTCCGACGTGACCGCCAGGGCGTGCTTGTCGATGAAGAAGTGGCCGCCCGAGTACTCGCTGTGCCCGAGGTACTGCGGGCTGCGCGGCACCCACGAGGCGAAGGCGTCGTCCTCCTCCATCAGGGGATCGGACTTGCCTCCGTAGGACACCAGCGGGCAGGGCACCGTGGCCGCCTCGTCGACCCGCTGCGCCGCCACCGACAAGTCGGCCCGCAGCGCCGGGATGACCATCTGGAGCATCTCCGGGTTGTCGTAGATCTCGGCCGGGAAGGACCCCAGCTTCTTGATCCAGCCGACCAGTTCCTCCTGCGGCATGCCGATGTGCTCCTTGGTGGGGTTGAAGAAGCCCTCCGGCGCCCAGCCGGACATCCCGACCAGGAGCGGTCCCCTCACCCCGTCCTCGTGCATGCGGACCGAGAGGTGGTAGGCGAGCTGCGCCCCCAGGCAGTGCCCGAAGAAGGCGAACGGCCTGTCGTCGTTCTCCGCGAGCACCGCCTCGTAGAGCCCCTCCAGCAAGGGCTCCCACTCCGTGTACGCCGTCTCCTCGCGGCGCTCCTGACGGCCGGGCAGGGTCACCGCCTGGGCGCCGATGTCGGACGGAAGCAGGTCCGCCCAGTCGCGGTAGATGATCGCCCCGCTGCCCGCGTGCGGGAAGAGGAACAGCCGGACCTCGGCGTCCGCGGCGAGTTCACTGGGCTGGAACCACTGTCCGGGGGCGGACACCTTCTTGGCTATGGATTCCTTCACCGATATCCCTCTCTACGAAGTGTCATACCTGGAACCGGCGCGGTTCACCGGTCGAATCGGTCCCGCAGCATCGGCAGCACCTGATCGGCGATCTCCTTCAGCCCGGACGCCGAACGCAGGGAGCCCACCCGCAGGATCACGTGCCGGGCACCGGCCCGGACGTACTCCGCGAGCCACTCCACGCACTCCTCGGCGCTGCCCCACGCGTACGCCTGCAACGGGGACATCTGCTCCAGCGTCCGGCCGTAGTACTGCCGGAGGTAGTGGTCCAGCTCGCGGCGGGCGCGTTCGCGGTCGGCGTCGACCGTGAGGGTGGCGTACAGCGCCGGGGTCACCGCGTCCGCGGTCCGGCCGGCCGCCACGGCCAGTTCCCCGATCCGCCTGCGGGCGCGCCCGTAGGCCTCGGCGGAGGGCAGGAACGGCAGCCAGCCGTCGTACAGCCGGGCCACCCGTTCCAGTACACGGGGTGTGTCGGAGCTCGCCAGCCACAGGGGCGGCCCTCCCTGGCGGTGCGGCGCCGGCAGCCGGTCGAGGCCCTCGATCCGCCAGCGGCGCCCCTCGAAGCCGGTCGCCGCGCCCTCGTGGGTGCTGCGCCAGGCGGTGCGCCACAGCGCCGCCGTCTCGTCGAGTCGTCCGACCCGGCCTTCGAAGGGGACACCGGCGGCGGCGAACTCCGCCTCGGACTCGGGTATGGGAAAACCCGCGCCCAGCCCGAGGACCAGCCGGGAGTGGCACACCTGGTCGAGCGCGGCGATCGTGCTGGCACCGGCCAGCGGGGGGCGCAGCGCGGCCGTGAGCGCGGCGGTGCCGAGGGTCACCTCGCTGGTCACCGCGCCGACCGCGGACAGCAGGACGAGCGGGTCGAGGCGGGGCCGGGCGGTCAGCGAGTCACCCGCCCACACGGAGTCGAAACCGAGCTGTTCCGCCTGGCGTGCGAACTCCAGCAGCGGGGCCGCGGCGAAGTCGCCCGCGAGGGCGTGCTCCCGGGTGGGCAGCAGGACTCCGACTCTCGGCGCCCCGGGACGGGGGTCGTCGGTCATGGAACTCTCCGATCGGGTTCAGGAGGTCGCGGTCAGTGCCGGCCGGCCGTCGCCGGTCCGGGCGAAGGCCCCGTGCAGCTTCTCCCTGACGGCCCGGCGCAGGATCTTGCCCGCTGGGTTGCGCTCCAGCTCGTCGACGAGGTGAAAGGCGACGGGAATCTTGTAGTCGGCCAGTCGGCCGCGCAGGAACAGCAGGAGTTCGCGCGGGGTGACCTGGGCGTCCCCCCGTGTCACGACGCAGGCGTGCACGGCTTCCCCCCACTGCGGATGCGGCATGCCGACGACGGCCGAGTCGGCCACGGCGGGGTGCTCCGCGAGCTGCTGCTCGACCTCGGCCGGGTAGATGTTCTGCCCGGCGACGATGATCGTGTCGTTGATCCGGTCGCACAGGAACAGATGTCCCGACTCGTCCAGGTAGCCCGCGTCGCCCATCAGCAGCCACCCGTCGACGAGGGTCCGCCGGGAGGCTTCCGGCAGGTTCCAGTAACCGAGCATGGCGGCCGGGGTGCGGACGCAGACCTGGCCGATCCGGCCGGGCGGCAGGTCCGCGCCCGCCTCGTCAACGATCTTCAGCTCGTTGCCGGGACAGACCAGTCCGGCCGAACGCAGCAGGGGGCTGCCGGGCCTGTGCTCGGCCGGGGGCAGGCACACCGCCACGCTGGCGGTCTCGGTGCTGGCGTAGATCTGCGCGAACTCGCAGCGGAACACCTCCATGCAGCGCGTGAGCAGCTTCTCGCTGATCGGCGCCCCGCCGTAGGCGATCTTCCGCAGGGAGGAGAACGCGGCCACGTCCGCGGTGTCCTCCTCAAGCATCATCTGGAGCATGGCGGGCGCCGCGAAGGTGGTGGTCACGCCGTGTTCGCGGATGAGGCGCACCGCCTCCTGAGGGATGAACGCGCGCATCACCACGTTGGTCAGCCCCGCGTTGAACCCGTGCATGAACCAGCCGATGCCCGCGGTTCCCAGACCGGGCAGCGAGATGAGGCTGACGTCGTCGGGGAGCCAGTCGATCCACTCCACTCCCGCGGCCGCGAACTCCGCGGGCAGCGTGAAGAAGCTCCGGTGCGCGACCACCGCGCCCTTGGGCCTGCCCGTGGTGCCGCTGGTGTAGATCTGCACCACGGCGTCGTCCGGTCCCACGTCGATGCCGGGATCGGTCTCGGGGGCGTTCGCCCACCACTGCCGCAGGCCAGCCCCCGGATCGTCAGCACCCGGCCGGTCGACGGTGACCAGGGTCAGCGGTCCGGGCAGCCCGGACCGGGCGGACTGTGCCGTCTGCATGAACTCCGTGTCCACGAAGAGGAGTTCCGCCTGGGAGTCGCGCAGTACGTGGTCGACCTCCCCGGCGGTGAGCCGCCAGTTGACCGGCACCAGAACGGCTCCGGCCTTGGCGCAGCCGAGAACGGCGGTGTAGTAGTACTCCGACTCACGGCCGAGGTAGGCCACCCGGGTGCCACGGCCCACGCCCGCCGCGCGCAGCGCGTGCGCCACCCGGTTGCTCGCCCGGTGCAGCTGCGCGTAGGTGAGCCGTCGTTCCTCGCACAGAATCGCGGTGTGCTCCGCGCGGTCACGGGAGTGCGTCCGGGACGTGGAGGCCAGCGTCCACTCCTTGGTTGCGCTCACTCTCTCTCCTCCGAAGACTCGTCGGTCCTGGGGCTCCGCGCCCGTGCCCCGGCGGGGCACGGGCGCACGGGGCTATGCGGTTGCCGGGGCAGCGGTGAGCCTGCCGTCGAGGAACTCGGTCAGGTCATGGGCCGAGGGGTGGTCGAACGTGAGGGTCGCGGGCAACGCGATGCGGAAGACCGACTCCAGGGACGTGCGGAGGCCGAGCGCCATCAGGGAGTCGAGGCCCAGGGAGACGAACTCCGCGTGGAAGTCCACCTCCTCGGGGTCCTCGGCCTGGAGCACCGCCGCCAGGTTCTGGAGCACGATCCGGCCGACGGCCGCCCTGCGCTCCCCGTCCGGCAGTGCCAGCAGGGCGCCCGTGTCGAAGCCGTTCTCGTCCCTGGTGCGGGCGCCGACGAGGCGGGAGTAGAGGGCGTTGTCGAGCAGGCTCGGCGCGACGTGGGCCGCCCAGTCGAACTCACCGGCCACCCGCTGCCCGGAGGGAACGGCTGACAGCCGTTCCAGCGTGCGCAGGGCCCGGACCGGGGAGAAGTACCGCACCCCGCTGCGCTGGAGCTCCCGGCCGAGGTTCTCGTCCAGCCGGGCCGACATGCCGACCCTGGCCCACGCGCCCCAGTTCACCGCGAGGGCGGGCAGCCCCTGCCGGGCGCGCCAGGCCACCAGGCCGTCCAGGAAGGCGAAGGAAGCCGCGTAGTGGCCCTGGGTCGCCCCTCCGAGCACGGCGGCGATGGAGGAGTGCACGAGGAAGAAGTCGAGGCCGGGGACGTCCAGGCTCAGCTCGTGCAGCAGCCAGCCGCCGTACGCCTGGGCGCGCAGCTGATCGTCGATGGCCTCCCAGGTCAGGGCGCCGATCAGGGACTTTCCCGCGGCACCGGCCGCGTGCACGATGCCGCCCAGCGGCACTGCGGCGCCCCGTAGCTCGCCCACGAGACCCGCCATGTCCTCGGCGGAGCCCACGTCGGCCTTGACCACGCGCACCTCGGCCCGCTCCGAGAGAGCCGCCAGCAGCCCGGCGGCCTCCGGAGTCGGCCGGCCGCTGCGGCTGACCAGCACCAGGTGCCGTGCTCCCATGGCCACGAGCTTCTCCGCCGTGACGAGCCCGAGCCCGCCGACGCCGCCGGACACCAGATAGCTGCGGTCGGGGCGTACGACGAGCGGGGCGGAGCCCCGGGGGTCCGGCGCGGGTGCCAGGGACACCACGGCCGTACGGTGACGTGCGACGGCGAGCGCCTCGGCCAGCTCGTCGATTCCGTAGACGTCGGCGGGGACGCCGGCCTCCTGCCCGGATCCGGCGCCCGGACCGGCGCTCTCGGGCTCGGCCGCGGCCGAGGGCACGGTGACGGTACGCCGCAGGGTGCCCCGGTGGCGCACCACGACGCGGTCGCCGGCCGAGAACCCGGCCCGCTCCCCGGCGGACAGAACCGTGCCGGTGCACTCGGCGCCGAGGACCCCGGACCCGGTCAGGTCGTCGGCGGTCAGCGGCACCGTCCGGACCAGCACCTGGATCTCGTCGCCCACGGGGGCGACGTCCTGGGCGGGCACCAGGCGGGGGTGGTCCCTCTCGGGGACGGGGGAGCCGTCGCGCGCGGTGCCCGGACCGTCGGTGTGGACCTCGAAGCCCCCCTCCCAGGCCGGGGTGCGCTCGTCCGCCAGCAGGCGGCGCACATGGCGCCGCTCGCCGCGGTAGGCCACCTGGTACTCCCCGCTGTTCCCCGCCTGCCATTCGTCCAGCAGCACGTCCGGGCCGGTGCCGCGCGCCACGTCGATGAGGGTGGCACGGTGCTGCGGGTACTCGTTGAGCAGCACGTGGCCGAAGCCCCAGAGCGTCGACGCCGCCAGCTGTTCGCCGGTACCGGGCTGGTCTCCCGGCAGCCACTGGCCCCGTTCGGTGACCAGCCACAGACGGGGCGGCCTCGCCGGGTCGGTGTCCGACAGGGCCCGGGTCACGGCGAGCAGCTCGCGGTAGTTGCGCTCGCACTCCGTGCGCAGCCGGTCGGCGGACATCTCCGCGTCGTCCGGGTTCCACAGCCAGCACACGTCGCTGACCGAGGCGTCTTCGAGCGCGGCGGTCAGTTCCGCGACGGACGCGAGGAAGGTCAGCCGCACACCGAGTCCGTCGGCGCGTTCCCCCGCGGCGGCCAGCCAGCCGCGGCGGTCACCGAGGACGAGGACGTGACGGCGGGCGCGGTGGGCGTCGGCCGGGAGGCTCCTGCGCAGCCAGGCCGACCGGTGCAGGAACGGTGCGGGGACGACGGGCCGTTCACCGTCCGCGTCGACGGGAGCGGGCAGCAGACGCACACCGGTGAGTTCGAGGACGGGCAGCTCTCCCTCCAGGAGCAGCAGATCCGCCGTGCGCGCGGTCGGGTCCTGCGCCACGGACCGCACCACCACACGCAAGCGGCGGCCTCGCGGCTTCTTGTACAGCCGTACGCCACCGAATCCGGCGGGGGTGAACGCCGGGCTGTACGCGTCGAGCGCGGTCACCGCCTGGAGCGCGCACTCGAGCGCCTCCACGGGCACGTACTCCCCGAGTTGTGCCGGACGTACCGTCACTGAGGCGCTGACCAGCCCGTTCTGGTGCTTCGCCACCTCCTCAAGGGCGCGGAAGCCCTCGCCGTAGTTCCGGCCCACCGAGGCGAAGTCGGTGTAGATGTCGGCCGGGCCCGCCCGCTCGACCAGCTCGCCGGGGTTCTCCGCGAGGCGGTCCAGACCGGAGGCGGGACCGGTGTGCACCGGCCGTGCGTCGAGTGTGGCGGTGGCGTGCCGGATCTCGTCGTCCGCCGCCCCGCTGACCACTTCCACGTCGGTGCCGCCGTCCGGCTTCGGCCGCAACCGGGTGCGCACCTCCACCACCGCTCCCTCGGGCAGCGCCAGCGGCCTGTGCAGGACCAGGTCGAGGACCGCTCCTTGCGTGTGCCCATACACCGCGTCCTGCGCGGCGAGGAGCAGCTCGACGTAGGCGGCGGCCGGGAGCGTCGCCACCCCGTCGGGCCCGGGGTGACCGGCCAGGTACGCCGGGTTCTCCGCCGCCAGGACCGTCGTGAACTCCCGTACCGGGTCGGCGGCTTCCTCAGGTCCCGTGCCGCCCGCCGGTTCGCGGCCGAGCAGCGGGTGCGTGGCCGGGCCCCGGTTTCGCAGGCCACGGGCCCGGACGTCGGCGCCGTCGACGGGCAGCCAGTACCGCTTGCGCTGGAACGCGTAGCAGGGGAGCACGACGCGGGACAGTTCCCGTCCGGTGTGCACGCCGGGCCAGTCCACCGGGCTGCCGGCGGTGTAGAGGTCGGCCAGGGCCCGGAGCACGGCGTCCTCGCCCCGTTCCCGTCGGCGCAGGCTGGCCACCCAGTGGTGGTCCGACGCGGGGAGGCACTGTCTGGCGAGAGCGGTCAGCGCCGCCGACGGGCCCAGCTCGACAAAGGTGTGCTTGCCGCGCTTCTCGATGGCCTGGACGCCGTCCATGAAGAGAACGGGCCGTCCAATGTGGGCCACCCAGTACTCCGGCGTCCCGATCTCGCCGTACGTGGCGACCTTGCCGGTGACGTTGGAGATCAGCGGGATGGACGGTTCGTGGAAGGTGATGCCGTCGAGTTCCGCCCGGAACCTGTCGAACACCTCGTGCATCAGCGAGGAGTGGAAGGCGTGCGACACGGAGAGCGGTTCGACCCTCAGGCCGCGCTCACGCAGTTGTCCGACCAGCTTGTCCAGCGGTTCGACGGCCCCGGACACGACGCACTGCTCCGGGGCGTTCACCGCGGCCAGGGAGAGGTCCGGTGAGCCCGTGAGCAGCGGTGTGACCTCCTCGGCCGAGGCGTACACGGCCGCCATGGAGCCGGGCTCACGCACCGACTGCATCAGCCGGGCCCGTGCGGCCACCAGCGTCAGTGCGTCGGGGAGGGTCAGCAGCCCGGCAACGGCTGCCGCGACGACCTCGCCGATGCTGTGCCCGATGAGCACGGTGGGCCGTATGCCCCATGACATCCACAGCCTGGCCAGCGCGTACTCCAGGGTGAACAGGGCCGGCTGGGTGTACTCGGTGCGGTGGATCAGCTCGTCGTCCTCGCAGGTCCCAAGGAGCAGATCGCGCACGGAGACCGCCAGCTTCGACGCGAGTATCCGGTCGCACTCGTCCACGCAGTCACGGAAGACCGGGAAACGCCGGTAGAGGTCCGCGCCCATGCCGTTGTACTGGCTGCCCTGCCCGCAGAAGAGAAAGGCGGTCTTGCGCGCCCTGGCCGCCGCGGGGGGCGCGTCGCCGGAGAGCCGCTTCTCCAGCGCCGACTTCAGCCCGTCCAGGTCCCGGACCACGGCGGAGAAGCGATGGGAGAAATGCGCCCGGCCCACGTTCGTCGTGTGGCAGAGGCGTGCGATGTCGGTGTCCGGACGGTCTGCCAGGAAGTCCAGGTACCGCACCAGTTGTTCCCGCAGCGCCGCGGCGCTCTTGCCCGACACCGTGAAGATCACCGCGGGCTTGTCGGCCGCGGCCCTCTCCAAGACGGCCGTCCTCTGGTCCCCGGCCTTCACGGGGGCAGCGGGTTTCACGTCCTCGTCCCGCTCTGGCGCGGAGGGCGTCGGGGGCGCCTGTTCCAGGACGGCGGCCGCGATGGTGCCCGCGAAGCCGAAGCTGTTCACCACCGCGCGGCGGACCTCGCCGGGCCACGGGGTGCACTCGGTGGGAATCCGGACCGGATAGGTATCCCAGGGAATGCGGGTGGAGGGGGTGTTCAGGTTCAGGTGCGGGTACACCGTGCCGGAGCGGAGCTGCAGTACGGTCTTGATCACGCCCACGATGCCGGACGCGGGTTCCATGTGCCCGAGGTTGGTCTTCGCCGAACCGACGAGCAGGGGCTGTTCGGGCGTGTGGGACCGGCTGAAGACATCGTTGATGGCACCCAGTTCGATGGGGTCGCCGATCGGGGTTCCGGTGCCGTGTGCCTCCACGTACTGAATGTCGTGGGGTTCCAGGCGTGCCGCCTCCAGGGCTCTGCGGATCACCAGCTCCTGGGCGGGGCCATGGGGCACGGTCAGCCCGGCGCTGTCGCCGTCCTGCCCGATCGCGGTGCCCCGGACCAGGGCGAGTACCCGGTCACCGTCGCGCTCGGCGTCGCACAGCCGCTTGAGCACCACCATTCCGCATCCCTCGGCCCGTACGTAGCCGTCGGCCGCGTCGTCGAAGGTCTTACACTGTCCGTCCGGGGCGAGCATCTGGCCGTGCGAGAACATCACCATGATGCGGGGGTGGTGCAGGGCGTTGACCCCGCCGCACAGCGCGATGCCGCACTCGCCCCGGCGCAGTGCCTGGACCGCCATGTGCAGCGCGCTCAGGGACGAGGAGCACGCGGTGTCCACGCTGACGCTGGGGCCGCGCCACCCGAGGAAGTAGGAGAGGCGGCCGGACAGCGGGAACATCGTGATGCCGGACGCGAGGTGGCCGTCCAGGTCCTCGTAGGGCAGCGCGTCGATCTCCAGCGCGTAGTCGATGGAGCTCGCCCCTATGTACACCCCTCCGTTTCCGCGGCGGAGCGGGGTGGGATCGATGTTGGCGTTCTCCAGCGCGTGCCAGGCCGTCTCCAGGACGAGGCGCTGCTGGGGGTCGATGTACTGCGCCTCCTTGGGCGAGATGTTGAAGAAGGGCGCGTCGAACAGGTCGATCCGGTCGAGGAACCCCCCGCCCGCCGTCTGGATCTTGCCCTTCTCCTCGGGGTTCGCGGGGGAGAAGGCGGAGGTGTCCCAGCGGTCCTCGGGAAGCGGGCGGATTCCCGACCGCCCTTCCCTCAGGAAAGCGTCGAACTGTTCGGGCGACTCGCTCCCGCCGGGAAACCGCAGTCCCACTCCGACGATGGCGATCGGCTCGTACTTCTCGCGCAGCAGGCTCTCGACGGTGTTCCCGACGGCCGCCGCTTCGGACTCACACCGCATCCGTGTGCCTCCTGTCGTTGTCCTGGCCGGTTGACTCGGTCAGGTGATCCACGAGCTGATCGACCGTCGGCTGGTTGAACAGCGCGGTCGCGTCGATGGCCGTCCCCAGCAGCTTCTCCAGCTGCTGCCTCAGCAGGTTGAGCCGGAGCGAGGTGAGGCCCAGGTCGAAGAAGCTCGTGTCCCACTCCAGTTCCTCGTCCGCCCCCATCAGCAGGGCCTCCTTGAACTGCGTGACGACGATCTCTTCCAGCGCCTCGCGCCGCTCGGCTCCCGACAGTCCGCTCAAACGTCCACCTGCGTGCAGGGAATCGGCCATCTCCGTTCCGCCCCTTCGGGTAGAAGCGGGGGTGCGCATCCCGCACCGCCCGCTGTGCCACCCGATAGAAACAGCGCGTGCTGATGTGTTCCTGATCGAGGGCTGACGTACTGCGCAGCCCGCCCGAACAGCCACGACCGTCAGGCGTACGCCGATGGCTGAGCGGGGGCGTTCCGCACGGCGGGCGGTTCGCCCGCCTCCACGCCCCGGACGCAGTTCCGGCGCCCGCCCCACGACGTACCGGCCCCGCCGGCCACCGCGAACCACCCTCCCCGGCGCCGCACGGTGTGCGGACCGCCGGCCGTGGCGGCACCCCGCCACCGCCACGGGCGCGGTGCGGGGACACGCCCGGCGCGCAGCCCGTGCTGCCGGATACCGGGCTCCGGTTGACGGCACGGGCGGGGCGGTGTGACGATGCGCCGATGTCGGACCTGCACGCCCGGATGGCCGCACGGGCCGGTGGCCTCACGGCCGTCGTGGTCGCGCGCTGCGCGGCGGAGGCGCCGTTCTACGGGGCGCTGCCCCCCGCCACCCTCCAGGGCGAGGTGGCGCGGTCCGTCGCGGCGGTGCACGCGCTGTTCCTCAGGGCGCTGCGCGAGGGCGGCGGGGGCCCGATAGGGCCGGGCGATCTGACGCGGCTCATCGAGTGGTCGGCGCGCCGGGCGGAGGAGCGCGTGCCTCTGGAGGCGGTGATCGCCGCGTATCTGATCGGCGCCGAGGTGTGGTGGCAGACGCTGACCGAGGTCGCGGAGCCCGGCGAGCTGGCCGGGGCGGGCGGCGCGCTGCTCGCCTGCCTGCACACCGCGCTGCCCGCGGTCGTCCTCGCCCACCAGAATGCCCAGGAGGACGTCCACAGCGAGGACAGGCGCGCACGGCGGGCCCTGCTCGGCGCCCTGCTGGCCGGACAGCCGTACGAGGAGCTGGCGGGCGTGGCGCGGGTGGCGGTGGCGGGTGAGTACGAGGTGGTTGCCCTGGCGTTCGAGTCCGATCCGCCGAGCAGGTTGGTGCAGTCCTCGCTCGACGCCTTCACCGGGATCCCTGTGCTGATGGACCATGTCGCCCGGATCGCGCTGCTGCCGGGCGGGGCTGACGTGCCGGGCCTGGTGGCCCGGCTGGAGAAGGACGTGGGGCAGCCCGTGCGCGGCGCTGCCGCCCGCGCCCGCGTTCCGGCGGCCGTGCCTCCGGCGGCGCGGGAGGCCGTTCGCGTGCTGGATCTCGTCCGGCGTCTGGGACGCCCGCCCGGGTGCTACCGCCTCGACGACGTGCTGCTGGAGCACCAGCTCGCGCGCCCCGGGGACGGCCTGGTGCGGCTGGCGGCCAAGCTCGACCCCCTGGAGGAGCATCCGTACCTGCTTGAGACGCTGCGCGTGTTCGTGGAGCGGGGGCACAACCGCCGCCGGACGGCCCTGGAGCTGTGCGTCCACCGCAACACCCTGGACTACCGGTTGCGGCGGGTGGGCGCGCTGACGGGCCTGGACCTCGCGGTTCCCGCGCAGGCGCGGCTGCTCCAGGCGGCGCTCGTCGCCAGGGAGCTGGCCGGGCCCGCGGACCGCCACGGGGTCACCGGAGAGCAGTGATCCACGGGAGCGGCGGACAGCGGATGAACCGCGGCCCGCTCCGGCGGGCGCCCGGCCCGTCCCCTGTCAGAGCCAGGCGCTGAGTTCTTCGTGCCGGGGTGCGAGGACCTGGCCCGCGCCGGGGTGGTCGAAGACCATGACGGGCCGGTCCTCGTTCCAGCCGGACCAGCCCGGCTGTCCGGTAGTGGCGAAGGCGACCCAGGCCCGGTGCATGGCGTCGGCCAGTGGCTGGGGCGCGCCGGGCCCGGTCAGGTCCTCGGCGGCGCGCAGGTTGTCGAAGACGAAGCCGAGTTCCAGCGCGTGGCACGCGCCGAGTCCCATCACGGGCGAGCGCCAGCGGAATTCGTAGACGAAGGTGCGGTCGGGGCGGGAGTCGGCGAGGCGGTTGAGCGGCCCCCGCAGCAGCAGGTCGGTGGCCATCTCTCCCAGGATCTCACCGGGCCGGGCGTGCGGCCGGGTGGCTCGGTACAGGCGTGCCACGCGGTGCGGGACACGGATCTTCAGCAGTGCCAGCCGCAGGGTGAGCCGGCTGATCCGGTCCACCGTTCCGCCGGGTACGAACCAGAGCCGGTACTCCTCCCGGTTGCAGCCCAGCAGCAGGTCGGCCTCGGGAAGGGGCGGGGCGGCGGGCACCACGTCGCCGTCGGCCACGATGTGGAAGCCGGGACCGCCGCCGATGGGGTCGGACCGGTCGACGACGGCGGCCTGCGCGTCCAGCAGCCGTTCCCGGTCCACCGCTGCGAACGCCTCGGCGGTGGCCGGGATCCGCAGTCGCTTCGCCATCGACCGTACGGTCTTCGCGGCCTCGCGGCGCGTCACCGTGTGCGGCGGTCCGCTCTGCAGGATCGCCCGGTTGAACAGCCCGGCCGCGCCGGGGCTGGTCATGAGGGCCGCGACACTGATCGCACCAGCGGACTCCCCGCACACGGTGACGTTCGCCGGATCTCCGCCGAAGGCGCAGATGTTGTCGCGGACCCAGGTCAGGGCTGCGATCTGGTCGAGGAGGCCCCGGTTGACGGGGGCGTCGGGGAAGACTCCGAACCCCTCGACGCCGAGCCGGTAGTTGACGGAGACGAGGACCACCCCGTCGCGCGCGAACGCGCCCCCGTCGTAGAGCGGCAGGCTCGCCGAGCCGTTGCGCAGGGAACCCCCGTGGATCCAGACCATGACGGGCAGCCGGCCCTCGCCGACGGACGGGGTCCAGACGTTGAGGTTGAGACAGTCGTCCCCGGCGATGCTCGGATCGGGTATCAGCCGGTCCAGGGGCGGGCGGTAGGGGCGTTTGGGGGCGGTCGGCCCGTACTCCAGAGCGTCTCGCACCCCTTCCCAGGACTCGGCCGGGGCGGGCGCGCGGAAGCGGCGGGCACCGAAGGGCGGGGCGGCGTAGGGGATGCCGAGGAAGGTGGCGATCCCGTTGTGGAAACGGCCTCGGACCTTGCCCTGCTGGGTGGTCGCGATGAGGTCCATGTCGGTCCTTCCATGTGCGGACAGGAGCCGTCCGCCCCTGGTCGCGGGAGCGTCGGGGGCGGGCGGCGTGGATCGGGACGGCCGCCGGTCACGGCGGAAGGGTTCTGCGGGAACGGGTCACCGGCTGGCGAGGCCGTTGCGGCGGACGTCGGACCAGGTGCCGCTGTCGGTGCAGATCCCGCAGTCGGCCCCGAAGAACTGTGCCCGCGCCGTCTGGTCCCCCATCAGGTGCGCCTTGAACCAGGCGGTGGTGGGCGCGGCGAACGGGCCGGGGTCGCCCACGACCGTGAAGTGATCGGCGCCGCGCAGTTCCCCGTAGATGGCCGGTATGTGGTCGGCGTCGTTGTAGAAGGCCTTGACCAGGAAGGGGAAGACGATGCTGTCCTTCTGCCCGGCCAGAAGGAGCGCGGGCACGTGCACGTCGTCGATGTCGGCGAGCGGACCGGGCTGGATGGGCAGGATGGCATCGATGCGCGGGTCCGCGCCGACGACGATGGCGGCGGCGCCGCCCTGCGAGTGGCCGGAGGCGCCGATGTGCTCCAGGTCGACACGGTCGTGAAAGGGACTGCCCTGGTCGGCGTTGCGACGGGTGAGCAGGTCGATCCCGGCCCTCATGGAGATGCCGGGGTTGGACTGCGGGGTGTTGGCGGCGGCGACGATGAAGCCCTGGCTGGCCCAGTGGAGCAACAGGTCGCGGTAGACGACCGGGAAGGCGAAGGTGCCGTTTCCCCACACGATCACGGGGTGGCGGCGGTCGCTGGTCGCGATGTCACGCGGGTAGTACAGGGTCGTCACCACCCCGACCTCCACCGCGGTGGCGTAGGGGCCGGGCGTGCCGTAGTCGGCCACGGCCGCCTCGGCGACGGCACCGGCGGGGGAACCGGTGGACGCCGTTGCCGCTCCCGCCCCGGCGGAAGCCGTCAGCAGGAGCAGAAGAGAGGTCACGGGGACGAGCAGTTTTCTCCAGCGCACAGCGGACTCCCGGTGTCGTCACGGTGAACTGGATGCCTCATCCGGCTCACGCCTTGCCTGATCGCACATCCTGAAGCACGGTTCGGGACCTGTCTCTGCGCAATCGCGGCAAGCGGCGGCGGCGGAGTTCGTGCACCATGCCAGGAGACCTGGGCGCGGTGAGGGTGCCATGCCCGACTCCGCCGCCACGACGCAGAACCCGCCGCCCGGTCCCGCGAGGAGCGCTCACGCCTTGCGGAGCGTGGTCCGCCACCACGGCGAGGGCTCCGTCCCGGGTGCCCCTGCTCTTCTCATCCGATGGTCCGGAAGCCGCCGGTCTGTGTGAACAGGTCGTTCACGATCTTCTGGGCCGTCGCCTCGTGCTCCCGCGGGACCTCGGCACGGACCCAGAGCAGGTTGGTGTGCCAGGCCTTCGTCTTCTGGTCCTGCCAGCCCCAGTAGCGCTTCATCGCCATCCGGTAGCGCTCCGCCCCGTCGACGGATCCCGCCGCGACGTACGTGGAGGTGTCGGCCTTCGTCCACGAGGTACGCGCGTGGTCGGGGCAGGCGCGCAGGAACGCGTTCGTCTCCTTCTGGTCGCAGGAGCCTCCGCAGGAATGGAACCGGACGTCGATCCGCAGGTCGGGGAGGAGACCGGCCCGCACCGTCCCGGGGCGGGGCGTGCAGGCGTACGTGACCGGGTCGTCGGCCTTCGTGCCCTTGCAGACGAGGTGCTTGGGGGCCCGGAAGACGAGCGGGGCCCGCTCCAGGTGCCAGAGGTAGGAGCGTTCGTCGCCGCGCCAGGTCTCTCCTCGCACCGGCCTCGCCGGGCGACGGGAGTAGAAGGCGAACCGGTTGCCCTGCGGGGTCCTCGTCCGGGGCGGCAGGCCGGCCAAGGACCCCCCTTGGACCGGCTTGGCCCCGGCCTCGGGCGCCGGTCCCCCGGAAGAGGACGCACCGTCCGTGAGCCCGGCCCGGCGGGCGGCTTCCCTTGCCAGGATCTGCGCGGCCGCGGCCGCCCGGCCGAGAGAGGCGAACTCCTCCTCGTACCGGACGTGCAGGATCGCGTTGCCGGTGCGCACGCCGACGAGCGCTGCCCCGCGCGGCGTTCGGACCTCGGCGGTGTCCCGGTACGGATCGGGCACCGCAGCGACGTACGCCTCGTCACCGAGGCCAGAGAGCGCGTGGTGGAAGCCCTCGGGCCTGCTGGTGCTCACCCAGCTCATGGCCTGGCTCCGCGCCTTCATGAACTCGACCCGCGCCATGTACGGGCCCCCTAGTGACCGGCTCTTCCCGGTGAGGAGTTCGGTGCGGACGCTGATCCGGGTGTCACGGACGAACGGCGCCTGTTCACCCGCGCTGCACACGCGCCCGTCGTCCTCGGCGACGACCGCGGGATCCGTCATCAGCTGGCCGAGGCTCTGCCGGGCGAGCAGCTCGCAGGCCCCGGGCAGCGAACGGACCGGCCCCGTCAGCGGTTTCGCCGTGATGGCCCCGGATACGAGGGCGAGCGCCATCAGTCCGGCGGCCAATGCCGACAGCGGGCCGGGCACGTGCCGCAGTGCGGCGAAGCGCGGCCTCGGCCCGGTACGGGCAGAGGCGCCGTCGGCCGCCTCCCGCGCCAGCCGGTC
The DNA here is from genome assembly GCF_042883525.1 of Streptomyces sp. NPDC058195. NCBI lineage: Bacteria > Bacillati > Actinomycetota > Actinomycetes > Kitasatosporales > Streptomycetaceae > Streptomyces > Streptomyces sp. NPDC058195. The sequence continues at coordinate 293,135 of NZ_JBHVVM010000007.1, forward strand.
GCGCAGCTCGATGTGCCGGAAGCGGTAGACGCCGCCGGACTGGCGCAGCACTCCGCGCGCGTGCGCGTCCTCCAGGAACGGCATGAGCCGTCCGGGCAGTCTGCCCGTCGCCCAGAGGTACAGCCGTGCCACCGTGAATCCGCCCCACGCGGACGCGCCGAACTCGTACAGGGCCCATGCGAGCGGCAGCCCGGCAGCCAGGCGGGCCCAGTCCCGGCCGGTGACGACGTCCGCTCCACCGGCCTGCTGCCAGAGGGAGAGCAGGACGACCGGCAGCACCAGTACCAGCAGCGGCGTCTCTTCCATGCCCCGTCTGACCGGCGCCGACCAGCCCAGGACCAGGACACCGCGCCGGTCGGCGCGCAGCAGCCTGGACGGGCTCTCGGCGCTCGCCGGATCGGACGGGCGCCAGACGGCGGCGGCGGCCCGTACCGCGCACACCCACACGACGGGCACGGTGGGAAGCACCATCGCCCAGCGCAGAGTGCTGCCACCGGCGATCAGCGCGGCAGCCCAGCCCGCCGCCAGGCCGAGCGCGGCGAGTGCCGCACGCCACCGGCCCGCGCGGTCCGCCGCGAGGATCTCGGCGCCGCCGGGCCGTGCCAGGCGGCGCGGCGGGAACCGCCACGTGGCCGGGTCCGCGCCCGCGAGCCCCAGCCCGCACAGCAGGGCGAAGGCGCCCGACAGCCCCAGCGGCAGCTGACGGTTCCACCAGGGCGTCCCGAAGTCGGTCCCCGCGACGAGCACGGCCCCCAGGGCGAACGCCGGCACCAGGGCGATCATCCGCACGGCCCGTGGCACCGTCTCGTCCAGTCGCCACCACGCGAGGTCCTGCTCGTTCGCCTCCTTCATGCGGGAGGCGAGGAACCCCGCCCACGCGCGTGCCCGCTCCGGCGCCCATCCGCCGCGCGCGGCCCGTACGTCGTGCGAGGCGCTGTAGACCACGTCGAGGAACGCGTCGTACAGGTGCCGTTCGACGTCCCGCCCGCTGTCGAACCTCGACGGCTCCAGCAGTTCCCGGGGGTCGCTGTCCCCGCGCGCGTACGCGACCCGGGCGAGGCCCACCATGAGCGGCACGCTCAGTACCTCGCGCAGCCGCCGCACTTCCGGTGAACCGTCCGCGGGGCCGGAGCGGTCACCGAGCCGGTCGAGCACGGGTGTCCATCTGCTCCGGGTCCGGCCCGGAGCGAGGCAGGCCCGTACGGCGTCATCGCTCAGCGGGCTGAGGCGGATCTCCGTGCGCTCGAACAGGGCTTCTTCCGGGGCGTGTTCGCGGTACTCCGGCTCTCGGCTCGTCAGTACGAACGGGTGGCGCCCCCGCATGGTCTCGATGATCTGGCGGAGGGCGTCGGCGCGCCGGTGCTCGGGCAGTTCGTCGAACCCGTCGAGAATGGGCAGGACCCTGCGGGTCAGGAGCAGGTGGAAGGCGACGTCGGCCGGCGGCGCACCCGCCATCGACGCGAACGCGTCCGGGTACTCCTCCGCCAGCCGCTCGGACAGCCACCCCAGCAGGCCGTGGCCGGGATCCCAGGACGCCAGCGACACGACGGCGGGTACGGGGTCCTGGGAACCGCGGGCGCGCTCGCGCAGGAGGGCGTGCGCGAGGCGCAGGACGAGCACGGACTTGCCGGCTCCGGCGCCGCCGAGAACGACGAGACGTCCGGCCGGGGCGGAGGTGAGGAGACCGGCGATGGCCGCCTCGTCGGCGGCGGGTCCGGTGCGGTCCGGGTCGTCGCGGGCGTCTTCACCCGTGGCGCCGTCCTCGGCGGCCGGGGCGGCTGTCGCCCCGGTCGTCCAGCTCACGGCGAGCGGATGCGGATCGTTGATCCTCGCCAGGCGCTCGTCCTGGCCGTAGTGGTAGGTGAGGCTCTCGGCGAGGGCCTCGGCCGTGCGGGCGAGGTTCTTCCCGGAGCGCCATGCCGCGCGCCGACGCCGGGCCCTCGCCTCGTTCACTCTCGTACCGGTCTCGAACACGGTCGCGCCCGCGATCAGGAACCATCCCCAGGCCACCGGCCCGAGACCGGTCCGTTCCGGCAGGGGAAGCGCGGGGCGGATGATGAGCAGCAGTGCACCGGCCAGAGCGATGACGAGGCGGCCGATCCGGCCGAAGCCGCCGTGCCATGGAACGCCCTGTCCCGCGCCGGAACCGGTGTGGATCTCGTACGCCCCGTGGATCTCCACGGTCCCGATGTCGCGCGCGAAGACGACGTTGCGCTGTGTGCCGCCCGTGATCTCCTGGTGGGGGCCGTCGGCGTCCCCGTGCTTCACCGCCGCCCCTCAGTTCAGGTTGATCGGTCCGTGGACGTCCCGGGTGAAGACGACGTTGTGCTGTGTGCCGCCGGATATCTCCTGGCGCGTGTCACCGCCGCCGTGCACCCGCTCCGCCTCCTGGCGCCAGAGCGCCAGGGCCTGCGCGAAGGCGGGGTCCTGGTCCGCCCTCAGTGCCAGGGCACCGGCCAGCGCACGGGCGCGCGCGCCGTCTGCGGTGTCCTCGGCGAAGGCGGCCAGCTCTCCTTCGCCGACGGCGTCCGCCGCGGCCTGTCTCCGTACGAGTGCACGGAGCCGTTCCCACAGACTCTGCCCGGCGGCTCCGGCGGTCCCGCTCGCCAGAGCCATGAGAAGTTCTGCTGCCACTGGTTCCACGGACGCTCCCCTCCACACGGCCACCCGACCGCCCCATCCCATCGGAGACAGGCCCGCCCTGTCCACAGAATCCCCCGCAACTCCCGTTCCAGCAGCCAGTTTTGGCGTGCTCAGAGCCCGGATCCGGGCAGGAGGACGGCCCGGTGGCGCGGCGGGGCGGTCGAGGTGCCGCCCTTGGCGCCGGTGGGCGCCGGGCCGTGATGCGTCCGGACGTGATGCCTCCGGACGTGATGACGGCAGGAGCCGCGGCCATCGCGCCAGGCGCTGACCCTCCTCCGGTACGGGCGCGGACCCTCCCCGGGTACGGGCGCGGGCGCGCCCGCCCCGCGCGTCGGGTCACGCCCGTCAAGGCGACCGGACAGGCACCGTGTCCGCCTCCGTGGGCGCGCCGCCCTCCCGCCTCGCCGGACGGCGCCGGAGGCGCGCGTGGCCGCGCCGTTCGCCCCTGCCCCGGGCGGTCGGCGGATCACGGGCCGCGGCCGGGCTGGCGCTCAGCCCACGTAGCCCTCGGGCGTGCCCCAGGTGTCCCCGCGGGTGGTCGCGCGGTCGACCAGGACGCAGCGGGTGCCGGTGAAGTTGGTCGGCATGCACTTGTTGCAGTGGATGCACAGGGACGGGGTGGCGGCGTCCTCGCGCAGCCGGTTGACCAGGTCGGGTTCGCGGAGCAGGGCACGGGCCATGGCCACGAACGCGAAGCCCTCCCGCATCGCGCGGTCCATGACCGGCCTTCCGGTGATGCCACCGAGCAGGATCATCGGCAGCTTCACGGCGGCGCGGATCTGGCGGGCGTCCTCCAGCAGATAGGCGTCCCGGTAGGGGTAGCTGCGCAGGAAGCGGCCGCCGACCGCCTTCACCCCGAGCCGGGCCGGCTGCGGCATGACCGCGGCGAACTCGCGGAGCGGGGCGTCCCCCTTGAAGAGGTACATCGGGTTGAGCAGGGAGCTGCCCGCGGTCATCTCCAGGGCGTCGACGGTGCCGTCCTGTTCCAGCCACCGGGCCACCGCGATGGCCTCGTCGAGCCAGAAGCCGCCCGGCACCCCGTCGTCCATGTTCATCTTGGCGATGACGGCGATCCGGCCGCCGGCCGCGTCGCGGACGGCCCGCATGATCTCCCGGGCGAACCTGGCCCGGTTCTCCAGGCTGCCGCCGTACCGGTCGCCGCGGCGGTTGATGCGGGGGCTGAGGAAGGAGCTGGCCAGGTAGTTGTGGCCCAGGTGGACCTCGACGGCGTCGAAGCCGGTGGCGGCGGCGCGGCGGGCGGCCTCGGCGTGCGCCTCGGTGATGCGCCGGATGTCGGCGGGGGACGCCTCTCGGGCCCGGCTGAAGGCGGTGGTGTGGAAGAAGGGGGACGGGGAGAGGGCGGGGGCGCCGTTGGCGCGGGGGCTGGCGACGGGGCCGCCGTGGCCGATCTGCGCGGCGATCGCGGCGCCCTCGGCGTGGACGGCCTCGGTGAGGACGCGCAGTCCGGGCAGGGCCTCGTCGGTCCAGTGGATCTGGTGCCGGTCGGTGCGTCCGTCCCGGGTGACGGCGCAGTAGGCCACGGTCGTCATGCCGACGCCGCCGCGCGCGTAGGCGACGTGGAAGTCGACCAGGTCCCGGGTCACCAGGGCGCGGTGGCTCAGGCCCTCGTAGGTCGCGGCCTTGATGACGCGGTTGCGGAGCCGGACCGGGCCCAGCCGGGCGGGGGCCAGGACGTCGGGTGCCTCGGTGGCGGTCATGGGCGGTTCCTCCTCGGTTCGCGGGGTGGGACACGGGCCTCGGCGGGTGGGTTCAGCGCGCCCCGTACACCCGCTGGGGCGGTTCGGAGCGGGCGAGCAGCCCGGTCGCGGCCCTGCCCGCCTCGGCCGGGCTCCACCGGGCGCCCTTGTCGGCGGTGGGGCCGGGGCGCCAGCCCTCCATCACCGTGATCCGTCCGGCCTCGGTCTCGAAGACCCGGCCGCTGACCCCGGCGCTGGCGGGAGAGCCCAGCCAGACCACGAGCGGCGAGACGTTCTCCGGGGCCATCGCGTCGAACGCGTCCGGCGCGCGGACCGCCATGGTCTCGGCGAAGGTCTCCACGGTCATGCGGGTGCGGGCGGCGGGAGCGATGGCGTTGACCTGGACGCCGTAGCGGCCCAGTTCGGCGGCGGCCACCAGGGTCAGGCCGACGATCCCGGCCTTGGCGGCGGAGTAGCAGACCTGGCCGACGCTGCCCAGCAGCCCGGCCCCGGACGAGGTGTTGACGACCCGGGCCTCGGGCGTGCGCCCGGCCTTCGACTCGGCCCGCCAGTGTGCCGCGGCGTGTTTGAGCGGCAGGAAGTGGCCCTTCAGGTGGACCCGGGTCACCGCGTCCCAGTCGTCCTCGTCCAGGTTGACCAGCATCCGGTCGCGGAGGAATCCGGCGTTGTTGACCAGGGTGTCGAGCCGTCCGAAGGTGTCGAGCGCGGTCGCGACGAGCGAGGCGGCTCCCTCGGTGGTGGCGATGTCCGCGTAGTGCGCGACGGCCTCCCCGCCAGCGGCGCGGATCTCCTCGACGACCAGCCCGGCGGGTTCGGTGGCACCGCCCGAGCCGTCGAGGTCGACGCCGAGGTCGTTGACCACGACCCGGGCGCCCTCGGCGGCGAGGGCCAGAGCGTGGGCGCGGCCGAGTCCGCGGCCCGCGCCGGTGACGACGGCGACGCGTCCGGCACACAGGGCGGTCGGTGAGCTCATGGCGGAAGTCCTTTCGCTGGGCGGGGAACCCGGTGGGCGGGGAGCGAGGTGACGGCGCCGCCGAAGCGGTGCGACGACGCCCTCCCGCGGCATCCGTATCGCTGCTACGTTGAACCAAACAAACGTTAGGTGGAAAGGTAGCTGATCTGCTCATGGGTGTCTCCACCTCCGCCCCGGAAGCGGGCATCGCCGTCGTCACCGTCGACTTCCCTCCGGTCAACGCCCTGCCGGTGCGCGGCTGGTTCGACCTCGCCGCCGCGGTGCGCGCCGCCGGGGCCGATCCGGAGGTCCGGTGCGTGGTCCTGGGCGCCGAGGGCCGCGGCTTCAACGCGGGCGTGGACATCAAGGAGATGCAGCGCGCGGACGGGCACGAGGCGCTGATCGGAGCCAACCGGGGCTGTTTCGAGGCGTTCGCCGCGGTCTACGAGTGCGAGGTCCCGGTCGTCGCCGCTGTGCAGGGCTTCTGCCTGGGCGGCGGCATCGGCCTGGTGGGCAACGCGGACGCGATCGTGGCCTGCGAGGACGCCGTCTTCGGGCTGCCGGAGCTGGACCGGGGCGCGCTCGGCGCGGCCACCCATCTGGCCCGGCTGGTTCCGGCGCACCTGATGCGGACCCTGTACTACACCTCGCGCACCGTGACGGCCCACGAGCTGCACGGGCACGGCTCGGTGTGGAGCGTCGTCCCGCGCGAACGGCTGCCCGGCGCCGCCCTGGAGCTGGCCCGGGAGATCGCCGCCAAGGACGGCTCGCTGATCCGGCTGGCCAAGGCCGCCATCAACGGGATCGACCCCGTCGACGTACGCCGCAGCTACCGCTTCGAACAGGGCTTCACCTTCGAGGCCAACCTCAGCGGCGTCGCCGGACGGGTGCGCGACACCTTCGGTACGGACGCGGACAAGGAGCGCAACGCGTGACACAGGACAAGACGATGACGGCCGAGGAGGTCGTCGGCCGGCTGGAGAGCGGGATGACCATCGGCATCGGCGGCTGGGGTTCGCGCCGCAAGCCGATGGCACTGGTCCGGGCGCTGCTGCGTTCGGACGTCACCGATCTGACCGTGGTGTCGTACGGCGGGCCCGATGTCGGGCTGCTCGCCGCCGCGGGCCGGATCCGCAAGCTGGTCACGGCGTTCGGGACGCTGGACTCGATCCCGCTGGAGCCGCATTTCACCGCGGCCCGCCAGCGCGGCGCGTTCGAGATGGCCGAGCTGGACGAGGCGATGCTGATGTGGGGGCTGACGGCGGGCGCGCAGCGGCTGCCGTTCATGCCGGTGCGGGGCGGGCTGGGCTCGGACCTGATGAAGGTCAACCCGGCGCTGCGCACGGTCACTTCGCCGTACGACGACGGAGAGGTGCTGCTCGCCGCGCCCGCGCTGCGGCTGGACGCGGCGCTGGTCCACGTCAACCGCGCGGACGCCCAGGGCAACGGCCAGTACCTGGGCCCCGATCCGTACTTCGACGACCTGTTCTGCGAGGCCGCCGACCGGGCGTACGTCTCCTGCGAGCGGATCGTGGAGACCTCGGAGCTGCTGAAGGAGCACGGTCCGCAGACCCTGCTGGTCAAGCGGCTGTTCGTGAACGGGGTGGTCGAGACTCCGAACGGGGCGCACTTCACTTCCTGCGCGCCCGACCACGGCCGGGACGAGGTCTTCCAGCGCGCCTACGTCCGGGCCGCCCGCGATCCCGAGGCGTGGCCCGCCTTCGTCACACGGTTCCTGTCCGGCGACGAGGCCGCGTACCAGGCCGCCGTCACCGCTTTCCACCAGGAGGAAGCATGAGCGACACCACGGCCCCCGGCGGCGCGGCACCGAGCCGGGCCGAGTACTGCGTGGTGGCGTGCGCGGAGGCATGGCGCGGCGCGGGTGAGGTCCTCGCCAGCCCGATGGGCACCGTCCCGGCCGCCGGGGCACGTCTGGCGCGGCTCACCTTCTCCCCCGCGCTGCTGCTGACGGACGGGGAGGCACTGCTGATGGGCGACACCCCGGCGGTGGGGGCGGCGCCGGGGAGCGTGGAGGGGTGGCTGCCGTTCCGCCAGCATCTGACGCTCGGCGCCACCGGCCGGCGGCACGTGATGATGGGCGCCAGCCAGATCGACCGGTACGGCAACCAGAACATCTCCTGCATCGGCGACTGGGACCGGCCCATCCGCCAGCTGCTCGGGGTGCGCGGAGCCCCCTCCAACACCTTGAACCATCCGACGAGTTACTGGATCCCCCGGCATTCGGCACGGGTCTTCGTGGAGCGGGTCGACATGGTCAGCGGGGTCGGCCACGACCGGGCGGCGGCGGCCGGGCCCGCCGCGAGCCGCTACCACCGCATCCCCGAGGTGATCAGCGATCTGGGGGTCTTCGACTTCGAGACGCCCGGCCGTACGATGCGGCTGCGCTCCCTGCACCCGGGGGTGAGCGTCGAACAGGTCGTCGAGGCCACCGGGTTCGCCCTCACGATCCCCGCCGAGGTGCCCTTCACCCGGGAGCCCACGGAGCAGGAGCTGCGGCTGATCCGCGAGGTCATCGACCCGGAGGGGCTGCGCGGGCGCGAGGTGCCGGCATGACCGGGCCCGCGCCGCTGCCGACCGCGCTGACGGAGCTGACCGGGGTGCGGTACCCGATCGTGCAGACGGGGATGGGGTGGGTGGCCGGGCCCCGGCTGGTGTCCGCGGCCGCGAACGCGGGCGCGCTCGGCATTCTGGCCTCGGCGACGATGACCGTGGAGCAGTTGCGCGCGGCGGTCCGGGAGGTCAGGTCCCGTACGGACGCGCCGTTCGGCGTCAATCTGCGCGCGGACGCGAAGGACGCGGCCGAGCGGGTGCGGGTCATGACCGAGGAGGGGGTGCGGGTGGTGTCGTTCGCGCTCGCCCCGTCGAAGGAGCTGATCGCGCGCCTGAAGGACGCGGGGATCGTCGTCATGCCGTCCGTGGGGGCCCGGCGGCACGCGGAGAAGGTCGCCGCGTGGGGGGCCGACGCGGTGATGGTGCAGGGCGGCGAGGGCGGCGGGCACACCGGCAGCGTCGCCACCACGGTGCTGCTCCCCCAGGTCGTGGACGCCGTGGACATCCCGGTCGTCGCGGCGGGCGGTTTCCACGACGGCCGGGGGCTGGTCGCCGCGCTCGCCTACGGGGCTGCCGGGATCGGGATGGGGACGCGTTTCCTGCTCACCTCCGACAGCACCGTCCCCGGGGCGGTGAAGGCGCGGTACCTGGCCGCCGCGGTCCAGGACGTCACGGTGACGGACCGGCTCGACGGGCTGCCGCACCGGATGCTGCGCACCCCGATGGTCGACGCCCTGGAGCGCTCGGGCCGCACGGCCTCGCTGCTGCGGGCGGTGCGGCACGCCGCGGCGTTCCGGAAGGAGTCGGGGGCGAGCTGGCCCCGGCTGGTCCGGGACGGACTGGCGATGAAGCACGGCAAGGAGCTGACCTGGAGCCAGGTGCTGCTGGCCGCCAACACCCCGATGCTGCTGAAGGCCTCACTGGTCCAGGGGCGCACGGACATCGGGGTGATGGCCTCGGGCCAGGTGGCGGGGGTGATCGGGGATCTCCCGTCCTGCGCGGAACTGGTCGGGCGGATCATGGCGCAGGCGCGGACGGCCCTGAAGGAGCTCGGCACCCTCTGAGCGGGTCCGCACGGGCGGGGACGGTCCCTCTCACGGGGGAATCCGTCCCCGCCCGTGCGGACGTTCTCAGAGGCGCTCGATGATGGTGACGTTGGCGAGGCCACCGCCCTCGCACATGGTCTGGAGGCCGTACCGGCCGCCGGTGCGTTCCAGTTCGTGCAGCAGGGTGGTCATCAGTTTGGTTCCGGTGGCGCCGAGCGGGTGGCCGAGCGCGATGGCGCCGCCGTTGACGTTGACCCGGTCCGGGTCGGCGCCGGTCTCCTTCAGCCAGGCCAGCACGACCGGGGCGAACGCCTCGTTGATCTCCACCAGGTCCATGTCGTCGATGGACAGGCCGGTCTTCTTCAGCGCGTGCGCGGTCGCCGGAATGGGTGCGGAGAGCATCCGGATGGGGTCCTCGCCGCGCACCGAGAGGTGGTGGACACGGGCCCGGGGGGTCAGCCCGTGCTCGGCGACGGCCCGTCCGGAGGCGATGAGCAGCGCGGAGGCGCCGTCGGAGACCTGCGAGGAGACGGCGGCGGTCAGCAGGCCGCCCTCGACCACGGGCTTCAGGGCGGCCATCTTCTCGGCCGAGGTCTCGCGGCGGGGCCCCTCGTCCACGGTCACCTCGCCGTACGCGACGGTCTCCCTGACGAAGCGGCCCTCGTCGATGGCCCGCAGTGCCCGGCGGTGCGAGCGCAGGGCGAACTCCTCCATCGCCTCGCGGGTGATGCCCCACTTCCGGGCGATGAGTTCGGCGCCGTGGAACTGGTTGACGGGCGCGTCGCCGTAGCGGGCGCGCCATCCCTCGGAGCCCGCGTACGGACCCTCGGTGAGCCCGAGGGGGTCGGCGGCCTGGCGGGAGGCGAAGGCGATGGGGATCATCGACATGTTCTGGGTGCCGCCCGCGACGACCAGGTCCTGGGTGCCGGAGAGGACGCCCTGGGCGGCGAAGTGGGCGGCCTGCTGGGAGGAGCCGCACTGCCGGTCGACGGTGGTTCCGGGCACTTCCTCGGGGAGGCCCGCCGCGAGCCACGCGGTGCGGGCGATGTTCCCGGCCTGCGGGCCGACGGTGTCCAGGCAGCCGAACACGACGTCGTCGACCGCGGCCGGGTCGATCCCGGCGCGGTCCACCAGCGCCTTGAGGACATGGGCGCCGAGGTCGGCGGGGTGTACGGCGCTGAGGCCGCCCTTGCGGCGGCCGACCGGGGTGCGTACCGCTTCGACGATGTAGGCCTCGGCCATGACTGCTCCTTCGTGTCCTTCGTGACGGAGATGGGGTGCATCGCGCGGAGGTGGGGGTGTGTCAGGTGTGCGGGGTGACGGCTTCGAGGACCACGGGCGGGTACGGGCGGACGGTCCTCCCGGGCCCGTGGGGGCCGCTGCGCGGGGGCTCGCCTCCGGTGGACGGTGTCCTCGGGGCCGGGCCGGCCGACCGGCCGGAAGGAGTGGGTGACGCGCCGCGCGAGGGTCTCGCGCGCTCCGGGCCCGGCGTCGGGAACGGCCTCGCGGCCCGCCCGCGGTCCGCCGGGGGAGGCCGTCGGCGTCTCGTCCGTCCTCGGCCGTCCGGGGCCGGCGGGGTGGTGGGGGCCTCCCAGGGGCAGACCCGCGCGGTCCGCGAGGCGCCGGCGGGTGGTGGCACGGCGGCCGTGGGGGCGAACAGCTCGGCGGCGGCCAGGATTCCGGCCGGTCGTCCGGCACCGGGGTTCCGGGGTCACCCTCACGCCCGCTGGCTGCTGACGGAGACGGTCTCCCCGGTCATGTACGCGGAGTAGCCGCTGGCCAGGAAGACGATGACGTTGGCGACCTCCCAGGGCTCGGCGTAGCGGCCGTAGGCCTCGCGCTCGGTGAGTTCGGCGAGCAGCTCCGGCGTGGTCACCTTCACCAGGTGCGGGTGCATGGCCAGGCTCGGTGCGACGGCGTTGACGCGTACGCCGAATCCGGCGGCCTCCAGGGCGGCGCACCGGGTGAGCGCCATGACCCCGGCCTTGGCGGCGGCGTAGTGGGCCTGGCCGCGCTGGGCGCGCCAGCCGACGACCGAGGCGTTGTTGACGACGACCCCGCCGCTGCCGCCGTCCCGGAGGTGGCGCAGGGCGGTGCGGGTGCAGCGGAAGGTGCCGTTGAGGGTGACGTCGAGGACCTTCGTCCACTGTTCGTCGGTCATGTCGACGAGTTCGGTGGTGCCGCCGAGGCCCGCGTTGTTGACGACGATGTCGAGGCCGCCGTGGAGCCCGGTGGCGTACCCGAACAGGGCGTCCACCTGTTGCTGGTCGGTGACGTCGCAGGCAAGAGCGGCGACCCGGTCCGCGCCGAACTCCTCGGCGAGCGCGTCGGCGCTCTCGCCCAGGCGGCGCTCGTGTGCGTCGCCGATGACGATCCGGGCCCCCTCCTCCAGGAACCGGCGGGCGGTCGCCCCGCCGATCCCGGCGCCCGCGGCGGCGGTGATCACGGCGGTGCGCCCGTCCAGGAGGGCGTGGCCCGCTACGTAGGTCGGCCGGTGGGTCACGGGCGGGGCTCCTTCGGCAGGCCGAGGACGCGCTCGGCGATGATGTTGCGCTGGATCTCGTTGGACCCGGCGTAGATGGTGTCGGCACGCGAGAAGAGGAACAGCCGCTGCCAGTCGTCGAGTTCGTACGGTCCCCCGGCGGCGGTCGTGCCCGCGGCGCCGAGCACGCTCATGGCGAGTTCGCCCAGCTCCCGGTGCCAGGTGGCCCAGAAGATCTTGCCGATGGACGCCTCGGGGCCTGGCGCACCGGCCGCGACCCCGTCGAGCATCCGCAGGGCGTTGCAGCGGATGGTTTCCAGCCCGGTCCAGGCGCGGGCGAGCCGGTCGCGGATCAGCGGATCCCCGGCGGCGCCGGTGCGCCGGGCCAGGGCGATCAGGGCCTCCAGTTCGCGCCGGAAGCCGACCTGCTGGCCCAGGGTGGAGACGCCGCGTTCGAACCCCAGGGTGGCCATGGCCACGCGCCAGCCGTCGCCCGGTTCCCCCACGACGTGCTCGGCGCGGGTGCGGGCCCCGTCGAAGAAGACCTCGTTGAACTCGTGGGTGCCGGTGAGCTGGGTGATCGGCCGGATCTCCACCCCGGGGCCGTCCAGCGGGACCAGCAGGTAGGACAGACCGCGGTGGCGGGACGAGCCGGGTTCGGTGCGGGCGACCACGAAGCACCACTGGGCCTCGTGGGCCAGTGACGTCCAGATCTTCTGTCCGGTGACGACCCAGTCGGGGCCGTCCCGTTCGGCCCTGGTCCGCACGTTCGCCAGGTCGGACCCGGCGTCGGGCTCGCTGTAGCCCTGGCACCACAGCTCCTGGACCGCGGCGATCGGCGGGAGGAACCTGGCCCGCTGTTCCGGGGTGCCGAAGGCCACCAGCGTCGGCCCGAGCAGCTGCTCCCCGATGTGGTTGACCCGCGCGGGGGCGTCGGCCAGGGCGTACTCCTCGTGGAAGGCGATCTGCTGCTCGATGCCCGCGCCGCGCCCGCCGTACTCCTCGGGCCAGCCCACGCACGTCCAGCCCGCCGCCGCCATGTGCCGCTCCCAGCCGAGGCGTTCGTCGAAGGCCTCGTGCTCGCGCCCGGGTCCGCCGCGTCCGCGCAGGCCCGCGAAGGAACCGGTGAGGTTGGCGGCCAGCCAGCCGCGGATCTCGTGGCGGAACTCCTCGACGCTGCTCATGACGGTACGTTAATCTACCAAACACTTGTTAGGGAAGGAGGGGCGGATGTCCACTGCCCACGACGAGCCGGTGCGCTACGAGAAGCGGGGCCCTGTCGCCACGGTGACCATGAACCGGCCCGACTACCGCAACGCCCAGAACTCCGCGATGACCTACGCCCTGGACCGGGCGTTCTACCGCGCGGCCGAGGACGGCGAGGTGAAGGCCGTCGTCCTGGCCGGGGCGGGCAAGCACTTCTCCGCCGGGCACGACATCGGCACCCCCGAGCGGGACGCGCACCTCCCCTTCGAGCGCAGGGCCGGGCTCTGGTGGGACCACTCGGACAAGGAGGGCGCGGAGAGCCGCTTCGCCCGCGAGTCCGAGGTGTACCTGGGCATGTGCCGCCGCTGGCGGGAGCTGCCGAAGCCGGTCATCGCCTCCGTGCAGGGCGCCTGCGTGGCCGGGGGCCTGATGCTCGCCTGGGTCTGCGACCTGATCGTGGCGAGCGAGGACGCCTTCTTCGCCGATCCGGTGGTCCGCATGGGCATTCCCGGCGTCGAGTACTTCGCGCACCCCTGGGTGATGCCTCCGAGGATCGCCAAGGAGTTCCTCTTCACCGGCGACCGGATGAGCGCCCGGCGGGCGTACGAGGTCGGCATGGTCAACCGCGTCGTGCCCCGGGAGGAACTGGCCGGGCACACCCGGGAACTGGCGCTGCGGATCTCCGAGATGCCCCGCCTGGGCCTGGCCCTGACCAAGCGCGCCGTCAACCAGGCCGAGGACCTCCAGGGGATGCACGCCGGAATGGACTCGGTGTTCGGCCTGCACCACCTGGCGCACGCCCACAACGCCGAGACCGCCTCCGACGCGCTGGGCGGCATGGACATCCGGGCGATGAAGGAGGCGGGCTCCTGATGGACCTCGCTCTCGACGCCGCCGACGAGGCCTTCCGCGCCGAGGCCCGCGCCTGGCTGGCCCGCCACGTCCCGGCCGCCCCGCTGCCGTCCCTGGAGACCGCCGAGGGCTTCGCCGCCCACCGCGAGTGGGAGGCCGAACTGGCCGCGGACCGCTGGTCGGTGGTCTCCTGGCCCGAGGAGTACGGCGGGCGCGGCGCCTCGCTGCTGCGCTGGCTGCTCTTCGAGGAGGAGTACTACGCGGCAGGAGCCCCCGGCCGGGTCGGCCAGAACGGGATCAGCCTGCTGGCCCCGACCCTCTTCGAGTACGGCACTCCCGGGCAGCGGGCCCGGCTGCTGCCCCCGACAGCGCGCGGCGAGCTGGTCTGGGCGCAGGCCTGGTCGGAGCCGGAGGCCGGTTCGGACCTGGCCTCGCTGCGCTCGACGGCCGTGCGGACCGAAGGCGGCTGGCTGCTCAGCGGCCAGAAGACCTGGTCCTCCCGGGCCGCCTTCGCCGACCGGGCCTTCGGCCTGTTCCGCAGCGACCCTGACGCGGACCGGCCGCACCGGGGGCTGACGTATCTGATGTTCCCGCTGGACGCCGAAGGGGTCACGGTGCGGCCCATCGGACGGCTCGACGGGAAGCCCGCGTTCGCCGAACTCTTCCTGGACGGGGTGTTCGTCCCGGACGCGGACGTGATCGGCGACGCCGGGCAGGGCTGGCGGGTGGCGATGAGCACCACCGGCAACGAACGCGGGCTGACCCTGCGCAGCCCCGGGCGTTTCACGGCCGCCGCCGAGCGGCTGACCGCTCTGTGGCGGACCCACGGCGACCCCGGGGACACGGCGCTGCGCGACCGGGTCGCCGACGCGGTGATCGCGGCCCGCGCCTACCGGCTGTTCTCCTACGCGGGCGCCTCCCGGGTACTGCACGGCGAGGACGCCCCGGCCGCCGCCTCCAGCCTCAACAAGCTCTACTGGTCCGAGCTGGACATCGCGCTCCACGAGACGGCGCTCGACCTGCTGGGCCCGTACGGCGAACTCGCCGATCACGCGGCGGACTCACCGCCCGGCGGCTGGGCGGAGGGCTACACCTTCTCGCTGGCCGGACCGGTGTACGCGGGCACCAACGAGATCCAGCGCGACATCGTCGCCGAGCGGCTGCTGGGCCTGCCGAAGGGACGCCGCTGATGCGCTTTCTCCTGGACACCGAGCAGCGGGAGTTCGCCCGGTCCCTCGACGCGCGGCTCGCCTCCGGCGACGTCCCGGCCGCGATCCGGGCCTGGGCGGCCGGGGACCACAAACCGGGGCGGGCCCTTCGGGACCGGCTCGCCGAGGCCGGGGTGTTCGCCCTCGCCGTGCCGCGCGAGCACGACGGATTCGGCCCGCTGCCGCTGGAACTGGCCGTGGCCTTCGAAGTCCTGGGGCGGCACGCCGTACCCGGGCCACTGGTCGAGACGGTCGCCGCGGCGGCCCTCATCGACCGGCTCGGCGACGCGCGGCTGGCCGCCGAACGGCTGCCCGGGATCGCCTCGGGTGCGGCGGAGCTCTCGCTCTGCCTGACCGCGCTGAGCCCGTACGCGCTGGACGCCGACGCGGCCGACGCGGTCCTGGTGGTGGAGGGTGATGTGCTGCGCCTCGCGGCCGGGGCGGGGCCCGTGCAGCCCTCGGCCGATCCGGCGCGGCGCCTGGCGCGGCCCACGGGCGGTGCCGTCCTCGCCCGGGGCCCGGC
The DNA here is from genome assembly GCF_042883525.1 of Streptomyces sp. NPDC058195. Classification (NCBI taxonomy): domain Bacteria; kingdom Bacillati; phylum Actinomycetota; class Actinomycetes; order Kitasatosporales; family Streptomycetaceae; genus Streptomyces; species Streptomyces sp. NPDC058195. The sequence goes on from NZ_JBHVVM010000007.1 coordinate 308,336, forward strand.
GGTGACCGGGGCCGCGGGGTACGCGGCCGAGGTGGCCGCGCTCCTCACCGCGGCCCAGGCACTCGGGGTCGGCCGTACCCTGCTGGCCCGTACCGTCGCCTACGTCCAGCAGCGCACCCAGTTCGGGACGGCGATCGGGTCCTTCCAGGCGGTCAAGCACCGGCTGGCCGACACCCTGCTGGCCCTGGAGTTCGCCGGGCCCCTGGTGCACGGCGCCGCGCTCGCGCTCGCCACCGGGGACGGGGCGGCGGGCCGCGAGGTGGCCGCGGCCAAGGTCGCGGCGGGCGAGGCCGCGTATGGGGCGGCGCGCACCGCCCTTCAGCTGCACGGGGCGGTGGGGTACACCGACGAACTGGACCTGTCGCTGTGGATGCGCAAGGCCCGGCCGCTGCGCGACGCCTGGGGCACCCCGGCCGCCTGCCGGGCCCGGGTCCTGGCCGCCTGACCGCCTGACCGCATACCGAGAGGAGCGGCCCGATGAGGCTGACCAGGGAACAGGAGCAGCTGCGGTCGGCGGTGCGCACCGTGCTGACGAAGCACCAGGACGCGGCGGCCTGGGCGCCGCTGACCGCGCAGGTCGGTGCCGCCGCGCTGACCGTGCCGGAGGAGTACGGCGGACTGGGCGGCGGGGCCCGGGACGTCCACGTGCTGATGGAGGAGCTGGGCCGGTGCCTGAGCCCGGTGCCGTACCTGGGTTCGGCGGTGCTCACCGCCGGGGCGCTGCTGGCCACCGGCGACCGGGCGGCCTGCGGGCGGCTGCTGCCGGGGCTCGCCGAGGGCACCTCGGTGGGCGCCCTGGCCTGGGCCGAGGACGGGTCCTGGGACGGGGCGGCGGTCCGCGCCGAAGCGAACCCGCGCCCGGGAGGCGGCTGGCTGATCAGCGGGGCCAAGGAACACGTGCTGGACTGGCCGGACATCGGCGTACTGCTCGTGGCGGCCCGTACGGCGGCGGGGATCTCGCTCTTCGAGGTGGCGCCCGGTGCCGCCGGGGTGCGCCGGGAGCCCGTGGTGACCATGGATTCCACCCGCGGCCAGGCCCGGTGGGTGTTCGCGGGCGCCGAGGGGCGGCTGCTGGGCGCGGACGGGGACGGCGGCCGGTGCCTGGAGCGGGCAGGGGACCTGGCGTGCGCGGCCCTCGCCGCGGAGCAGGCGGGCGCGGCCGGACGCTGTCTGGAGCTCACCGTCGCCTACGCCCGCGACCGGGTCCAGTTCGGGCGGCCCATCGGTTCGTTCCAGGCGGTCAAGCACCGGCTGGCGGACGCGTACGTGCTGGTGGAGTCGGCGCGGTCGGCGGCGCTCGGGGCCGCGTACGCCGCCGATACGGAGCCGGACGCGCTGCCGCGGGCCGCCGCCGTCGCCAAGTCCGTCTGCTCCGAGGCGTTCTCGGCGGTGGCGGGCGAGATGATCCAGCTGCACGGCGGGATCGGCATCACCTGGGAGCACGACGCGCACCGCTACTTCAAGCGGGCGCACGGCGCGGGCGAGCTGTTCGGCGCGCCCGCGCACCACCGGGCGCGGCTCGCCGCCGGGCTCGGCCTGCCGGCGCACTGACGCCGCACCGATCAGGGAGGCTCACGGCATGGACACCGACGGTGGCTGGGACTTCACGGGGCGCGTGGCGCTGGTCACCGGCGGCACCAAGGGGATCGGGGCCCGGATCGCGCAAGCGTTCCTCGGCGCCGGGGCCCGGGTGGTGGTCTGCGGGCGCACCACACCCCGGGTGCTGCCCGCGGCCGGGGGCCGCTCCGCGGTCTTCGTCGCGGCCGATGTGCGCGACCCGGCGGCGGCGGGGGCGCTGGTGGCGGAGGCGGCGGAGCGATTCGGCCGGCTCGACGCACTGGTCAACAACGCGGGCGGCTCGCCGGACGCCGACGCGGCCACCGTGTCGCCGCGGTTCGTGGAGAAGATCGTCGCGCTCAATCTGCTGGCGCCGTTCTACGTGTCGCAGGCGGCGCACCGTGTGATGCGGGCCCAGGAGAGCGGGGGCTCGATCGTCAACATCGGCAGTGTCTCCGCCCATGACCCGCAGCCCGGCACCGCCGCCTACTCCGCCGCCAAGGCCGGACTGCTCAACCTCACCCGGGCCCTGGCGCTGGAGTGGGCGCCCATGGTCCGGGTCAACCACATCACCACGGGCCCGGTCCACACCCCGGACGCGGCGGCGGTCTACGGGGCGGGCGGCGCGGCGTCGGTGGCGGGGGTGATCCCGATGCGGCGGATGGCCGTGCCCGGGGACATCGCCCGGGCCTGCCTGTTTCTCGCGAGCGGACTGTCCGGCTATGTCAGCGGGGCGGATCTGGCGGTGCACGGCGGCGGCGAGTTCCCCGCCCGCTACCTCGCGGTGAAGGCGGCCGACGGGGCGATGTGAGGCCGACGGGGAACGGTGTGCGCACGGGCGTCCACGACCGCGGGGGCGGGACTCCGGTACGGTGGCGAACGCTTCGCGCCCGAGATCCACATCGCCTTACCTGACGCCACACACCCGTGACACGACTGGGGAGTCCGATGTTCGAGAAGGTACTGGTCGCCAACCGCGGCGAGATCGCGATCCGCGCCTTTCGCGCGGCGTTCGAGCTCGGCGTCTCCACCGTCGCCGTGTTTCCCTACGAGGACCGCAACTCCCTCCACCGGGCCAAGGCCGACGAGGCCTACCTGATCGGAGAGCGCGGCCATCCCGTACGCGCCTATCTCTCGGTGGACGAGGTGATCGGCGCGGCCCGCAGGGCGGGGGCCGACGCGGTCTACCCCGGCTACGGCTTCCTGTCGGAGAACCCGGACCTCGCGGCGGCGTGCGCGGAGGCCGGGATCACCTTCGTCGGCCCGCCCGCCCCGGTGCTGAACCTGACCGGGAACAAGTCCCGGGCGGTCGCGGCGGCCCGGGAGGCCGGGGTGCCCGTGCTGAGGTCGTCCGCACCCTCGACGGACGTGGACGCGCTCGTGGCCGCCGCGGACGGGATCGGCTTCCCGGTCTTCGTGAAGGCCGTCGCGGGCGGCGGCGGGCGCGGCATGCGCCGGGTCGCCGGGCCCGCGGAGCTGCGGGAGGCCATCGACGCGGCGATGCGCGAGGCGCGCTCCGCGTTCGGCGACGCGACGGTCTTCCTGGAGCAGGCGGTGATCGATCCCCGCCACATCGAGGTGCAGATCCTCGCCGACGCCGAGGGCAGCGTGGTGCATCTGTACGAGCGGGACTGCTCGTTGCAGCGCCGCCACCAGAAGGTCGTCGAGATCGCGCCCGCCCCGCACCTCGATCCGGCGCTGCGGGAGCGGATCTGCGCCGACGCCGTCGCCTTCGCCCGTCACATCGGCTACGTGAACGCGGGCACCGTCGAGTTCCTCGTGGACGGCGACGGCCATCACGTCTTCATCGAGATGAACCCGCGCATCCAGGTGGAGCACACCGTGACCGAGCAGGTCACCGGGCGCGACCTGGTCATCGCGCAGCTGCGCATCGCGGCGGGCATGACGCTGCCCCAACTGCGCCTGACCCAGGACGACATCACCCTCAACGGCACGGCGCTCCAGTGCCGGATCACCACGGAGGACCCGGCGAACGGCTTCCGGCCGGACACCGGCACGATCTCCGCGTACCGCTCCCCCGGCGGGCCCGGCGTCCGGCTGGACGGCGGCACCGTCCACACCGGTGCGGAGGTGTCCGCGCACTTCGACTCCATGCTCGTCAAGCTCACCTGCCACGGACACGACTTCGCCAACGCGGCCCGCCGGGCGCGCCGGGCCATCGCCGAGTTCCGCATCCGGGGCGTGGCGACCAACCTGCCGTTCCTGGGCGCCGTGCTGGACCAGCCCGACTTCCGGGCGGGGCACGTCACGACCGGTTTCATCGAGGCGCATCCGGAGCTGATCCGGGCCCGCCCGTCCGCCGACCGCGGCAGCCGCATGCTCGGCTACCTCGCCGAGATCACCGTCAACCGGCCGTACGGACCCCGCCCCGCCGTGATCGACCCCGCGGACAAGCTGCCCGCGCTGCAGCCGGGCACCCCGCCGTCCGGTTCCCGGCAGCGGCTCGCGGCCCTGGGCCCGGAGGCGTTCGCCGCCGGACTGCGCGCCCAGGCAGCCGTGGCCGTCACCGACACGACGTTCCGGGACGCCCACCAGTCGCTGCTGGCCACCCGGGTGCGTACCCGAGATCTGCTGACCGTGGCACCGCATGTCGCGCGGACCGTTCCGCACCTGCTGAGCCTCGAATGCTGGGGCGGCGCGACGTACGACGTGGCGCTGCGCTTCCTGGCCGAGGACCCGTGGGAGCGGCTGGTCAAGCTGCGGGAGGCAGTGCCCAACATCTGCACCCAGATGCTGCTGCGCGGCCGCAACACGGTCGGCTACACGCCCTACCCGACCGAGGTCACCGAGACGTTCGTCGCCGAGGCCGCGAGCGCGGGGATGGACATCTTCCGGATCTTCGACGCCCTCAACGACGTGGACCAGATGCGTCCGGCGATCGACGCCGTGCGCGCCACCGGCACCTCGCTCGCCGAGGTGGCGCTCTGCTACACCGCGGACCTGTCCGACCCCGGCGAGACCCTGTACACCCTGGACTACTATCTGCGGCTCGCCGAGCGGATCGTGGAAGCGGGCGCGCATGTACTGGCGATCAAGGACATGGCGGGGCTGTTGCGCCCGCCAGCCGCCCGCACCCTGGTCACGGCGTTGCGGGAGCGGTTCGACCTGCCGGTCCATCTGCACACCCACGACACCGCGGGCGGACAGCTCGCCACGCTGATCGCCGCGATCGACGCGGGGGTGGACGCGGTCGACGCGGCGGTCGCGTCCATGGCCGGTACGACCAGCCAGCCGTCCCTGTCGGCGCTGGTGGCGGCCACCGACCACACCGAGCGGGCCACGGGCCTGTCGCTGGCGGCGGTGGGCGATCTGGAGCCGTACTGGGAAGCGGCCCGCAAGGTGTACGCCCCCTTCGAGTCCGGGCTGGCCTCGCCGACCGGACGGATCTACCACCACGAGATCCCCGGCGGGCAGCTGTCCAATCTGCGTCAGCAGGCCATCGCGCTCGGTCTGGGCGACCGTTTCGAGCTGATCGAGGACTGCTACGCGGCGGCGGACCGCATGCTCGGCCGGCTGGTGAAGGTGACGCCCTCGTCCAAGGTGGTGGGCGATCTGGCGCTGCATCTGGTGGGGGCGGGGGTCGGCGCGGCGGACTTCGAGGCCGACCCGGGCAGGTTCGACGTGCCGGACTCCGTGATCGGCTTCCTGCACGGGGAGCTGGGCGATCCGCCCGGCGGCTGGCCCGAGCCGTTCCGGACCCGGGCGCTGCGGGGCCGTCCGGCGAAGGAGCAGGTGCCCCGGCTGTCGGAGGAGGACCGCGAGGGGCTGCGGAAGTCGCCGCGTACGACGTTGAACAGGCTGCTCTTCCCGGGCCCGGCCAAGGAGTTCGAGGCGCACCGGGAGGCGTACGGCGACACCTCGGTGCTGCCGACCCGGGACTTCCTGTACGGGCTGGAACCGGAGACCGAGCACACGGTGACTCTCGAACCGGGGGTCACGCTGCTGATCGAGCTGGAGGCCGTCTCCGAGCCGGACGAGCGCGGCTTCCGCAGCGTGCTGGCCACGCTCAACGGGCAGTTGAGGCCGGTGTCGGTGCGGGACCGGTCGGTCGCCACGGAGGTGAAGGCCGCGGAGAAGGCGGACCGCGGCAACGCGGGGCACGTCGCGGCGCCGTTCGCCGGGGTCGTCACGCTTCAGGTGGAGCAGGGTGCTCAGGTGACGGCCGGTCAGACCGTCGCCACCATCGAGGCGATGAAGATGGAGGCGTCGATCACCGCACAGGCCTCCGGGACGGTGCGGCGCCTGGCGATCGGCGGCGTCCAGCAGGTCGAGGCGGGTGACCTGCTGCTGGAGATCGGCTGAGCGGCCTGGCCCGGGGCGGGTGTGCGGGCCCGCCCCGGGGCGCCGGTGCTACGCGTCCTCGTCGTTGACCCAGCTCATGAGCTTGCGCAGCTCGCGGCCGGTGGTCTCCAGGAGGTGGTC
>NZ_JBHVVM010000008.1:0-5826 GCF_042883525.1 Streptomyces sp. NPDC058195
GTTGATAGGCCAGATGTGGAAGCCCGGTAACGGGTGGAGCTGACTGGTACTAATAGGCCGAGGGCTTGTCCTCAGTTGCTCGCGTCCACTGTGTTTGTTCTGAAATAACGAACGGCCTTGTTCTGGTTGTTGTTTGTTTCATAGTGTTTCGGTGGTCATTGCGTTAGGGAAACGCCCGGTTACATTCCGAACCCGGAAGCTAAGCCTTTCAGCGCCGATGGTACTGCAGGGGGGACCCTGTGGGAGAGTAGGACGCCGCCGAACTCCTTTTCGGGAAAGCCCCGTGTCCGTCAGGACACGGGGCTTTTTCGCGTTTTATGCCCTCATGTGCGATGTGTGGAGTTCCGTGCAGGAATGAGGGTCGCCGCGGCTGGTCAGCCAGGGGCCCGGGGGCACACTGGCCTCCGTGAGCGCTCGTCAGAGTCTGCTCCGGGCAGCGGTTTTGACCATCCCTGAGTTCAGGGTATGCTTTAGCTCGTTGCCGCAGGGCAGCAAGGCCCCAATAGCTCAGTCGGTAGAGCGTCTCCATGGTAAGGAGAAGGTCTGCGGTTCGATTCCGCATTGGGGCTCAGCAGAAAAAGGAAAGGCCCCCGCCATCTGGCGGGGGCCTTTCTCGTTGGCGCTGGACTTCGGACTACACGGTGGGCGGCTCGGGCACGCGCATGGCGAGGATGGCCATGTCGTCCGAGGCGGGCTCGGCGGCGAAGCGCTCCACCGCCCGCAGGATGCGCGCGGCCACCGCCCCTGCCGTGAGGCCGGTGCAGGTCGCCAGAACATCCGCGAGGCCGTCGTCGCCCAGCATGCGGGTGCCCTCACGCCGTTCCGTGACGCCGTCGGTGACACACAGGAGGACGTCGCCGGGGGCGAGGGTGACCGTCTGCTCGTACAGTTCGAGGTCCTCGATGACCCCGAGCAGGGGCTGCGGTTCGGCGGCGGCCTCGACCGAGCCGTCCTGGCGCAGGCGCAGCGGCAGCGGGTGTCCCGCGCAGACCACCTTCAGCAGGGCGCTGCCGTCCTCCTGCGGCCACAGCTCGCCGTACAGCAGGGTCAGGAAGCGGCTGCGGGAACCCTCGTCGAGGATGGCGGCGTTGAGGCGCTCCAGGACGGCGGGACCGCCGAAGCCCTCGCGGGCCAGCAGACGCAGCGCGTGCCGGGCCAGGCCGGTGACGGCCGCGGCCTGCGGGCCCGTACCGCAGACGTCGCCGATGGCGAAGCCGTACGCGCCGTCGCGGATGGGGAAGACGTCGTAGAAGTCGCCGCCGACCTCGTTGCCCTCGCCGGCCGCCCGGTAGATGACCTCGATCTCGACGTTGGGGATCTCGGGCAGGCCCGGCGGCAGCAGGCTGCGCTGAAGGGACTGGCTGATCGCCATGCGCTCCGAGTAGAGACGGGCGTTGTCGAGAGCGAGCGCGGCACGACGGGAGAGGTCCTCGGCCAGTTCCAGGATCTCCTGGCGGAAGTGGTCGTCGGAAGGCTTCCCGAGCGTCAGCATGCCGATGACGCGGTTGCGGGCCACCAGTGGCAGCACGACCGTCTCACCGCCCACGGCGGCCGCGGTGGCCAGCGTCGTACGCATGCCGGGGCCGAGCCTGCCCGGTTCGCCGAGCCGGCCGTTCTCGCCGAGGCCCAGGGTGCGCATCGAACTGCGCAGCGCCGCCTGGTGCGCGGCTTCGGACGGGGCGGTCCATACCCGGACGCCGGGTGTCGGGACGGGATCCGGCGGGGCGATCCGGGAAAGGAGGGCCTTGAGACCGTCGATGCGGTCCTCGTCCTCGTGCAGGACGTAGGAGAGGTACGGGTCGGAGGCCTGGTCGGCGATCGTGTAGACGGCGCACCAGGTGGCCAGGGTAGGGACCGTCATCTGGGCCATCAGCGCCAGTGTCTGGTCCCGGTCGAGGGTTCCGGCGAGCAGGTCGGAGGCCTCGACCAGGAAGGACAGCGAGCCGCGGCGGAGCCGCTCCAGCTCACCGAGGCGGGCCGATTCGACGGCCAGCGCGATCCGGTCGGCGGCGAACTGCAGGCGCAGGGCCTCCTCGTTCGTATAGCGGCCGGCCGCCTCCGCGGAGACCCCCAGCGAGCCCGTGAGCCGCCCCTCGACCTTCAGCGGGACGGTGACGACGGAACGCATGCCGGTTCCGGCGAGCAGCGGGACGGCGCCCGGGACGTTGTCCAGGTCCTCGTGGACGGCGGGCATCCGGGCGGAGCCGTACCGTCCGGTGCCAGCCTCCACCGGGACACGGGCGAACCGCTGACGGGCGGAGGGCAGGCCTGTGGTGGCCCGTACCTCCAGCTCCGTCTCGTCGTCCGTGGCGAGCAGCAGGAAAGCGGCGTCGGCGTCGAACATGTCGCGGGCCCGTTCGACCGTGCGCTGAAGCAGGCCGTCGAGGTCGTCGGGGGCGGGAGAGCCGATGAAGATCTCGAACGGGTCGGTCTTGCCGCTCTCGGCGGTCGTGTCGGACACCGGGGTGCGGGGCGGCGACTGGAGTACGGCGCGCTCGTAGTCGCGGACGAGCAGGCAGACCGTCGACGGCTCGCCCTGCGTGTCACGGACCCTGAGGTGCGAGGCGTAGACGGGGACGATCCGGCCGTCGATGTCGCGGATTCCGTAGCTGCCTTCCCAGCGCGAGAGCTGGAGGGCGTCGGCGATGCCCGTGTTGGTGCCGGGGGTCTGCGGCCAGGCGGTGAAGTCAGTGAACTGTTTTCCGTCGACCTGCTCCGCGGTATGGCCGAAAAGGAACCCGGCGTCCTCGTTCCAGGCCGCGATGGAGCCGGCGCTGTCGATCTGGACGACCGCCACCCGTACGCGCTCGTCGGCGACCGGCAGAAGCCCCACAGGGAGTTGTGGGCCCGCCGACCGGATGCCGACCGGGCGTTCCGGGAGATCTAGCTGGAACCAGACGTGCTTGCGGGTGGGTGAGTACTCGACGCCCCACCGAGCGGCGAGTGCCGCACAGAGCAGCAGCCCGCGGCCGTTCTCACGGTCCGGGCTGCCGAACTCCAGGCCGGAGCTCTGGAGCGGGATCTCACGCTCCGGATAGTGGTCGGAGACCTCGATGCGGACGCCGTCCTCGGTGCGTAGACACAGGACGTCGGCGGCGGTGCCCGCATGGATCACGGCGTTGGTCACCAGCTCGCTGGTGAGGACGACCGCGTCGTCGACGACATCGGTGTAGCCCCACCCCTGGAGGGTGTCACGCACGAAGGCGCGAGCGGTCGCTACGGAGCGGCCGACCGGGTCGAAGGTGGCGGCCGCACGCGCGGTGATCACAGCACTCCCCATATGGTGTCTCGTCGCTTCCCCGAGTCCTGTGCCCGTTTCTCGCCGCTTCGATACGCCTGCCAGGCTAGACGCTCGTTCTCCGTGCCGGATACACGAGGGGCGACTTCGGGCAGGAGCGAACAGGAACGGACCTGTGACCGGACAAGTGTGGGCTTCTCGGCGGGAGGACGCGGGGCAACCTCCTGGGGTCGCACCCCCGCCGAGTCGCGCCTGGTACGTTTCAACGATTTGACGTCCCCATGGTCACCCGTCAACGGTGGGCTGTGGCGGTGAGCCAAAGTAAGAACTGGGCAAGCTCCCAGATACGGCCCGAGCGATACGGTCAACCCCTGCGGGAGGGACACGGTGGAGTCTGGCGTGGCGGCGCGGGGCAAGAGCACGCGCACAAAAGGCGGACAGTCCGTGAGGAAACAGCGCAATGGAACCATCGATGTCGACGCGGCAGCGCTCAACAGACTGCTGGCCGGTCTGGTGGCGATGCGCGACGGGAATTTCCGCAGGCGTCTGACCGTCTCGGGCGACGGTGTGATGGCGGAGATCGCGGCGGTCTTCAACGAAGTCGCGGACCGCAACCTGCACCTGACCGGCGAGCTGGCCCGGGTGCGACGGGTGGTCGGACGCGAGGGGAAGCTCACCGAGCGGCTGGAGACGGGTGCCTGCGAGGGCTCCTGGGCCGCCGCGATCGACGCCTCCAACGAGCTGGTCGACGATCTGGCCCGCCCGGTCTCGGAGGTCGGCAGGGTGCTGTCGGCGGTGGCCGACGGCGATCTCGAACAGCGGATGGAGCTGCGGTCGCACGCCTCCGACGAAACGGTACGGCCGCTGCGCGGCGAGTTCCTGAAGGTCGCCCGTACGGTCAACAGCCTCGTCGACCAGCTGTCGGCGTTCACCGAGCAGGTGACCCGCGTCGCGGTCGAGGTGGGTACCGAGGGCAAGCTGGGCGGCCAGGCCCAGGTGCGCGGGATGTCCGGGTCCTGGAAGGACCTCACGGACTCCGTGAACACCATGGCCTACCGGCTGACCGCGCAGGTGCGGGACATCGCCCTGGTGACGACGGCGGTGGCCAAGGGCGATCTGTCGCGGAAGGTCACCGTCCATGTGGCCGGTGAGATGCTCCAGCTGAAGAACACCGTGAACACGATGGTCGACCAGCTGTCGTCGTTCTCCTCGGAGGTGACGCGGGTCGCCCGTGAGGTGGGCACGGAGGGCGAGCTCGGCGGGCAGGCCGAGGTGCCGGGCGTGGCCGGGGTGTGGAAGGACCTGACCGACTCCGTCAACACCATGGCGGGGAACCTCACCTCACAGGTGCGCGGGATCGCGGAGGTGACGACGGCGGTCGCCAACGGTGACCTGTCCCAGAAGGTGACCGTGAGCGCCCGCGGCGAGGTCGCGCAGCTGGCCGAGACCATCAACCAGATGACCGACACGCTGCGGCTCTTCGCCGACGAGGTGACCCGGGTGGCCAGCGAGGTCGGCGGCCAGGGCCGGCTGGGCGGTCAGGCGAAGGTGCCGGGGGCGGCGGGGACCTGGAAGGACCTGACCGACTCGGTGAACACGGTCTTCCGCAACCTGACGACGCAGGTGCGGGACATCGCGCAGGTGACCACGGCGGTGGCCAACGGTGATCTGTCGCAGAAGGTCACCGTGGATGTCGCGGGGGAGATGCTGGAGCTGAAGAACACCGTCAACACGATGGTGGCGCAGCTTCAGGCCTTTGGTTCGGAAGTGACCCGGGTGGCCCGGGAGGTCGGGGTCGAGGGCCGGCTGGGCGGTCAGGCCGAGGTGCCGGGGGCGGCGGGGACCTGGAAGGACCTGACCGACTCGGTGAACGCGGCGTTCCGCAACCTCACGGGGCAGGTGCGGGACATCGCGCAGGTGACGACCGCGGTGGCCAATGGTGATCTGTCGCAGAAGGTCACCGTGGATGTCGCGGGGGAGATGCTGGAGCTGAAGAACACCGTCAACACGATGGTGGCGCAGCTGTCGAGCTTCGCCGATCAGGTGACGCGGATGGCGCGTGACGTGGGTACGGAGGGCCAGCTCGGGGGCCAGGCGCGGGTGCCCGGAGTCTCGGGCACCTGGAAGGAGCTCACCGACTCCGTCAACTTCATGGCCGGGAACCTGACGTCCCAGGTCCGCCAGATCGCCCAGGTGACCACGGCGGTGGCGCAGGGCGACCTGTCGCAGAAGATCGACGTGGACGCGCGGGGCGAGATCCTGGAGCTGAAGAACACCATCAACACGATGGTCGACCAGCTCTCCGCCTTCGCCGAGCAGGTGACCAGGGTCGCTCGCGAGGTGGGCACCGACGGGCGGCTCGGCGGTCAGGCGCAGGTGCCCGGTGTTGCCGGGGTGTGGCGCGATCTGACCGATTCGGTGAACGGTATGGCGGGCAACCTGACCGCTCAGGTCCGTAACATCGCGCAGGTTGCCACGGCGGTGGCGCGCGGTGACCTGTCGCAGAAGATCGACGTGGACGCGCGGGGCGAGATCCTGGAGCTGAAGAACACCATCAACACGATGGTCGACCAGCTGTCGAACTTCGC
>NZ_JBHVVM010000008.1:5925-207011 GCF_042883525.1 Streptomyces sp. NPDC058195
CGACCTGTCGCAGAAGATCGACGTGGACGCGCGGGGCGAGATCCTGGAGCTGAAGAACACCATCAACACGATGGTCGACCAGCTGTCGAACTTCGCCGAGCAGGTGACGCGGGTCGCCCGTGAGGTGGGTACGGAGGGCATCCTCGGCGGCCAGGCCGAGGTGCAGGGAGTCTCCGGCACGTGGAAGGACCTGACCCAGTCCGTCAACCGCATGGCGAACAACCTGACCATGCAGGTCCGCAACATCGCCGAGGTCACCACCGCGGTCGCCAACGGAGACCTCTCCAAGAAGATCACCGTCGACGCGCGGGGCGAGATCCTCGAACTGGTCACGACCGTCAACACCATGGTCGACCAGCTGCTCAACTTCGCCGACGAGGTGACGCGGGTCGCCCGTGAGGTGGGCACCGAGGGCATCCTCGGCGGCCAGGCACGGGTGCCGGGTGCGACGGGCATCTGGAAGGACCTGAGCGACAACGTCAACCTGATGGCCAACAACCTGACCAGCCAGGTGCGGAACATCTCCCGGGTCTCCTCGGCGGTCGCCAACGGCGATCTGCGCAAGAAGGTCACGGTCGAGGCACGCGGCGAGGTCGCCGAGCTCGCGGACACCGTCAACACCATGGTGACGACGCTGTCGTCGTTCGCCGACGAGGTGACGCGGGTCGCCCGTGAGGTGGGCACGGAAGGTGAGCTGGGCGGCCAGGCGCGGGTGCCCGGGGTCTCCGGTACGTGGAAGGACCTGACCGAGTCGGTGAACTCGATGGCGTCCAACCTGACTGGTCAGGTGCGCCAGATCGCCGCGGTCACCACCGCCATCGCCAAGGGCGACCTCACCAAGAAGATCGACATCGATGCCCGGGGCGAGATCCTGGAGCTGAAGAACACCATCAACACGATGGTCGACCAGCTGTCGAGCTTCGCCGAGCAGGTGACCCGGGTGGCCCGCGAGGTGGGCACGGAGGGGCAGCTGGGCGGCCAGGCGCGGGTCAGGGACGTCGACGGCACCTGGCGTGACCTCACCGAGTCGGTGAACGAGATGGCCGGGAACCTCACCCGTCAGGTGCGGGCCATCGCGGCCGTCGCCACCGCGGTGACCCGCGGTGATCTCAACCTGAAGATCGACGTGGACTCGGCCGGCGAGATCCAGGCTCTCCAGGACAACATCAACACCATGATCGCCAACCTGCGCGACACCACGGCGACCAACAAGGAGCAGGACTGGCTCAAGGGCAACCTCGCCCGGATCTCCGGCCTGATGCAGGGCCGCCGTGACCTGGACGACGTGGCCTCGCTGATCATGAGCGAGCTGACCCCGGTCGTCTCCGCGCAGCACGGCGCGTTCTTCCTGGCCATGCCGACCGGCGACACCGGGGTGGGCGCGGACAGCGACGCGGAGGGCTCGTACGAGCTCTGCATGCGCGGCAGCTACGGCTATTCGGCAGGCTCGATGCCGACGTCCTTCCGGCCGGGCGAGACGCTCATCGGCACGGCCGCCGAGGAGAAGCGGACCATTCAGGTGGACAACGTGCCGCCGGGGTACCTGAAGATCTCGTCCGGCCTCGGGGAGGCGCCGCCCGCGCATGTGATCGTGCTGCCGGTGCTCTTCGAGGGGAAGGTCCTCGGCGTGATCGAGCTCGCGTCGTTCCAGCCGTTCACCCACATCCAGCGCGACTTCCTCAACCAGCTCGCCGAAATGATCGCGACGAGCGTCAACACGATCAGCGTCAATACGAAGACGGAGAAGCTTCTCGAACAGTCCCAGGAGCTGGCCGTGCAATTGCGCGACCGTTCCCAGGAGTTGGAGAACCGGCAGAAGGCGCTGCAGGCCTCCAACGCGGAACTGGAGGAGAAGGCCGAACTGCTGGCCCAGCAGAACCGCGACATCGAGGTCAAGAACACCGAGATCGAAGAGGCCCGGCAGGTTCTGGAGGAGCGTGCCGAGCAGCTCGCGGTCTCGATGCGCTACAAGTCCGAGTTCCTGGCCAATATGTCGCACGAGTTGCGTACGCCGCTGAACTCGCTGCTCATCCTGGCGAAGCTGCTCGCGGACAACGCCGAGGGCAATCTCTCGCCGAAGCAGGTGGAATTCGCCGAGACGATCCACGGCGCCGGTTCCGATCTGCTTCAGCTGATCAACGACATTCTCGATCTGACAAAGGTCGAGGCGGGCAAGATGGATGTCAGTCTGACCCGGATCGCGCTGGTCCAGCTGGTGGATTACGTGGAGGCGACCTTCCGGCCGCTCACGGCGGAGAAGGGGCTCGATTTCTCCGTACGGGTATCTCCGGAACTGCCCGCGACGCTGCGTACGGATGAACAGCGGCTGTTGCAGGTGCTGCGGAACCTGTTGTCCAACGCGGTGAAATTCACCGACAGCGGGGCGGTGGAGCTGGTCATCCGGCTCGCGAACGAGGACGTGCCGCACGCCATCCGCGAGCAGCTCCTGGAGGCCGGTTCGCTGCGTGACGCGAGCGCCGATCTGATCGCGTTCTCGGTCACCGACACCGGCATCGGGATCGCGTCCAGCAAGATGCTGGTGATCTTCGAGGCGTTCAAGCAGGCGGACGGCACGACCAGCCGCAAGTACGGCGGCACGGGGCTCGGGCTGTCCATCAGCCGGGAGATCGCCCGGCTGCTGGGCGGCGAGATCCACGCGGCGAGCGAGCCGGGCCGCGGCTCGACGTTCACGCTGTATCTGCCGTTGCACCCGCGGGAGTTGCCGCCGCAGGGCTACCCGCAGGCCGGTGAGGTGTCCGGCACCGGGATCGAGGAGGGGCTGCTGGCGGAGCCCGGCCCGGCCGTGGAGCCGGTGGCCTCGGCACAGGGTTCGGCAGGTGTCTCCGGGCTGATGCGGCGCCGCCGCAAGAGCCTGGAGGGCGCGGAGCGGCGGCCAGCGCTGCCGTCGCGCAGCAGCAGCAGCAGCAGCACGCCGTCGGCGCCGCAGGAGCCGTGGGCGCTTGCCGCGCAGGAGGAGCCCGAGGTCCGCCGGACGTTCCGGTTCCGCGGTGAGAAGGTCCTCATCGTCGACGACGACATCCGCAATGTCTTCGCCCTCACCAGCGTGCTGGAGCAGCACGGGCTCACGGTGCTGTACGCGGAGAACGGCCGGGTCGGGATCGAGGTCCTGGAACAGCACGACGATGTGGCGGTCGTCCTGATGGACATCATGATGCCGGAGATGGACGGTTACGCCACGACGACGGCTATCCGCCGGATGCCGCAGTTCGCCGGGCTGCCGATCGTCGCGTTGACGGCGAAGGCGATGAAGGGGGACCGGGAGAAGGCGATCGAATCCGGTGCTTCCGACTACGTCACCAAGCCCGTCGACCCTGATCATCTTCTTTCCGTAATGGAGCAGTGGATGCATGGGAAGTGATCATTCAGGGAGCGAATCGCGATGAGTTGCTGATCGACTGTGCCCACAGGGGTGTGAGAAGGCGCTGTACGGGGAACCTTCTGGTCCCCCACCGCGTTTCCGCTGTGTGCACAGTGACATCGCGGTGACAGGGTGTGGTGACGGGCGGGGTGCGGCTACCATGACCGGCACAAGGACGGACGGCGTAAGGGAGTCGTCCCCTGGGGCGGCGCCCGGTGCATTTCCGGGGCGAGGAGGACGGGCCATGGTACAGAAGGCCAAGATCCTCCTGGTCGATGACCGGCCGGAGAATCTGCTGGCGCTGGAGGCCATCCTCTCTGCGCTCGATCAGACCCTGGTACGGGCATCGTCAGGGGAGGAAGCGCTCAAAGCGCTGCTCACGGACGATTTCGCGGTCATTCTGCTGGACGTCCAGATGCCAGGCATGGACGGTTTCGAGACCGCCGCGCACATCAAGCGGCGGGAGCGGACACGGGACATCCCGATCATTTTCCTCACTGCGATCAACCACGGCCCGCACCACACCTTCCGGGGTTACGCGGCCGGTGCGGTGGACTACATCTCGAAGCCGTTCGACCCGTGGGTGCTGCGGGCCAAGGTCTCGGTCTTCGTCGAGCTGTACATGAAGAACTGCAAGCTGCGCGAGCAGGCGGCACTGCTCCGGCTCCAGCTGGAGGGTGACGCGGACGACCCCGACCGCGAGGCGGAGCCCGCGGGACTGCTCGCCGAGCTCTCGGCGCGGCTCGCGGCCGTCGAGGAGCAGGCCGAGGCGCTCTCCAAGCAGCTCGACGACGAGTCGGCGGACGCCGCCGCCGTGGCGACCGCCGCCCACCTGGAGCGCAAGCTGACCGGGCTGCGCCGGGCCCTCGACGCCCTGGAGCCCGGCACCGGCAGCAACGCGGCCGCGATGCCCTCGTAGGCCGTCGTCGCGGCACCGGGATCTTAAGCGCGGCGCGATTCCCGGCCGGGGACGGGCGGTTGTCCGGGGTACGGGCCAACTCCCGGCTTCCCGCCGCCGCTCGACGCGTCACGAGGCCAGCGCCCGGCGGTGAACGGGCGTCAGTTCGCGTCCTCCGCACAGCGACACGGACGGGTGAAGCGGTAGTCGCACGTGTTCACGGCCATCAACACCGGTAACCTCGGCACCATGGCCTCACGTACGTCCGGCAAGGGTTCCCAGGGCACGGCGGGCACCGCGAAGAGCGCCGGCCGTAGCGCGGGGCCGGCGAAGAAAGCCGCGCCCGCCAAGAAGTCCGCCGCGAAGAAGTCCGCGCCCGCGAAGAAGGCTCCCGCCAAGAAGGCGCCCCCGCCCCAACCCGCCCCGTCGCCCACCAGCGGTGTGTACCGCGTGGCGCGCGCCGTCTGGCTCGGCACGGCTCACGCCGTCGGCGCGATGTTCCGCGGCGTGGGGCGTGGCGCCAAGGGGCTCGACCCGGCGCACCGCAAGGACGGCCTCGCGCTGCTGCTCCTGGGGCTCGCGCTGATCGTCGCCGCGGGCACCTGGTCGAATCTGCGCGGGCCCGTGGGCGACCTCGTGGAGATGCTCGTCACCGGGGCCTTCGGCCGCCTCGACCTCCTCGTACCGATACTGCTCGGCGCCATCGCCGTCCGGCTGATCCGCTACCCGCAGAAGCCCGAGGCCAACGGCCGCATCGTGATCGGGCTCTCCGCGCTGGTCGTGGGGGTGCTCGGCCAGGTCCACATCGCGTGCGGATCGCCCGGCCGGGAGGACGGCACCACGGCGATGCAGAACGCGGGCGGGCTCATCGGCTGGGCGGCCTCCAAGCCGCTCGTCCACACGATGGGCGAGGTCCTCGCCGTACCGCTGCTGCTGCTGCTGACCGTCTTCGGTCTGCTCGTCGTCACCGCGACACCGGTCAACGCGATCCCGCAGCGACTGCGTCTGCTCGGCACGAAGCTGGGCCTCCTCCACCCGGAGCACGACCCCGGGGCGGACGAGGAGAGCGACGACGAGCGCTACGAGGAGCAGTGGCGCGAGGCGCTGCCCGCCCGCTCCCGCCGCTCCCCGGCGCGCCGCTCCGAGGCCCCCGGCACGTACGACCCCGAACAGGCCGAGGCCGAGGCGCTCTCCAAGCGCCGGCGCCCGCGCAGGCCCTCTGCGCAGCCCGCGATGAACCGCACCATGGACGCGGTGGACGTGGCGGCCGCCGCGGCCGCCGCCCTCGACGGGGCGGTGCTCAACGGCATGCCGCCCTCGCCGGTCGTCGCCGACCTCACGCAGGGCGTCGCCGTCGAGCGCGAGCGCCGGGGCACGCCGGTACCGGGGGCCAGGGAGGCCGAGCGCGGCTCCGGCGCGGGCAAGGGCGGCCGGGCGGAGAAGCCGGCGGTGTCCTCGGGCAGCGTGCCCGACCTGACCAAGACCGTGCCGGACTCGCAGTCCCAGCCGCTGCCCGCCCGCGCCGAGCAGCTCCAGCTCTCCGGTGACATCACCTACGCGCTGCCCTCGCTCGACCTGCTGGAGCGCGGCGGCCCCGGAAAGACCCGCAGCGCCGCCAACGACACCATCGTCGCCGCGCTGACCAACGTCTTCACCGAGTTCAAGGTCGACGCCGCCGTCACCGGCTTCACCCGCGGGCCGACGGTCACGCGGTACGAGGTGGAGCTCGGCCCCGCGGTGAAGGTCGAGCGGATCACCGCGCTCGCCAAGAACATCGCCTACGCCGTCGCCAGCCCCGACGTACGGATCATCTCCCCGATCCCCGGGAAGTCCGCGGTCGGCATCGAGATCCCCAACACGGACCGCGAGATGGTCAACCTCGGCGACGTACTGCGCCTCGCGGACGCGGCGGAGGACGACCATCCGATGCTGGTCGCGCTCGGCAAGGACGTCGAGGGCGGCTACGTCATGGCCAACCTGGCGAAGATGCCGCACGTGCTGGTGGCCGGTGCGACCGGCTCCGGCAAGTCGTCCTGCATCAACTGCCTGATCACCTCGGTCATGGTGCGGGCGACCCCCGAGGACGTCCGGATGGTGCTGGTCGACCCGAAGCGCGTCGAGCTGACCGCGTACGAGGGCATCCCGCACCTGATCACACCGATCATCACCAACCCGAAGCGCGCCGCCGAAGCGCTCCAGTGGGTCGTGCGCGAGATGGACCTGCGCTACGACGACCTCGCCGCGTTCGGGTACCGGCACATCGACGACTTCAACCAGGCCGTCCGCAAGGGCAAGGTCAAGCCGCCGGAGGGCAGCGAGCGGGAACTCTCCCCGTACCCGTACCTGCTGGTGATCGTCGACGAGCTCGCCGACCTGATGATGGTGGCGCCGCGCGACGTGGAGGACGCCATTGTGCGGATCACCCAGCTGGCCCGCGCCGCCGGTATCCATCTGGTCCTCGCCACACAGCGGCCCTCGGTCGACGTCGTGACCGGTCTGATCAAGGCGAACGTACCCTCCCGGCTGGCCTTCGCGACCTCTTCGCTGGCCGACAGCCGCGTCATCCTCGACCAGCCCGGCGCCGAGAAGCTCATCGGCAAGGGCGACGGCCTCTTCCTGCCGATGGGAGCGAACAAGCCCACCCGAATGCAGGGCGCCTTCGTCACCGAGGAGGAGGTCGCGGCCATCGTCCAGCACTGCAAGGACCAGATGGCGCCGGTCTTCCGTGAGGACGTGGTGGTCGGTACCGCCAGGAAGAAGGAGATCGACGAGGAGATCGGCGACGACCTGGACCTGCTCTGCCAGGCCGCCGAACTGGTCGTCTCCACGCAGTTCGGATCCACCTCGATGCTCCAGCGCAAGCTCCGGGTCGGCTTCGCCAAGGCCGGCCGGCTGATGGACCTGATGGAGTCACGGAACATCGTCGGGCCGAGCGAGGGGTCGAAGGCCCGGGACGTCCTCGTGAAACCTGACGAGCTGGACGGGGTGTTGGCCGTCATCCGCGGGGAATCCGCCCCCTAGGTGAAGTACGGGCAACCCTTTCGTCGGGTCGTACGTCAACTTGAGGGGAGGGACGGCAGAATTGTCATCCCGGGACGGTCCGGGGAATCGGACGGTGTTCGAGTCCGATGGAGGACAAAGCCCCTCCTCCCGGTTGCCCCACCCTTTCGTCACCCCCCTAGACTGAACACCCAGCAGGTGGCTCACGCTCGAAAGGCGCCCCCGTGTCCATCGGCAACTCCCCCGAAGACGACCGGCCTTCGATCGGTCGAGCGCTCCAGCAGGCTCGTATCGCCGCAGGTCTCACGGTCGAAGAGATCAGTTCGTCCACCCGGGTGCGCATCCCCATCGTGCACGCGATCGAGGAGGACGACTTCTCCCGCTGCGGCGGCGACGTGTACGCCCGCGGCCATGTCCGAATCCTCGCGCGTGCCGTCGGCCTCGACGCGGACCAGCTGGTCGCGCAGTACGACGCGGAACACGGCGGCCGTCCCGCGCCCACGCCCGCGGCCCCGCTGTTCGAGGCCGAACGCATCCGTTCCGAACCCCGTCGGCCGAACTGGACGGCGGCCATGGTCGCGGCGATCGTCGCCGTCGTCGGGTTCGTCGGCTTCACCGCTCTGAAGGGCGGTGACGACACGTCCGGGTCCACGCAGCTCGCGGAGGGCTCGACGGCCGACACGAAGACGCCCGCGCCGAAGACCCACAAGCCCGTCGACCCCAAGCCCGCTCCCTCCGACAGCGCCATCGCCGCCGCTCCCAGGGACAAGGTGACGGTCCGGCTCGACGCCAGTCAGGGCAAGAGCTGGATCTCCGCCAAGGACCACAACGGGCGGCTGCTCTTCGACGGACTGCTGCTCCAGGGGCAGACCAAGACCTTCCAGGACCAGGAGCGGGTCGATCTCGTCCTCGGCGACGCCGGTTCGATCGATCTCTTCGTGAACGGCAAGAAGGTCGAGGACACGTTCCGGCCGGGCCAGGTCGAGCGGCTCTCCTACACCAAGGGCGACCCGGCGGTCGGCTGAAACGTACACGCAGCGTTTCCCCGCACGGCATCGACGACGCGGCGAGCGCCCGGCAACCCCGCCGGGCGCTCGCCGCGTTTGTTACTCGGTGTAACGGAGGAACCCTGCGCGGCAGGACGAGTGCCGGGACAAAGTAGTCTTGAGTCCATGCCCGAACGCCGTACCGTCGCCCTTGTCACTCTTGGCTGCGCCCGTAACGAGGTGGACTCGGAGGAGCTCGCAGGCCGCTTGGCAGCGGACGGCTGGGAGCTCGTCCAGGACGCCGCCGACGCGGATGTCGCCGTCGTCAACACCTGCGGATTCGTCGAGGCCGCCAAGAAGGACTCCGTCGACGCCCTCCTCGAAGCCAATGATCTGAAGGACCACGGCAGGACCCAGGCCGTGGTCGCCGTCGGCTGCATGGCCGAGCGCTACGGCAAGGACCTCGCCGAGGCCCTGCCCGAGGCGGACGGCGTCCTCGGATTCGACGACTACGCCGACATCTCCGACCGCCTCCAGACCATCCTCAGCGGCGGCATCCACGCCGCGCACACCCCACGCGACCGCCGCAAGCTGCTGCCGGTCAGCCCGGCCGAGCGGCAGGACGCCGCCGTGGCCCTGCCCGGTCACGCCCAGGAGGCCGCACCGGCTCCCGAGGACCTCCCCGAGGGTGTGGCCCCGGTCTCCGGACCGCGGGCGCCGC
Organism: Streptomyces sp. NPDC058195; assembly: GCF_042883525.1. NCBI lineage: Bacteria > Bacillati > Actinomycetota > Actinomycetes > Kitasatosporales > Streptomycetaceae > Streptomyces > Streptomyces sp. NPDC058195. The sequence continues at coordinate 14,910 of NZ_JBHVVM010000008.1, forward strand.
TGCGCCGACGGCTGGGCACCAGCCCTGTCGCCTCGGTGAAGCTCGCCTCCGGCTGCGACCGCCGCTGCTCCTTCTGCGCCATCCCCTCCTTCCGCGGCTCCTTCATCTCGCGGCGCCCCTCCGACGTGCTCCAGGAGACCCGCTGGCTGGCCGAGCAGGGGGTCAAGGAGGTCATGCTGGTCTCCGAGAACAACACCTCGTACGGCAAGGACCTCGGCGACATCCGGCTGCTGGAGACGCTGCTGCCGGAGCTCGCCGACGTCGAGGGCATCGAGCGGATCAGGGTCAGCTACCTCCAGCCGGCCGAGATGCGGCCCGGCCTGATCGACGTGCTGACCTCGACGCCCAAGGTCGCGCCCTACTTCGACCTGTCCTTCCAGCACTCCGCCCCCGGTGTGCTGCGCGCGATGCGCCGCTTCGGCGACACCGACCGCTTCCTGGAGCTGCTGGACACCATCCGGAGCAAGGCCCCCGAGGCCGGTGCGCGCTCCAACTTCATCGTGGGCTTCCCCGGTGAGACCGAGGCCGACGTGGCGGAGCTGGAACGCTTCCTCACCGGCGCCCGGCTCGATGCCATCGGCGTCTTCGGCTACTCCGACGAGGAAGGCACCGAGGCGGCCGGCTACGAGAACAAGCTGGACGAGGACGTGATCGCCGAGCGGCTGGCGCACATCTCGCAGCTGGCCGAGGAGCTGACCTCGCAGCGCGCCGAGGAGCGGATCGGCGAAACGCTCCAGGTGCTCGTGGAGTCCGTGGACGACGAGGACGGCGCGGTGGGCCGTGCGGCGCACCAGGCGCCCGAGACGGACGGCCAGGTGCTCTTCACGGCACGCGAGGGCCTGGTGCCCGGCCTTATGGTCGAGGCGAAGGTCGTCGGCACCGAGGGAGTGGACCTGGTGGCCGAGTGTTCTGGACACGTGGAGGCAGCCAGATGACGGGAGCCCCGGCATCCGCGGCAGGCGGCTCCGGCGCGAAGCCGGTCCGCGGCGGCAAGCTGGGTACGGCGGCCGTCAATCAGGCCAGTCTCTGGAACATCGCCAATCTGCTGACCATGCTGCGGCTGGTGCTGGTGCCCGGCTTCGTCCTGCTGCTGCTCCACAACGGCGGGTACGACCCGGTCTGGCGGTCCTTCGCCTGGGCGGCCTTCGCCGTCGCGATGATCACCGATCTGTTCGACGGTCATCTGGCACGTACGTACAACCTGGTCACCGACTTCGGCAAGATCGCCGACCCGATCGCCGACAAGGCGATCATGGGCGCGGCGCTGGTCTGCCTGTCGTATCTCGGCGATCTGCCGTGGTGGGTCACGGGCGTGATCCTCTTCCGTGAGCTCGGCATCACGCTGATGCGTTTCTGGGTGATCAGGCACGGGGTGATTCCGGCCAGCCGTGGCGGCAAGATGAAGACGCTGGCGCAGGGGACCGCCGTCGGGATGTACGTTCTGGCGCTGACCGGTCCGCTCGCCACACTGCGCTTCTGGGTGATGGCGGTGGCCGTCCTGCTGACGGTGATCACCGGTCTGGACTACGTGCGCCAGGCGGTCGTGCTGCGCCGCAGGGGTCTGGCCGCGGAGCGGGCTGCCGCGGGAGCCGGGAGCCGCGGTTCGGCGGAGGCCGGGCGGTGACATCCGCCGCCGGGGTACTGGCGCTGCTCGGGGAGCGGGGCGAGAGCCTCGCCGTCGCCGAGTCGCTGACCGGCGGCCTGGTCGCGGCGGAGCTCACCTCCGTGCCGGGTGCCTCACGGTCCTTCCGGGGCTCCGTGACGGTGTACGCGACGCCGCTGAAGCGGGACGTCCTGGGGGTGGACGGAGATCTGCTCGCGGCGCGCGGCGCGGTCGACCCGGAGGTGGCGCGGCAGATGGCGGCAGGGGTGCGGCGCGTTCTCGGCGCGGACTGGGGCGTGGCGACGACGGGGGTCGCGGGCCCCGATAAGCAGGACGGCAAGGCCGTGGGCACGGTGTACGTTGCGGTGTCCGGACCGGACGGCTCGGAGAATGTGGCCGAGCTGAGGTTGAACGGCGGACGGACGGACATTCGTAGAGAGAGCGTACGAAGTGCGCTCACGCTGCTTTCGGCGGAACTCGGCAAGAACGCAAGGGCACAGGATACGGAACAGAACGGGGGGAATTGATGTTTGCAGCCCTGAGTGAACACGACATCGCTCCCCGCACGGCCGCCGCGCGAGGCGGTACGGTGGGGCGTGAAGGATGCGGCTACGCGGTCCGAGGAGGGAGCCACCGATGATTCTGCTCCGTCGCCTGCTTGGTGACGTGCTGCGTCGGCAGCGCCAGCGCCAAGGCCGTACTCTGCGCGAAGTCTCCTCGTCCGCCCGAGTCTCGCTCGGCTATCTCTCCGAGGTGGAGCGGGGGCAGAAGGAGGCATCCTCCGAACTGCTCTCCGCCATTTGCGACGCGCTTGACGTACGGATGTCCGAGCTCATGCGTGAAGTGAGCGATGAGCTGTCGCTGGCCGAACTGGCCGAGTCGGCAGCAGCCAGCGATCCGGTCCCCGCGCCGGTGCGGCCCATGCTCAATTCCGTCTCCGTGACCTCGGTGGCCGGTGTGCCGTCGGGTCGGGTGACCATCAAGGCGCCCGCGGAAGCGGTGGATGTCGTCGCCGCCTGACCTCTTCGGTCTGGTGGCCAGCGAAGCCCCGGTCGTCCCCCGAGGACGGCCGGGGCTTTCGTGCGCCCGGTCCCTGTCCGCGCCCACGGTGTACGGCCCGCTCTGGATGCGGTACGGGGGCTGCCGGGCGAGACTGCGGGGAGCGGACACCGGCCGGGCCGCGGTCCGGCCGGTGCGCCGGAATCCCCGGCAAGCGCGCGGGCGGCCCGGGGCCACGCGGATCACGCCGGTGGTGCGCCGATGCGCCCTCCCGCCGGGCGGGCGTGCCGCACTAGGGTCTGGCGTCGCCCGGCGGGCGACAGCACGACGACCGGTCGTGGGCCCGGCAGGAGGAGGCAGCCATGGTACGGCGATGGGTGCCGCCGCTCGTGCTCGGCGGGCTGTGGTGGTGGGCCGTGCTGCGGCTCGTGCTGGTCCCGGCCGACGCGGGGCTCGTCGAGGGGGCGGTCGCGGCGGGCGGATGGGGGCTGAGCCTGCTGCCGGTGCACGCGGCCGCGGCCGCGGGGCCCCCGGGGGCAGGGACGGGCGGCCGGTGGGGTGCTGGGGCGCTGCGGGGGGCGGAGCGGGCCCTGCGGGCTACCAGGGCATGGCTACGCCACCGTTCGGGCGGAGGATCTGGCCGGTCATGAAGGCCGAGGCGTCCGACGCGAGGTGGAGCACCGTGTGGGCCACGTCCTCCGGCTCACCCACTCGCCCGAGCGGCGAGAGCCGCGCCATGGTCGCCTCCACCCGTTGCTGCCGGTCCGCTTCGTGGCGGGCGGTCATGGGCGTACGGATCCAGCCCGGGGCGACGGCGTTGACCCGGATCGCGTGCGGCCCCAGTTCGGTCGCCAGCGTCTTCGTCAGCTGGACGACCGCCGCCTTGGCCACGCTGTAGCAGAGCAGGCCGGGACCGGCGGAGTCGACGGCTCCCGAGGCCATGGTGACCAGTGAGCCGGGGGAGCCTCGCTCGATCATGCCGCGGGCCACTTCCTGGCAGGCGTACAGCACGCCCTTGAAGTTGACCGCGAGGACGCGGTCGAGGTCCTGGTCCGAGGTCTCCAGGACGCTGCTCGTGTGCATGATCCCGGCGACGGCCGCCAGAATGTCGAGCTCGCCCGCCGCCACCACCGCGGCCCGGACCTGAGCGCGGTCGGTGACATCGAGGACATGGATGCGGGCCGGGGCGGCGCCGCCCGCCGCGCCGACCAGCCGCAGTGTCTCCCGCAGGCCCTTCTCGTCGACGTCCGCGCAGTGCACGGTGGCACCCGCGGATCCGAGCAGGACGGCGCAGGCCCGGCCGATGCCGCCCGCCGCGCCGGTGACGAACGCGGAACGGCCGGTGAGGTCGTACGCGGAGGGAACCGTGGACGCATGAGCGGCCCGGTCCGTGGGAGGGTGCGCGGACGGGTCCTTGGGAGGGCGCGCGGTGAGGGACATGACGGGACGGTACGACCGGATCTGACGGGTCGTCAACGGTTCGCTGGTTACGGGGTGGGGCCCGACTGGCAGCGCGGACACCAGTAGGCGGGGCGGCCGTTCTGGTCCGCGGTGCGGACGGGGGTGCCGCAGCGCAGACAGGGGCGGCCGGTCCTGCCGTACACCCAGAGCCGTTCCTTCGGGGCGCTGCCGGGGGCGCGGTGGGCCGGGGCGGTGGTGGTGCGTACGGGGCGGTCGCGGTTGGCTTCGAGGAGCTGTCTGGCCGTGGTGACCAGCCGCGCGGCGGTGGGGGCGGGCAGGCCGCCGATGGGGAGCCAAGGGGTGGCGCGGGCCAGGAAACAGAGCTCGGCCTGGTAGACGTTGCCGATTCCGGCGAGATTGCGCTGGTCCAGCAGCGCCTCGCCGAGCGGGCGGCCGGGGTCGGCGAGCAGATTGCGCAGGGCGGTGGCGGCGTCCCAGTCAGGGCCGAGCAGATCGGGGCCGAGATGGCCGACCGCCTTCTCCTCGTCCCGGGTGCGGAGAAGTTCGAGGACGGGCAGCCGGTAGCCGACCGCCGTGTGCTCCGTGTTGCCGAGGACGGCGCGGATCTGGTGGGCGGGGCCGCCGCGCCACCGCTCGCCGGTGGCGTAGACGCGCCAGGCACCGTCCATCCGGAGATGGCTGTGCAGGGTGAGACCGCCCTCGACGCGGGTGAGGAGATGCTTGCCGCGCGCTACCGCGCCCAGCACCTTCCGGCCGGTGAGGTCGGCGGTGGCGAACCGGGGTACGCGCAGGTCACAGCGGGTGAGCGTCCGGTCGGCGAGCGCGGTGTGCAGACGTCCGGCCGTCTGCAGGACGGTGTCTCCTTCGGGCATGTCTCCATGATGCGGGCGGGAAGGGGCGCGGGCCCAGAACCCCTGGAGGGCCGGGGCGCGTCCGCTCCCGGCCGCGGGGTGGGCGGCGCCGCGTCCCCCTACGGGCTCAGGCGCGCAGGCGCAGTCCTCTCGGCGTGGCCAGGAAACCGGCAGCCTCCAGGGTGCGGCCGAGCGGGGAGGTCAGCGAGGGCACACCGTTGGTGCGTTCCACCGTGACCGTGCCGAGGGCCCCCGAGCGGGCGGCCGCCGCCAGCGCCGCGGCGGCGGCGAGGAGCATGGGGTCGTCCGGGCCGGTGGACCAGGCGAGCAGCGTCTTGCCGCCGCGCTCCATGTACATCGTCAGCTCGCCGTCGGCCAGCACCACCAGGGAGCCCGCCTTGCGGCCGGGCTTGTGGGCGGCGCCGTCCGGCGGCTCGGGCCAGGGCAGGGCAGCCCCGTACGCGTTGGCGGGGTCGGCGGCGGCGAGGACCAGGACCTGCGGTGCGGCGCCCGGCTCCCGGCGGTCACGGGCGGTGGACGCGGCACGCAGCCGGTCCACCGCGCCGTCCATCGCGAACTGTGCCGCCCCCAGCCCTTCGACCACATAGCCCCGGCGGGCCTGCCCGTTGTCCTCGAAGGCGGACAGAACGCGGTACGTCGCGGAGAAGCCGCCTTCGACCCCCTCGGCCTGGACCGCACCGCGGGTCACCACACCATGGCGGTCGAGAAGCGTACGGGCCAGGGCGTGGGCGCGGTGCGTGGGCTCGGGCTCGGTGGCGGGCAGCAGCGACCAGCGGCCCGAGACGGTCGGCGGCCCGGTGCGGGAGGCGGGCCGGGCGGAGGCGGGCGAGCCGTACCGGCCGCGCGGCACGCTGCGTCTGGCCCGGTGCGCCGTCGCCCCCGCCGTACGGCCGGAGCCCAGCAGGGACCGCAGGGGGGCGAGCGTGTCATTGGTGAGCCTGCCCGACCAGGCCAGCTCCCAGAGGGCGTCGGCCAGTTGCGGATCGGTGCAGTCCGGATGGGTGGTGGCGCGGACCTGATCGGCGATCTGCCGGAAGAACAGGCCGTACCCGCCGCTCAGGGCGGTCAGGACGGACGCGTGCAACGCGCCGGGCTCCAGCGGATGCGGGGGCGGCAGGAGCAGCGGAGCACTGTCGGCCAGGTAGAGCGAGAGCCAGCCGTCCTTGCCGGGGAGGGCGCCCGCACCGGCCCAGATGACCTCGCCGGTCGTGGTCAGCTCGTCGAGCAGCGCGGGGGTGTAGTCCGTGACCCGGCCCGGCAGGATCAGCTTCTCCAGAGCTGACGCCGGGACCGGCGCGCCCTGCAACTGCTCGACGGCACGGGCCAGCCCGTCTATGCCGCGCAGGCTGTTGCCGCCGAGGTGCTGCCACTGCGGGAGGAACCCGGCGAGGGCGGCGGGCGGGACCGGCTCCAGCTCGTGCCGGAGCGCGGCGAGCGAACGGCGGCGCAGTCGGCGCAGCACGTCCGCGTCGCACCATTCCTGGCCGATCCCGGCGGGGTGGAACTCGCCCTGGACGACCCGGCCGGTCCCGGCGAGCCGTTGCAGCGCCCCGTCGGTGACCGCGGTGCCGAGGCCGAAGCGGGCGGCGGCGCCGTGGGACGTGAACGGGCCGTGCGTGCGGGCGTAGCGGGACAGGAGGTCACCCAGCGGGTCCTTCACCGGCTCGGTGAACGCCTCGGGGACGCCGACCGGGAGGGCGGTGCCCAGGGCGTCCCGCAGGCGGCCCGCGTCCTCGATCGCGGCCCAGTGGTCCGCCCCGCCGATCCGGACCCGGATGGCCCGGCGGGCCGCGGCCAGCTCCGGGGCCCATGACGGGCGGGCGCCGCGCTCGGCCAGCTCCTCGTCGGTGAGCGGGCCGAGGACCCGGAGGAGGTCGGCGACGCCTTCGGCGTCCTTGATCCGGCGGTCCTCGGTCAGCCACTGGAGCTCCCGCTCCAGCTCGGTCAGCACCTCCGCGTCGAGCAGCTCGCGCAGCTCCGCCCGGCCCAGGAGCTCCGCCAGGAGACGGGAGTCCAGGGAGAGGGCGGCGGCCCTCCGTTCGGCCAGCGGCGAGTCGCCCTCGTACAGGAACTGGGCCACGTACCCGAACAGGAGCGAGCGGGCGAAGGGGGAGGGCTCCGGGGTGGTCACCTCGACGAGCCGGACGCGCCGCGCTTCGAGGTCGCCCATGAGCTCCGTGAGCCCGGGGACGTCGAAGACGTCCTGGAGGCATTCGCGGACCGCCTCCAGGACGATCGGGAAGGAGCCGAACTCCGAGGCGACCTGGAGCAGCTGAGCGGCGCGCTGGCGCTGCTGCCACAGCGGGGTGCGCTTTCCGGGGCTGCGGCGCGGCAGCAGCAGGGCGCGGGCCGCGCATTCGCGGAACCGGGAGGCGAACAGGGCCGAGCCGCCGACCTGGTCGGTGACGATCTGTTCGATGTCCCCCTGGTCGAACGTCACGTCTGCCGCGCCTACGGGCGGTTGCTCGCTGTCGAAGGAGAAGGCCGGTGGTGGGGCCGGGGCCGTGGACGCCCCCCGGTCCGGGTCCTGGGGATCGAAATCCAGGAGGTCCAGGCCCATCAGATCGGCGTCGGGCAGCCGGAGCACGATGCCGTCGTCGGCATGCATCACCTGAGCGTCCATACCGTAGCGCTCGGCGAGGCGGGCACCGAGCGCGAGCGCCCACGGGGCGTGGACCTGCGCGCCGAACGGGGAGTGGACCACGACCCGCCAGTCCCCCAGCTCGTCGCGGAAACGCTCGACGAGAATCGTCCGGTCGTCCGGCACATGGCCGCAGGCGCGGCGCTGTTCGTCGAGATACGCAAGGGTGTTGTCGGCGGCCCAGGTGTCGAGACCGGCGGCGAGCAGCCGCGCACGGGCGTCCTCGGGCGCCAGCCCGCCGATCTCGCGGAGGAACGCCCCCAGGGCACGTCCCAGCTCCAGCGGACGGCCCAGCTGGTCGCCCTTCCAGAACGGCAGCCGTCCGGGAACGCCGGGAGCGGGCGAGACCAGGACCCGGTCGCGGGTGATGTCCTCGATCCGCCAGGACGTGGTGCCGAGCGTGAAGACGTCGCCGACGCGGGACTCGTACACCATCTCCTCGTCGAGCTCGCCGACCCGGCCGCCGCCCTTCTTGGGGTCGGCTCCGGCGAGGAAGACCCCGAAGAGACCGCGGTCGGGAATCGTCCCTCCGGAGGTGACGGCGAGCCGCTGAGCGCCCGGCCGCCCCGTGACCGTACCGGCCACCCGGTCCCAGACCACGCGCGGGCGGAGCTCGGCGAAGGCGTCGGAGGGATAGCGGCCCGCGAGCATGTCCAGCACGGCGGTGAACGCGGAATCGGGCAGTGAGGCGAAGGGCGCGGCGCGGCGGACCGTCTCCAGCAGCTCGTCCACCTGCCAGACGTCCAGGGCGACCATGGCGACCAGCTGCTGGGCCAGCACGTCCAGGGGGTTGGCGGGGACGCGGAGCGCCTCGATGGATCCCTCGCGCATCCGTTCGGTGACCACGGCCGACTGCACCAGATCGCCCCGGTACTTCGGGAAGACCACGCCGGTGGAGACCGCGCCGACCTGATGCCCGGCCCGGCCGACCCGTTGCAGGCCGGAGGCGACCGACGGCGGGGACTCCACCTGGATCACGAGATCGACCGCCCCCATGTCGATGCCCAGCTCCAGGCTGGAGGTGGCGACGACGGCGGGCAGCCTGCCCGCCTTCAGGTCCTCCTCGACCTGGGCGCGCTGTTCCTTGGAGACCGAGCCGTGGTGGGCGCGGGCGAGCAGCGCGGGGGCGCCCTTCGCCGCACCGGACTCGGCCATGAGCTCGGCGGGGGAGTGGGACTCGGCCAACGGCTCGCCGGTCAGCCGCTCGTACGCGATCTCGTTGAGGCGGTTGCACAGCCGCTCGGCCAGGCGCCGGGAATTGGCGAAGACGATGGTGGAGCGGTGCTTCTGGACGAGATCGACGATCCGCTCCTCGACATGGGGCCAGATCGACGGCTTGTCCGCCTGCGCCGCCTGGTCCGGGCCGCTGGCGGGGGAGCCGCCGAGCTCCCCCAGATCCTCGACCGGCACGACCACCGACAGGTCGAACCGCTTGGTGGACGGCGGCTGGACGACCTCCACCCGGCGCCTGGGCGAGAGGAAGCGCGCCACCTCGTCGACCGGACGGACCGTGGCCGACAGGCCGATCCGCCGTGCGGGACGGGGCAGCAGCTCGTCGAGGCGCTCCAGCGAGACGGCGAGGTGGGCGCCGCGCTTCGTACCCGCCACGGCGTGCACCTCGTCGAGGATCACCGTCTCGACACCGGACAGCGCCTCCCGGGCCGAGGAGGTCAGCATCAGGAACAGCGATTCGGGCGTGGTGATCAGGATGTCCGGCGGGCGGGCCGCCATCGAGCGGCGCTCGGCGGACGGGGTGTCCCCGGAGCGGATGCCCACCCGTACCTCCGGCTCGGACAGCCCGAGGCGCACCGACTCCTGGCGGATACCGGTCAGCGGCGAACGGAGGTTGCGCTCGACGTCGACCGCGAGCGCCTTGAGGGGCGAGACGTACAGGACGCGGCAGCGCTTCCTCGCTTCGGCGGGCGGTGGCACGGACGCCAGCGCGTCCAGCGAGGCGAGGAACGCGGCGAGGGTCTTGCCGGAACCGGTCGGCGCGACGACCAGCACATCCGACCCCTCGGCGATCGCCCGCCAGGCACCCTCCTGCGCGGCGGTGGGCGCGCTGAAGGCCCCCGTGAACCAGCTGCGGGTCGCGGGGGAGAACGAATCGAGTGCGGAAGGGGCCATGTCCCCCATCGTGCACCCCGCCACTGACAACGGCCCCGACCGTCCTGGGCGACCCGTCGGCGCGCCGCCCGCGTAACGTTCGAGGGGTGGCAGATCAGACAATATTTCCAGGCCGGGGCGGAGCGTCGGCCGCTGTACCGGAGCCCGGCACCCCCGGCCCCGGACCCGGGCCGGACCCGGGCGCGGCGAAGCCGGACGCGGCAGTCGTCCGTGACGCACTCGGCGTCGGCATAGCCGTCGGGCTCTCCGGCTTCGCCTTCGGCGTGACCTCGGCCGGAGCCGGACTGACCCTGTGGCAGACCTGCGCGCTCAGCCTCGCGGTCTTCACCGGGGCCTCGCAGTTCGCGCTGGTCGGCGCCCTTGCCGCAGGCGGCAACCCGTACACCGCGGCCGCCGGTGCGTTCTTCCTCGGCGTGCGCAACTCGTTCTACGGACTGCGGCTCTCGCAGCTGCTGGCGCTCCCGAAGGCGCTCCGCCCCTTCGCCGCCCAGTGGGTCATCGACGAGACGACCGCCGTGACGCTCGCGCAGCCGACCCGGCGGGCGGCCCGCATCGGCTTCGCCGTCACCGGACTGACCCTGTACGTCCTGTGGAACCTGACGACGCTGCTGGGAGCCCTCGGAGCCGAGGCGCTCGGCGACACCGACGCCTGGGGGCTGGACGCGGCATCGCCCGCGGTCTTCCTCGCCCTGCTCGCGCCGATGCTGAAGAGCACCACCGAACGCGTCACCGCGGGGATCGCGGTGCTGCTCGCGCTCGGCCTGCTGCCCGTTCTGCCCGCCGGTGTCCCCGTCCTGCTGTCCGCGCTCGCCGCACCCGCCGTCCTCTTCCTGAGCGGACGCCGTGCGCGCACCGCCCGGGGGCAGGCCACCGAGAAGGAGGACCGGTGAACGTCTGGATCGCCATCGTGCTGACGGCCGTGGGCTGCTACCTGGCCAAACTGATCGGTCTGCTGGTCCCCGCCGGTCTGCTGGAACGCCCGCTCACCCAGCGGCTCGCGGCGCTCCTGCCCGTAGCCCTGCTCGCCGCCCTCACCGCGCAGCAGACCTTCGGCGACGGCCAGCATCTGGCGCTGGACGCCAGGGCGGCCGGGCTCGCGGCGGCGGCGGTCGCCCTGGTCCTGCGCGCCCCGTTCCTGGTGATCGTGGGCGCCGCGGTGATCGTCACCGCCGGGGTACGCGCCCTCGGCCAGGCGTAGTGACCGCGGGCGTCGCCGGCGGACGGGACCGGCGGCGGGCTCAGCCGAGGCTCCGCCCGTGGGCGCGCAGCGTCAGAAGGGCCCGGAGGGTCACGAGGGGCCGTCCTTCCAGCGCGGTGCCCGGGGCCCACTGCCGCCAGGTGACCGGCCAGCCGCCGTCCGCCTGCTGCTCGGCCGCGAGGTGGTCGAGCGAGAGGGACAGCTCCTCGTCGGTGAACCAGCGCCGGGCGAGGGAGTCGGGCGTACGGACGTAGTCGTACGGAAAGTGCTGCTCCCCCGGCGCGTAACCGGCAGCCACCGGGTACTCCGCCCGCCGTTGCGGGTCCAGCACCACGAGCCGCTGGTCCCGCACCAGCCGCCCGAGCCGGTCTGCCGCCACCTCCGCCCGCGCCCGGTCCGGGGCGCCGTCCAGGAAGGCGAGCGCCGCCTCGATCTCGTACGGATGAGAGCGCTCCAGCGCCTCCACCGCGGCCCAGCAGAAGTCGGTGGCCCGGAAGAGCCAGGCGTGCCAGACCGCGTTGCGGTGCAGCAGCCCGACGACGGGGCCGGTGGTCAGCAGCTCCGCGGGAGGGTGGTCGACGATCGGGATGAAGGGGGCGGCGGGATAGCCGCGCTGCGTCGGCAGCAGCGCCGGAAGCGCGCCCTCCTTGGTCGACACCTCGGTGAGGAAGCGGCAGATCCGTTCCACCCGCAGTCCGTCGCAGCGCCCGATCGAATCCAGCACATTCAGCGCGTGCGCGGTGTGCAGCGGCTGACTGACGGGGCCGCGCAGATCGGGTTCGAGCCCGTGCCCGTAACCGCCGTCCTCGTTCAGATAGGCCGCCAGTGCGGTCTCCACGGCGTCCGCGCCGCCTTCCAGGAAGTGATGAGCGAACCGCCGCTGCTCCAGGACACGGGCCGTGAGCCAGATGAACTGCTCGGCACGATTGAGGGGACTTGTTCCGGTTCCAGCCATGGACCGACCGTAGGGCGGTAAGCGCTCTCGGCAAGACGGAGCGGCCGGGCTGCACTCTCAGGAGCGGGATACTGAGGTCATGCGGTTGACGATTTTCTGGGATCGGATGGCGGACCACTTCGGCGAGGCGTACGCCGACTCCTTCGCACGCGATCATGTGATGGCCGAGCTCGGCGGGCAGACCGTGCACCAGGCGCTGGCCTCGGGATGGGAGACCAAGGACGTCTGGCGCGGTGTCTGCGCCGCGGTCGGCATCCCCGCCGACCAGCGCTGACCCCGGCTGTTCCGCGGCCGGGCCTGTGCCGTTGCCCGGGGCGGGCGGCTGTTCGTCATCGCGGTGGGTGAGACTGGACGCGTGGCACCGACAGACGAGACAGCACAGACCCGGCCGACTTCCACCCCACCCGTCCCGCCCGCCGGACCTTCCGGCGGGCCGACCGGCGGCGGGTCGGCGCGCATGCCCGTGTGGCTGCCGCGCGCCATGGTGCTCGCCCTGGCGCTCTACGCCTGCTACCGGCTCGGCAGCTGGGCGTTCGACCAGCTCATCGGCCTGCTGATCAACGTCCTGATCGCGTTCTTCCTGGCGCTCGCCATCGAGCCCGCGGTGAGCCGGATGGCGGCGCGAGGCATGCGCCGCGGCCTCGCCACCTTCCTGGTCTTCCTCGGGGTGATGATCGCCGGGGTGGGCTTCGTCGTGCTGCTCGGCTCGATGCTCGCGGGCCAGATCGTCGACATGGTCGAGGAGTTCCCGAAGTATCTGGACTCGGTGATCAACTGGGTCAACCAGACCTTCCGTACCGACCTCTCCCGGGTTGAGGTCCAGGACAGCCTGATCCACTCCGACTGGCTGCAGAAGTACGTCCAGAACAGTGCGACCGGGGTGCTCGACATCTCCACCACTGTGCTGGGCGGGCTGTTCCGGCTGCTGACGATCTCCCTGTTCTCCTTCTACTTCGCGGCCGACGGCCCCAGGCTGCGGCGGGGCCTGTGCTCCGTGCTGCCGCCCGCCCGCCAGGCCGAGGTCCTGCGGGCCTGGGAGATCGCGGTCGACAAGACAGGCGGCTACCTCTACTCGCGCGGCCTGATGGCCCTCATCTCCGGGATCGCGCACTACATCCTGCTGGTGATCCTCGGGGTGCCCTACGCGCCCGCGCTGGCCGTCTGGGTCGGGCTCGTCTCCCAGTTCATCCCGACGATCGGTACGTACCTGGCGGGCGCCCTGCCCATGCTGATCGCGTTCACCGTCGACCCCTGGTACGCGCTGTGGGTGCTCGGCTTCGTCGTGGTCTACCAGCAGTTCGAGAACTACGCCCTGCAGCCCAAGCTCACCTCCAGGACCGTCGACATCCATCCCGCGGTCGCCTTCGGGTCGGTCATCGCGGGCACGGCGCTGATGGGTGCCGTGGGCGCGCTGATCGCGATTCCGGCCGTCGCTACGCTCCAGGCCTTCCTCGGCGCGTACGTGAAGCGTTACGACGTCACGGACGACCCGCGGATGCACGGCAGGGGCAGCAGGCGTCGTGGTGAGCCGTTGCTCACACGGCTGCGCCGTTCGTGGCGGGCTCCGGGGAGCGAGGAGAGCGCAGAGGCCGCGCACGGTGAGGGCGCAGCCAGGGGCCGGGAGGTCCCGGAGAGCGCCTGACCGGAGAGCCCGGCGGGGCGGCGTGGTGCGCTTGACACTAAAATCGAACATCCATTCTCATGGGATTCCGGGCCGGGTGTTCCCGGGCCCGACCGCGGAGTTATCCACAGGCCGGGAGGACGTCGAGGCCCATTGTCAGTGGCAGGGGTTAGCGTCTTTGACGTGAAGCGATCGACTCAAGCAAATCGGGTGGAACCCATGGCAGGAACCGACCGCGAGAAGGCGCTGGACGCCGCACTCGCACAGATTGAACGGCAATTCGGCAAGGGCGCGGTGATGCGCCTCGGCGAGCGGCCGAACGAGCCCATCGAAGTGATCCCCACCGGGTCGACCGCCCTGGACGTGGCTCTCGGCGTCGGCGGCCTGCCGCGCGGCCGCGTGGTGGAGGTGTACGGGCCGGAGTCCTCCGGCAAGACGACGCTGACGCTCCACGCGGTGGCGAACGCGCAGAAGCTGGGCGGCTCGGTCGCCTTCATCGACGCGGAGCACGCCCTCGACCCCGAGTACGCGAAGAAGCTCGGCGTCGACATCGACAACCTCATCCTGTCCCAGCCGGACAACGGCGAGCAGGCCCTGGAGATCGTGGACATGCTGGTCCGCTCCGGTGCCCTCGACCTGATCGTCATCGACTCCGTCGCCGCGCTTGTGCCGCGTGCGGAGATCGAGGGCGAGATGGGTGACTCGCACGTGGGTCTGCAGGCCCGTCTGATGAGCCAGGCGCTCCGCAAGATCACCAGCGCGCTCAACCAGTCCAAGACCACCGCGATCTTCATCAACCAGCTGCGCGAGAAGATCGGTGTGATGTTCGGCTCGCCGGAGACCACGACCGGTGGCCGGGCGCTCAAGTTCTACGCCTCGGTGCGCCTCGACATCCGCCGGATCGAGACGCTGAAGGACGGCACCGACGCCGTCGGCAACCGCACCCGCGTCAAGATCGTCAAGAACAAGGTCGCGCCGCCCTTCAAGCAGGCCGAGTTCGACATCCTCTACGGCCAGGGCATCAGCCGTGAGGGCGGCCTGATCGACATGGGTGTGGAGCACGGCTTCGTCCGCAAGGCGGGAGCTTGGTACACCTACGAGGGTGACCAGCTCGGCCAGGGCAAGGAGAACGCCCGTAACTTCCTCAAGGACAACCCCGATCTCGCCAACGAGATCGAGAAGAAGATCCTGGTGAAGCTGGGCATCGGCGTCAGGCCCGAGGACGCCGAGTCCGGTGCGGACGCGGCGGCCGGTGCGGCGGCTCCGGCCGACAGCGCGAAGACGGCGACCGCTCCGGCCGGCAAGACCAAGCCGGCCAAGACCGCGGCGGCCAAGAGCTAGGGCCTGCGCCGTGACACGTCGTACGGAGTGGCTGGTCGGCGCCGGTGGCCGTCCCACCGGTCCCGGTCCCGGCCTTCCCACCGGGCACACGGCCGAGCCCGACGGCGCGTACGAGCCGAAGGGCGCGTACGAGCCGGAGGCCGGGTGCGGCGAGGGGGCGGACCGTGAAGCCCGCTCCCGCACCAGAAGCAGCGGCTCCCCTTCCTCGTCGAGGGCCGGGAAAGGGGAGCCGCGAGACCCGGTCGAGCAGGCGCGGAACATCTGCCTGCGGCTGCTCACCGGAACGCCCCGCACCCGCAAGCAGCTCGCGGACGCCCTGCGCAAGCGGGAGATCCCGGACGAGGCGGCCGAGGAAGTCCTCTCGCGCTTCGAGGACGTCGGGCTGATCGACGACGCGGCGTTCGCGGACGCCTGGGTGGAGTCCCGGCACCACGGCCGGGGCCTGGCCCGCCGGGCTCTCGTCCGGGAACTGCGCACCAAGGGGGTGGACGCCACGGTCATCGACGAGGCGGTCGGGCAGCTGGACTCCGAGCAGGAGGAGGCGACCGCCCGGGAGCTGGTCGTGCGCAAGCTGCGGTCCACCCGTGGCCTGGACCGTGACAAGCGGTTGCGTCGACTGGCGGGCATGCTCGCGCGCAAGGGATACGGGGAGGGTATGGCCCTGCGCGTGGTGCGGCAGGCGCTTGAGGAGGAGGGCGAGGATACGGAAGGGCTGGACGAGCCCTTCTGACCAGATGCGCCGCCCGGCCGTGAGGGGGACGCGGGTGGTGCGGGGGACGGAGGGCCGGGGGCGCAGGAGGAGCGTTGAGGGGGAGCGGCGGTGATCATTGCCCGGCGCGGGCGGCACGGGCGACGGTGGCGTCGATCAGGGCGAGCGCGTCCGCGGCGGTGCGGCCGGGGCAGCGGTTCCAGGGGCCGATCAGCCCGGTCCAGCCCTGGGCGCGGAGTTCCGTGATGAGCCAGGCACCGGCCCGGTCCACGGTGTCGAGGGAGCCGTAGCCCAGACGGTGTGCGGTGAGGAGGGCGCCGCAGACACACCGTGCGCCACGGGCGTTGCGGAGCCGGTACGGGGTGTTCTGCCAGCCCCACTCGGTCAGGATCTGCCGTGCGTGGGCGAGATGGACGGAGGGCCGCACGTCGGGCTGGCCGATGCGTCGCCAGGAGTGGAGCCGGTCGGGGAGCATCGCGCCCAGGCGGCCGGGCAGCGGTCGTTCGCGCTGCGCGGCCGAGGGCAGGGCGCGGACGGAGTCGGCGATGAGCTGGTCGACCGGGACGGACAGCAGGTCGCGCCAGTCGGCAGGGCGGTGGTGCGGCACGAGCGGCTGCGCCGGACCGGGGGAGAACGGGTGCTTGGGTTCGGGCGCCGTGATGTCCCAGCCGCTGACGATCTGCTGCCAGGCCTCGGTGTCATGGAGGCGGGCGGCGTGGGCGTCCAGCTGGCCGGGGGTGAGGGGAAGGACGGGAGTGGGGGCGGGGGTCGGCATGGGTGCGTGGTCTCCGTCATGTCGGTCCTTGGTGTTGAGGTGAATGTCGGCCGGGGGCGGGGACCACTCCACCGCAGCGAGGCGTTCGGGTGTGTCGGCGCGGATCAGGGGGAACCGCCGACGGCAAATGGGGGTAGGACGTGACCCAAGCGGGCGGGCCGGGCGTGGGGACGGGCCGGGCCTCAGGGGCCCGGCCCGTCCGGCCGCCTACCGGTGCTCACGCACCAGCTCCTGCGTACCGGTGTTCACGGCTCCTGCTCACCGGTCCTCACGCACCGGTTCCTGCCCGCCGGTCTTCACGTTCGGTCTGACGCGTCGGCGCTCGCGCACCGCGGCCTCACGCCTCGGCGACGGGCAGTCCTGCCGCGCGCCAGGCCTGGAAGCCGCCGGTCAGGTCCGTCGCCCGGTGCAGGCCCAGCCGGTGCAAGGAGGCGACGGCGAGGCTCGACGCGTACCCCTCGTTGCAGATGATCACGATCGGGAGATCGTGGCTCACCGCCTGCCGGGCCCGGTGGCTGCCCTGCGGATCGAGCCGCCACTCCAGCTCGTTGCGCTCGACGACCAGGGCGCCCGGGATCAGCCCGTCCCGTTCCCTCAGCTCCGCGTACCGGATGTCCACGAGCAGCGCACCGTCCGCGGCGGCGGCCGCCGCCTCCCGCGCGCCAACCCTGACGAACCCGGACCGGACCTGTTCCAGCAGCTCGTCGATCCCGATGGGCTTCGTGCCGTCCTGTCGGCCGTCGTCGTTCATCGCCAGTCCTCCGGCTGCTCGATCCGCTCCAGCCGGAGCAGGTCGCCTGTGCGGCTGTAGCGCCGGATCCGTGGCAGCGGCGGATAGTAGGCGTGGACGGACACGGCGTGCTCCGCGGCGGACTCGTTCAGCACCTCATGGACGTGATGGCGGCCGAATGCGCGCCCCTGGCCGGTGGCCAACTCCCGTGAGCGGTCGATGCCTTCGGTCAGTTCCAGGGTCTTCCAGCCATCTGTGGGCAGCCGGGCCGCCAGTGACCGTTCCCTGAGGGTGCCCGCCGCGGTGGTGAAGGCGCCGATCGAGTCGGCGTGGTCGTGCCAGCCGGTGCCGGTGCCCGGAGGCCAGCCGATCAGCCAGGCCTCGCTGCCGCCGGGGCCGTCGAGCTGCACCCAGGTGCGGCCCTCGGGGTCGAGGGGGAGCGAGGCCACGAGCGCGGGGTCGGCGGCGACGCGGCGGACGAAGCCGAGCAGCTCCGCAGCCGTCGGCCCGGCACCGGCGTCGGCATGAGAACCGGCCTCGGCACGAGAACCGGCGTCGGCCACATCGGTCGCAGGGGCGGAGGCAGGTGCGGGGGCAGAGACAGGCCCGGAGGCGGAGGCTGAGGCGACCGCGGAGGCGGACGCGGGCATGGCTACGGAAGGTGACACAGAGGCAGACACAGAAACCGTCCTGAGGGTTCGCGAGGACGCCCGCCCGTACGGCAGCGCGTACGGCGGAGCGGGAAAGGCGATTCAGCAGGACGGACGACACACGCAGCCCGCATAGCGGACCAGGTCCATATGGACCCTCCGCCACAGGCGCACATCGGTGTCGGTCACGTTCCGGAGTACACCATGTGCGTCCGCGGCGGTCAATTGACGTTCGCGGTCCGGTCAGAACGGACGGAACCGGCCGCCTCCCCGCCCCGTACCGCCTCCGCCACCGCGGCGAGCTCCCGGGGTTGTACCCCGCCGAACGACGCCACGAGGTGGCCGTCCGGCCGCACCAGCAGAACCGTGTGGGCCGATGCCCCCGGGTAACTCTCGGTCACCAGCAGCTCCCCCTTCATCGGCAGCGCGTCGACCGCCTCGACCAGGCGGGGCATGACACCGGCCGTCATCCAGTGGCGCCGGTCCCACACTCCGGTGCCGGGCGCCACCAGCACCACCAGCAGCCGCCCCCGCCCCAGCCGTTCCCTCAGCCGCGCCGTCGTGCCGTCGGGAGCCGTGACCCGTACATCGGTCACCGGCGCACCAGGGGGCGTACTCACAGAGACGTGCGCCTCCGTGCGCGCGGGCGCGAGCGGCGAGTGGGAGTACGAAGGGGCCGCACCGAGAGGACCGCACCCCAGATGTCCGTCCGTCAGCAGCGAGTCGTGACCCCGCGAGCTCCCCGGGACCAGGGTCCGCAGCCCTTTGCCGCCGCGCAGTACCGGCAGCGACTGGTCCGCGGCGCGCAGCCGGGCGGCGACCGCGGCACGGCGCTCGGCCTGATAGCTGTCGAGCAGTACGTCGGAGGCGCCGTGGTGCCAGGCCTGGGCCAGTTTCCAGGCCAGGTTCTCGACGTCCCGCAGCCCTTCGTCGAGCCCCTGGGTGCCCAGCGCTCCCAGCAGATGCGCGGCGTCCCCGGCGAGAAAGGCCCGGTCGGCCCGCCAGCGCAGGGCGAGCCGGTGGTGCAGCGTGTACACGCCCGTGTCCAGCAGCTCGTACGGCGGTGTCTCGCCGCACCAGCCCGCCAGAGTGTCCCGGACCCGGGTGATCAGGGCGTCCGGCGTGACCAGTTCCCCGCGCGGCGGAAGCAGCCAGTCCAGCCGCCAGAGGCCGTCCGGCAGCGGTCGCGCCGTCACCTCGGCACCGCCGCCCCGCCACGGGGGCAACCGGTGCAGTACGGCCTGTCCCGGCCAGGGGAGCTCGGTGCGCAGCGCCGCGACGGCGTGCCGCTCCACCGCCGTACGTCCCGGGAACCGGATGTCGAGGAGCTTGCGCACGGTGGACCGGGCGCCGTCGCAGCCCACCAGGTAGCTCCCGCGCCACCAGGTCGCGCCGGGCTCCCTGGTGTGGACCGTGACCCCGGTCGCGTCCTGCTCCAGCTTGTCGATCCGGCCGTAGGGCGCCACCTGGACCAGCTCCTGCGCGGTGACCGCGTCCCGCAGTCCGCGCGTCAGGACGTGCTGCGGCAGGTGGACGGGGGCCGGGAGCCGGTCGCCCTCGGGGGCGTCCTCGCCGAGCGCCAGCTCACGTACCACCTGCTTGCGGCGCATGGACCGCCACCCCGACCAGCGCGCGCCCTCCTGCCCCAGCGCCTTGCCGCCCAGCCGTTCCACCAGCGCCGCGGTGTCCTCGCGCAGCACGATGGTGCGGGCGGGCCGGGTCTCGTCCTTGCCCGGGTCCTCGTCGAGCAGCACACAGCGCACCCCCTGCGCCGCGAGCGCCAGCGACAGCGCGAGGCCGACCGGCCCGGCGCCGACGACAATCACCGGGTCCACGGGGCGGCTCCTCGGATCCGTACGGACGGCGCCGGGGGCGCGGGCGGAAGTGGCGCGGGGCCTGAAGGACCGGTGGGCGGCGGCGGAAGCGTGGCGGCGGGGGCGGGGGGCGCGATCACAGAACGTATGCAACCTACTGCCGGTGCCCGCGTCAAGCGACACCGGGCAGCGCAGAGGGGCGGCGGCCGACCGGCCACCGCCCCTCGGGCACAGCATGCGACGTAACGTCAGGCGGACTGTCCGTCCTGGACGATGAGCGAGGGCTCACCGACCGTCGGGGATGCGCCCCCCGGCGCGGTGCCCCTGCTCTTCTTCGCGCGCCGGAGCCACCGCTCCAGCCAACTCGCGAAGGAGGTGAGCGCGAAGTTCAGCAGCACGAAGATCACCGCGACGATCGTGAAGCACGCGATGGTGTTGGCACCGTAGTTCGCGCTCATCGGGCGGACCGACGCCAGCAGCTCGCTGAAGGTCATCATGGCGCCGCCGAGCGCGGTGTCCTTCATGATGACGACGAGCTGGCTGACGATCGCCGGCAGCATCGCCGTCACCGCCTGCGGCAGCAGCACGGACATCATGATCTGGCTCTTGCGCATGCCGAGCGCCTTGGCGGCCTCCGCCTGGCCCTTCGGCAGGGTTTCGATCCCGGCCCGCACGATCTCGGCGAGCACCGAGAAGTTGTACAGCACCAGGCCGGTCACCACGGCGTACAGCGGACGCACATCGGTGTCGATGGTGGTGTACTCCGCGTACACCGCGTTCGCGACGATCATCAGGATGAGCACCGGGACGGCGCGGAAGAGCTCCACGACGAATCCGGCCGGAACCCTCACCCAGCGATGGTCCGACAGCCGGCCGACACCGAACAGGGCACCCAGCGGCAGTGCGATGAGCAGAGCGAAGAACGCCGCCTTGAGCGTGTTCTGCAGCCCCGGCCAGATGTACGTCTCCCACGGCTGGATGCTGGTGAAGAAGGGCTTCCACTTGATCCAGTCGAGCTGGTGCTTCTCGTCCAGACTGGTGTACACCCACCACAGCAGGGCGGCGGCGCCCAGCACGAACAGCGCGGTGTAGAGGATGTTGCGCTGCTTGGCGCGCGGCCCCTGGGCGTCGTAGAGGACGGAACTCATCGCTTCACCGCCACCTTCTTGCTCACCCAGCCGAGGATCAGGCCGGTCGGGAGGGTCAGGACGACGAAGCCCAGCGCGAAGACCAGCGAGATCAGGATCAGCTGGGCCTCGTTCTCGATCATGTCCTTCATCAGGTACGAGGCCTCGGCGACCCCGATCGCGGAGGCGACGGTGGTGTTCTTCGTCAGCGCGATCAGCACGTTGGACAACGGGTTGACCACCGCACGGAACGCCTGGGGAAGAATGATCAGCCGCAGTACCTGGGTGAAGCTCAGCCCGAGTGCGCGCGCCGCCTCGGCCTGGCCGACCGGCACCGTGTTGATGCCGGAGCGCAGCGCCTCGCAGACGAAGGCGGCGGTGTAGGCGACCATGGCGAGCACGGCCAGCCGGAAGTTGATGGTGTCGGTGTCGTCGCCGCCGAGCGCGACGCCCAGCGTCTGGTACAGGCCGAGCGACGAGAACACGATGATCACGGTCAGCGGAACGTTCCGGACCACGTTCACGTACGCGGTGGCGAAGCCGCGCATCAGGGGGACCGGGCTGACCTTCATTCCGGCCAGCAGCGTTCCCCATATCAGGGCGCCGAGGGCGGAGAGCACGGTGAGTTGCACCGTCACCCAGAAGGCCCCCAGCAGGTCATAACCTTCAAGAAAGTCGAACACGATCTCCCGCGCTTCCGCGTGTCGGAGGGCACGGCGCGCCGCCGCTCAGGGGCGGCGCGCCCGGTCAGCCCTGCATCACTTGACGACGTTGCCGATCTTCGGGGCGGGCTCGTTCTTGTAGTTCGCCGGGCCGAAGTTGTCCTTCACGGCCTTGTCCCACGCACCGTCCGAGACCATCTTGGTGAGCGCGTCGTTGATCTTCTTCTTGAGGTCGGCGTCGCCCTTCTTCAGGCCGATGCCGTAGTTCTCGTTGGTCATCTTGAAGCCGGCCAGCTTGAACTTGCCCTGGAACTCCTTCTGCGAGGCGTAGCCCGCCAGGATGCTGTCATCGGTCGTCAGGGCGTCGATGACCTTGTTCTCCAGGCCGGTCAGGCACTCCGAGTAGCCGCCGTACGTCTGGAGGTCGGCCTTCGGGGCCAGCTTGTCCTTGACGTTCTGGGCCGAGGTCGAGCCGGCGACCGAGCACAGCTTCTTGTTGTTCAGGTCGGCCGGGGACTTGATCGAGGAGTCGTCGGCGCGGACGAGGATGTCCTGGTGGGCGAGGAGGTACGGGCCCGCGAAGTCGACCTTCTGCAGACGCTCGTCGTTGATCGAGTAGGAGGCGGCGATGAACTTCACGTCACCGCGGTCGATCGCGGTCTCGCGGTCGGCGCTCTTGGTCTCCTTGAAGACGATGTCCTTGGCGTCGTAGCCGAGTTCCTTGGCGACGTACGTGGCGACGTCGACGTCGAAGCCGACGTACTTGCCGTCGGGGGTCTTCAGGCCGATGCCGGGCTGGTCGATCTTGATGCCGATCGTGATCTTCTTGCTGTCGCCCGAGCCTCCCTCCTTGTCGGAGCCACAGGCGGTGGCGGTGACGGCGAGGGCGAGCACGGCGGCCGAGGCGGCGGTGACCTTACGAAGCTGCATGGTGGATTTCCCTAGGGTTGACGCGATGTGGGTGATCAGCCGGTGCGGGCCCGGTGGGCGCGGGAGCGATCAGTGGTGCAGGATCTTCGAGAGGAAGTCCTTGGCCCGGTCACTGCGCGGGTTGCTGAAGAACTGGTCGGGCGTGGCCTCTTCGACGATCTTTCCGTCGGCCATGAAGACGACCCGGTTCGCGGCCGAACGCGCGAAGCCCATCTCATGGGTGACGACGACCATCGTCATGCCGTCCCGCGCGAGCTGCTGCATGACCTCCAGCACCTCGTTGATCATCTCCGGGTCGAGTGCCGACGTCGGCTCGTCGAAGAGGATCACCTTCGGGTCCATCGCCAACGCCCGTGCGATGGCCACACGTTGCTGCTGGCCGCCGGAGAGCTGGGCGGGGTACTTGTCGGCCTGTGTGGCCACCCCCACCCGCTCAAGCAGCGAACGGGCCTTCTCCTCGGCGGCCTTCTTGTCCGTCTTGCGGACCTTGATCTGGCCCAGCATCACGTTCTCGAGCACCGTCTTGTGCGCGAAGAGATTGAACGACTGGAAGACCATGCCGACATCGGCACGCAGCTTCGCCAGCTCCCTGCCCTCCTGGGGCAGCGGCTTGCCGTCGATCGTGATGGCGCCCGAGTCGATCGTCTCCAAGCGGTTGATCGTGCGGCACAGTGTGGACTTCCCGGACCCGGAGGGTCCGATGACGACCACGACCTCGCCACGGGCGATAGTCAGATCGATGTCCTGGAGCACATGCAGCGCGCCGAAGTGCTTGTTGATGTTGCTCAGTACGACCAGGTCGTCCGCCGCGGGCGCGGCGTCCTCGGCGCCCTTCGTGACTGAAACTCCGCTCATCGGCTTCTTGCTCCGTCCTCCTCGGTTGGAAGGACCATAGGGAGGCAGTGCTACCACCGTCATTACATCTGAGCGGAAATTGAGGATAACAATGAGGATAACGATCCGGGGGCGGGCGGCCACGCGGCGTGAAGGAGCGGCCCGCGGCGGCGCCCCGGGCGTACCGGCTGGATAACAGATGGCCGGAAGCGGTGGGCGGCTCTTGACTGGGCGGCCCTCCATCAGCGTGGATGCCCTGGTACGTCCTGCCGTGAAACACCCCGGTACGGGGAAGTGACGAGGAACGTACCGGGACCGCACCGATCATCCGCCGACGCCCGTCAGCACCCCGTGCACCGGCATACCTGGAGGAGGAGGCCATGAGACTGCTGCTCGTCGAGGACGACAACCACGTCGCGGCGGCCCTCTCCGCCATCCTGGCCCGGCACGGCTTCCGGGTCGTGCACGCGCGCAGCGGCGAGGAGGCGCTCCAGGCGCTGCTGCCCGCCGAGACGGAGCCGTTCGGTGTGGTGCTCCTCGACCTCGGCCTGCCCGACCAGGACGGCTACGAGGTGTGCGGGAAGATCCGCAAGCGCACCACCACCCCGGTCATCATGGTGACCGCCCGCTCCGACGTGCGCTCGCGCATCCACGGCCTCAACCTCGGCGCCGACGACTACGTGGTCAAGCCGTACGACACCGGCGAGCTCCTCGCCCGCATCCACGCCGTCAGCCGGCGCAAGGCGAGCGGCGAGGACACCGCCTCGACACCGGTCGCCGCACTGCGCCTGGGCCCTGTGCAGATCGAGCTGCCGACCCGCCGGGTCAGCGTCGACGGGGTCGAAGTCCAGCTCACCCGCAAGGAGTTCGATCTGCTCGCGCTGCTCGCCCAGCGCCCCGGCGTGGTGTTCCGCCGGGAGCAGATCATCAGCGAGGTCTGGCGTACGAGCTGGGAGGGCACCGGGCGCACGCTGGAAGTGCACGTCGCCTCCCTGCGCTCCAAGCTGCGGCTGCCCGCACTGATCGAGACGGTGCGCGGGGTCGGCTACCGGCTCGTCGCCCCGCCCGCGTAGAGGCGTACGGCCCAGGTGCGCACCCGGCTCCTTCCCCTGCTCATCGTGCTCATGGCGAGCGTGCTGCTCGCCCTCGGCTTCCCGCTGGCCGGAAGTGTGGCGGTGTCCCAGCAGCAGAGCGTCGTCATCGACCGCATCGACGACACGGCGCGCTTCGCCGCGCTCGCGCAGTTCATCACCGAACGCGGGGCCGGGTACGACGAACGCCGCCGTACCCTGCGCAACGAACTCGACACCTACGCCGCGGTCTACGGCATTCGCGCCGGGGTCTTCTACCGCGACGACTCCGCCATGGCCAAGGCACCCGCCGACTGGCAGCTCCCGATCGAGGGGGAGGGACGCGAGGCGTTCAAGGAGGCCCTGCTCGGGCGGCGCAGCCACGATCCGCCGCAGGTCTGGCCGTGGCAGGACGGCCGGGTCGTGGTCGCCTCACCCGTCGTACGGGACGGCGATGTCGTCGCCGTCGTGGTCCTCGACTCGCCCACCGGCGAACTGCGCGCCCACACCCTGCGCGGCTGGCTGGTGATCGCGGTGGGCGAGGCGGTCGCGATGCTGGTGGCGGTGGGTGCCGCGATACGGCTCACCGGCTGGGTGCTGCTGCCGGTGCGGACCCTGGACGCGGCCACCCACGACATCGCCAGCGGGCGGATGCGCTCGCGGGTGGTGTCCTCCGGCGGGCCGCCGGAGCTCAGACGGCTGGCCCGGTCGTTCAACGAGATGGCGGACAACGTCGAGGACGTGCTGGAGCAGCAGCGCGCCTTCGTGGCCGACGCCTCGCACCAGCTGCGCAACCCCCTCGCCGCGCTGCTGCTGCGGATCGAGCTCCTCGCGCTCGAACTGCCCGAGGACAACGAGGAGATCGCCTCGGTACGCACCGAGGGCAAGCGCCTGGCCCAGGTCCTGGACGACCTGCTCGATCTGGCGCTGGCCGAGCACGCGGCGGCCGATCTCCAGCTCACGGACATCGGCGCGCTCACCGCGGAGCGCGTCGCGTCCTGGCGGCCGCTCGCCGAGGAGAGGGGTGTGCGGCTGCGGGCGGACGGTTCGTCCGCGGTGACCGCCTGGACGGACCCCATCGCGCTGTCCAGCGCCCTGGACGCGATCATCGACAACGCCCTGAAGTTCACCCCCGCGAAGGAGGAGGTCGTCGTCACGGTCTCCTCCAGTCCCGACGACGTCATGGTCGTCGTGGCCGACCGCGGCCCCGGCCTCACCGCACAGGAGATGGAACGCATCGGCGACCGCTTCTGGCGCAGCGCCCGCCACCAGAACATCCAGGGATCCGGCCTCGGGCTCTCCATCGCCCAGGCGCTCCTGACGGCGGGCGGCGGTTCCGTCGGCTACGAGGCCCACGAGCCGCACGGGCTGCGCGTGACGGTCACGGCGCCCCGCAACGGCCCGCGGGGCTGAGCCGGATCAGGGCTTGACGGAGCGGTAGTAGCGGCTGGCGCCCTCGTGCAGCGGCAGCGGATCGGTGTAGATCGCCGTGCGCAGGTCCACCAGCTGCGCCGCGTGCACCTCGCGCCCGATCCGGTCGCGGCTGTCGATCACGGTCCGGGTGAACGCCTCGGTCAGCGCCGGATCCGACCGTTCCGTGGTCACCAGTACGTTGGCCACCGCCACCGTCGGCACCGCCTGGCCCTGCTGCACCGTCCGGTACGCGTCGGCGGGCATGGTGGCCGAACGGTAGTAGCGCGCGGAGCCGCCCGCCGCCTGGAGCTCCTCGACCAGCGCGGCCTCCAGCGGCACCAGCCGGATCGCGAACCGGTTCGACAGTTCCTGCACGGCGGTGGTGGGCAGTCCGCCGGACCAGAAGAAGGCCTCCAGCCGCCCGCTCTCCAGCTCCGCGGGCATGGTGTCGATGCCCGAGGGGACCGGGGTCACGTCGTGCGCGGGATCGAGCCCCGCCGCCGTCATCAGCCGGTCGGCGACCAGCCGGACCCCCGAACCGCGCTGCCCCACCCCGACCCGCTTGCCGCGCAGGTCGGCGACCTTGCGCACGCCGGAGTCGCGTGGCACGACCAGCTGTATGTAGTCGTCGTACAGCCGCACACAGCCCCGCAGCCGGTCGGCGCCGGGCTTGTCGCCGCGCAGGTAGGTGGCGAGGGCGTCGGCGGTGGCGATGGTGAAATCGGCCTTGCCGGTCGCCACCCGCGCGATGTTCTGCTGTGAGCCCTCGCTGGTCTGCAGGCGTATCGACACCTTGGGCAGGTCCCTGGCGAGGTCCCCCATGAGGCGCTCGCCGTAGCGCTGGTAGACGCCGCTGCGTACGCCGGTGCTGAAGGTCAGCGTGCCGGTCGGCGCGGGCGTCCCGAACGGCGACACCCACCACAGCAGCAACCCGGACACCACGGCGACGGCGGCGCACACCTGGAGAACACGTCGTCCGCCGACGCGGGAGAGGGCCTGGAGCATGGCGCGATCCTGCCAGTCCGCCACCGCGATGACCAGGGCTGCCGCCCCGGCGGTCGGGTATCCCACACGGGGCTCCCGGCGCAGCCCTTACCCTGGACGGGTGAGCGGCAACGACGTGGCTGGTGGAGTAGTGGACGGTTTGAGAACGTACGAGGTGCGCACCTACGGGTGCCAGATGAACGTCCACGACTCCGAGCGGCTGTCGGGGCTGCTGGAGGGCGCCGGTTACGTACGCGCCGCCGAGGGCTCCGACGGCGACGCCGACGTCGTCGTCTTCAACACCTGCGCGGTCCGGGAGAACGCCGACAACAAGCTCTACGGCAACCTCGGACGGCTCGCCCCGATGAAGACCAGGCGTCCCGGCATGCAGATCGCCGTCGGCGGCTGCCTGGCGCAGAAGGACCGCGACACCATCGTCCAGCGCGCCCCCTGGGTCGACGTCGTCTTCGGCACGCACAACATCGGCAAGCTGCCCGTCCTGCTGGAGCGCGCCCGCGTCCAGGAGGAGGCGCAGATCGAGATCGCCGAGTCCCTGGAGGCGTTCCCCTCCACGCTCCCCACCCGGCGCGAATCCGCCTACGCGGCGTGGGTCTCGATCTCCGTCGGCTGCAACAACACCTGCACCTTCTGCATCGTCCCCGCGCTGCGCGGCAAGGAGAAGGACCGCCGCACCGGCGACATCCTCGCCGAGATCGAGGCCCTGGTCGCCGAGGGCGTCTCGGAGATCACCCTGCTCGGCCAGAACGTCAACGCGTACGGTTCCGACATCGGCGACCGCGAGGCGTTCTCCAAGCTGCTCCGCGCCTGCGGGAAGATCGAGGGACTGGAGCGGGTCCGCTTCACCTCGCCGCACCCCCGCGACTTCACGGACGACGTGATCGCCGCGATGGCCGAGACCCCCAACGTGATGCCGCAGCTCCACATGCCGCTGCAGTCGGGCTCCGACACCGTCCTGCGGGCGATGCGCCGCTCCTACCGGCAGGAACGCTTCCTGGGCATCATCGAGAAGGTGCGCGCCGCGATGCCGGACGCCGCCATCTCCACCGACATCATCGTGGGCTTCCCCGGCGAGACCGAGGAGGACTTCGAGCAGACCATGCACACGGTCCGCGAGGCGCGGTTCGCCAACGCCTTCACCTTCCAGTACTCCAAGCGCCCCGGGACGCCCGCCGCCGAGATGGAGGGACAGATCCCCAAGGAGGTCGTGCAGGAGCGCTACATGCGCCTGTCGGCTCTTCAGGAGGAGATCTCCTGGGAGGAGAACAAGAAGCAGGTCGGCCGGACGCTGGAGATCATGGTCGCGGAGGGCGAGGGCCGCAAGGACGGCGCCACCCACCGTCTCTCCGGCCGCGCCCCCGACAACCGTCTGGTCCACTTCACCAAGCCGGAGACGGAGGTGCGGCCCGGCGACGTGGTGACCGTCGAGATCACCTACGCCGCCCCCCACCACCTGCTCGCCGAGGGCGTGCCGGCCGCCGTGCGGCGGACCCGTGCCGGGGACGCCTGGGAGAAGCGCAACGCCGCCGAGGCGGCCAGGCCGGCCGGTGTGATGCTCGGCCTGCCGGGCATCGGTGCACCCGCGCCGCTGCCCGCGGCCGCGGCGCCCGGCTGCGGCTGCGACTGACCTCGCCGGACGCGGCGGCGGAGCTTCGGGGCCACGCAGTACGCTGCCCTCCATGCTTGTCGCCGCCGCAGTCTGCCCCTGCCCGCCCCTGCTGGTACCCGAGGTCGCCGCCGGTGCCGCGCCCGAGCTCGACGCCGTGCGGGACGCCTGCGCCGAGGCCCTCGGTGTGCTGGCCGCCGCCCGGCCCGAGCTGCTGGTCGTGGTCGGGCCCGCGGATCCGCCGGGACGCGGTCCGCACGCGGAAGGGGCCACCGGCAGCTTCCGGGGCTTCGGCGTCGACCTAGGCGTACGGCTCGGGCGCGCCACCGGCCCGGCGGCGGGGGACTCTGCGGAGAAGAGCCCGGAGGCGGGCGACGCGCTGCCGCCGTCCCTCGCGGTCGGTGCCTGGCTGCTGTCCCGCGCGGGGTGGACGGACGCGCCGGTCGAGGCCCTGGGCGTGGGGGAGCAGCTGGAGACCGGCCGCTGCGTGGACGCGGGGCGGAACCTGGCCGTCCGTGCGGACCGGGTCGCGCTGCTCGTGATGGGCGACGGCAGTGCCTGCCGCACGCTGAAGGCCCCCGGCTATCTGGACGAGCGCGCCGAGGCGTTCGACTCGGCCGCAGCCCGTGCGCTGGGCGAGGCGGATCCCGAGGCGCTGATCGCGCTGGACGCGGTGCTGGCGTACGAACTCAAGGCGGCGGGCCGGGCGCCCTGGCAGGTGCTCGCGGGCGCGGCGCGGGGGACCGCCCTGACGGGGCGGCTGCTGCGCGAAGAGGCACCGTACGGAGTGAACTACCTGGTCGCGGCCTGGTCCTGAGTCCATGGGGCCGGGGAACGCCCCGGCGGACGGCGGGGGTGAACGCCGCCGGGCCGTCCTCCGGTCCCGTGCGGCTCGCGGTCAGGAGGCGGGCGGCGTACCGCCCTCGTTCTTGTGGGCCAGGCGCTCGACCGCGTCCTTGGCCTTCCGCGCGCCGGACTCGATCTTTCCGCTGTACTTGCCCTTGGTCTTTTCGTCGGCCGTCCGTGCGGCCTTGTCGAGCCCCTGGTCGATCTTGTCGCTGTGCTGATGCGCGAGTTCGCCGACCTTTTCCCTGGCGGGGCCCAGCTTCGCCTTCAACGTGTCCAGGAAGCCCATCGGGCACCTTCTCTGCTGGGGGACCACGGTCGAGTGCTTCTCCGGAACTGTGAGAAAACACCCGTATGCACTTTGGATTCTACTGGTGTGCGCAGGTGAACGCGCCATCCGGAAGTTCTGGGAGGGAGCGGAGGAAGCTCACTCGTTCGGGAAGCGGCCCGAAGGTTTGCGAGACTGTGGCGGTGAGAAGCTCAGCTCCCGCCCCGCGGGTCATCACCGTCGTCGGCCCCACGGCGGCCGGCAAGTCCGATCTGGGGGTCTTCCTCGCCCAGCAGCTCGACGGCGAGGTGGTCAACGCCGACTCCATGCAGCTCTACCGCGGCATGGACATCGGCACCGCGAAGCTGACCCTGGCCGAGCGCGGCTCCGTCCCGCATCACCTGCTGGACGTCTGGGACGTCACCCAGGCCGCCAGTGTCGCCGAGTACCAGCGGCTGGCCCGTGCCGAGATCGACCGGCTGCTCGCCGCGGGCCGCACTCCCGTTCTGGTCGGCGGCTCCGGCCTCTACGTGAAGGGCGCCATCGACGCCCTGGAGTTCCCCGGTACGGACCCGCGGGTCCGGGCCGCGCTGGAGGCGGAACTGGCCGAACACGGCTCCGGTGCCCTGCACGCCCGCCTCGTCGCCGCCGACCCCGAAGCGGGCCGCGCCATTCTGCCGGGCAACGGCCGCCGCATCGTCCGGGCCCTCGAAGTCATCGAGATCACCGGTAAACCCTTCACCGCGAACCTCCCCGGCGACGAGCCGGTCTACGACACCGTGCAGATCGGCGTCGACGTGGCCCGCCCCGAGCTCGACGAGCGGATCACCCTGCGGGTCGACCGCATGTGGGCCGCCGGACTCGTGGACGAGGTCAGGGCGCTGGAGGCGCGGGGCCTGCGCGAGGGGCGGACCGCCTCCAGGGCCCTGGGCTACCAGCAGGTGCTCGACGCGCTGGCCGGGGAGTGCACCGAGGAGGAGGCACGGGCCAAGACCGTCCGCGCCACCAAGCGGTTCGCCCGCCGCCAGGACTCGTGGTTCCGCCGCGACCCGCGGGTCCACTGGCTGAGCGGCGCCGCCGAGGACCGCGGGGAACTCCCGGGCCAGGCGCTGGCGTTGGTCGAACGAGCGGTTACAGCCTGATCACGTGATGGCATCGGGAAGCTCTGCCCGTCATTTCGGTGCCCCGGAGCGTGCCATCATCGAGCATCGATCGACCAGTGGAGTCCGAGTTGGGAGGGCGCGTGGCGATGGAGGCCGGCCCTCGCGACACAGAGCAGGACGCGCCGGACGCGTTGCACGGAGCGGATCGTCTGAGCCCCGACGGGCCGGACGAGCTCGAAGTGACCCCTGAGGTCGAGGTCGAGCTGCGGCCCGCGCGGCGGCTGCGCATCTGGCAGCTCGCCCCGATCGTCATGCTCGCCGCGGTGGGCTCGCTGATGTTCGCCTTCCCGCTCGCCTTCGAGTTCGGCGACGGCGGCGCGGTCGTGGCCATGCTGGGCCTCCTGATCAGCTGCTGCGCCGCGGGCTGGGGCATGATGGCCGCCCGCCGGGTGGGCTACACCTGGCCGGGTCTGCCGCAGCGGGGATCAGGCGAGCGGTCCGACTGGCGGGTGATCGCCCTGTACGTGGTCGCCTGCGGCACGCTGGTCGCGCTGGCGATCTGGCGCGTGGCCCGGCTGCGCTGACCGGCGCCACGGCCCCCACCGGGGATCCGGCGGCCCGGCCCGGGCACAGGCCGCCTCCGTTTCGTACAGTTGCTCTGTGAGCACCTCGCAGATCGCCTTCCTCAAGGGTCACGGCACCGAGAACGACTTCGTGATCATCCCCGACCCGGACAACGCCCTCGACCTGCCCGCGTCCGCGGTCGCCCGGCTCTGCGACCGCCGCGCCGGTATCGGCGGCGACGGCCTGCTGCGCGTCGTGCGGTCCGCCGCTCACCCGGAGGCGCGGGGCATGGCGGACGAGGCCGAGTGGTTCATGGACTACCGCAACGCCGACGGTTCGATCGCCGAGATGTGCGGCAACGGCGTGCGAGTCTTCGCCGGCTACCTCCAGCGCGCCGGACACGCCGGGGCGGGCGACCTCGCCGTGGCGACCCGGGGCGGTGTGAAGCGGGTCCACATCGCCAAGGACGGCGCCATCACGGTCTCCATGGGGCGCGCGCTGCTGTCCGAGGACGGGGTCACGGTCAGCCTCGACGGCCGCAGCTGGGCCGCCCGCAACGTGAACATGGGCAACCCCCACGCGGTCGCCTTCGTCGAGGACCTGGCGCACGCCGGGGACCTGCTCTCCGTGCCGCCCTTCAGCCCCGCGGCGGTCTACCCCGAGGGCGTGAACATCGAATTCGTGGTGGACCGCGGGCCGCGCCACGTCGCCATGCGGGTGCACGAGCGCGGCTCCGGCGAGACCCGCTCCTGCGGCACGGGCGCCTGCGCCGTGGCCGTCGCCGCGGCCCGGCGGGACGGCGCCGACCCCGCGCTGACCGGTACCCCCGTCACGTACACCGTCGACCTGCCCGGCGGCACGCTCGTGATCACCGAGCGGCCCGACGGCGAGATCGAGATGACCGGCCCGGCCGAGATCGTTGCCGAGGGCCGTCTCGACCCCGCCTGGTCCGAGACGCTGACCAGCTAGCAGACGGCGCGCGCGGGCCCGGTCCGGACCACACGACGGCCCGTGAAGCTTCGCTCGAATGGGTGATCCGTTTCACGCTGGGCGAGAGCGGCACTCCGCCACGTGGTGGGCTCGATAGCATCAAGCACCGGCCCGGAGGCGCGACCGCGCCCTCCCACCGCCGGTCGACGTCGCCGGAGGTGCCCACCCATGAGTGCAGAGGCCGCCAGCCCAGGTGCTCCCATCCGCAGACGGGCTCGTCCCCGGATCGACCTGCGCAGGCTCGGCCGCGTCGCCCTGCGCGGCCCCGCCTCCCGCGACCGCCTTCCCGACGCCATCGGCCATGTGGCCGAGACCCACCGGGCCCACCACCCGGACGCCGACCTCTCGATCCTGCACCGGGCGTACGTACTCGCCGAGTCCTCGCACCGCGGCCAGATGCGCAAGAGCGGCGAGCCGTACATCACGCACCCGCTCGCGGTCACACTGATCCTCGCCCAGCTCGGCGCCGAGACGACGACGCTCACCGCCTCGCTCCTCCACGACACCGTCGAGGACACCGATGTGACCCTCGATCAGGTCCAGGAGCAGTTCGGGGACGAGGTCCGCTATCTCGTCGACGGCGTCACCAAGCTGGAGAAGGTCGACTACGGGGCGGCCGCCGAACCGGAGACCTTCCGCAAGATGCTGGTCGCCACCGGCGACGACGTCCGGGTCATGTCGATCAAACTCGCCGACCGGCTGCACAACATGCGCACCCTCGGCGTGATGCGCCCCGAGAAACAGGCCAGGATCGCCAAGGTCACCCGCGACGTACTGATCCCGCTGGCCGAACGGCTCGGCGTGCAGGCACTCAAGACCGAGCTGGAGGACCTGGTCTTCGCCATCCTCCACCCCGAGGAGTACGAGCGGACGCGCGCGCTGATCGCCGCCGCGACGGCCCGTCAGGACGGGTCCGCGACGGCCCGTCAGGACCCGCTCACCGCCATCACCGGACATGTCACGGCGGTGCTGCGGGAGGCCGGAATCACGGCCGACGTCCTCATCCGGCCGCGCCACTTCGTCTCCGTGCACCGCGTCGGCGTCAAGCGCGGCGAACTGCGCGGCACCGACTTCGGCCGACTGCTGGTGCTCGTCGGCGAGGACGCCGACTGCTACGCCGTGCTCGGCGAGCTGCACACCTGTTTCACGCCGGTGATCTCCGAGTTCAAGGACTTCATCGCCGCCCCCAAGTTCAACCTGTACCAGTCCCTGCACACCGCTGTCGTCGGCGCGGACGGGGCGGTCGCCGAGATCCTCATCCGCACCCACCGCATGCACAAGGTCGCCGAGGCCGGGGTCATCGCCCTCGGCAATCCGTACGCCTCCGACGGCACCCCCGCACCCCAGGCCACCGAACCCGCCGACGGGGAGCGCGCCGACCCCACCCGCCCCGGCTGGCTCTCGCGGCTCCTCGAATGGCAGCAGTCCGCCCCGGACCCCGACACCTTCTGGACCACGCTCCGCGCCGACCTCGCCCAGGACCGTGAGATCACGGTCTTCCGGACCGACGGCGGCACGCTCGGGCTGCCCGCCGGAGCCAGCTGTGTCGACGCCGCCTACGCGCAGCACGGTGACGCGGCCCACCACTGCATCGGCGCCCGGGTCAACGGCCGTCTGGCCACCCTCGGCACCGTGCTCCACGACGGCGACACCGTCCAGCCGCTGCTCGCCGAGGACGCCGCGTCCGGCCCCTCGCCCGACTGGCTCGACCATGCCCGCACTCCCGCCGCCCGCATCGCCATCAGCGGCTGGCTGGACACCCACCCCGAGGACACCCGGAGCCCGCACGGCGGCCGTCCCGCACGGACCGGGACCGGACAGCCGCCGCACAGCCACGCCAGGACCGCCTCCGCCGAACCCGCCGGTACCGCGCCCACCGTGACCGGGCGGCCGGACGCTCCCGTACGACTGGCGGGCTGCTGCACCCCCGTGCCCCCCGACGCCATCACCGGATTCGTCGTGCACGGCGGCACGGTCACCGTGCACCGCCCGGCGTGCTCCACCGTCACCCGGATGCGGTCCGCCGGACGGACACCGGTCGCGGTGAGCTGGGGCGAGGCCACCGAGTGCCGGGTGACCCTGGTCGCCGAGTCCTTCGGACGCCCCCGGCTCCTCGCCGACCTCACCGAAGCGATCGCCACCGCGGAAGCCGCGATCATCTCCGCCACCGTGGAGCCCCCCAGCCAGCAGCGGGTCCGCCACACCTACACCCTGCAGCTGCCTGACGCGGCCGGACTGCCCGCCCTGATGCGCGCCATGCGCGAGGTGCCCGGGGTGTACGACGTGAGCCGCGCCCACCGCCCTGTCTGACCCCGCCGGCCCGGCGCCGTCCGTCCCAGCGCTCTCATTCGGGTGGCGCGGCGCGCGCGCCGCGTCCGTCCGGCGGGATGTCGCTGATAGCGGTAGTCCATGCCGTTCATCTCCCGCCGCCTGCGGGCCGCTCTGCTGGCCGCCGCATCCGCCACCCTGGTCGCAGCCACCCTCCCCTCGCCCGTGCCGCTCGGCATCGGCGATCCGCTCTTCCCCGAGCTCGGCAACCCCGGCTACGACGTCCGCGCCTACGACATCGCGTTCGTCTACCACGGCGACAACAACAAGCCACTGGACGCCGTCACCAGGATCGACGCGCGGACCACCGAGCCGCTGGACCGGATCAACCTCGACTTCACCCGGGGCACCGTCCGCTCCGTCGACGTCAACGGCCTGCGCGCCGAATACGCCGTCACGAACGAGGACCTGGTCATCCAGCCGCCGAGCAGACTCCCCGCCGGAGTGCCGGTGCGGATCACCGTCCACCACACCAGCGACCCGACCGGCCCCGCGGACAGCGGCGGCTGGGTGCGCACCGCCGACGGGCTGGCGATGGCCAATCAGGCCGACGCCGCGCACCGGGTCTTCCCCAGCAACGACCATCCCTCCGACAAGGCGTACTTCACCTTCCGGGTCACCGCCCCGCGCGACCTCACCGTGGTGGCCAACGGGTTTCCCACCCGGGAGGTCCGGCACGGCACCGACACCACCTGGACCTACCGCACCGCCCACCCCATGGCCACCGAACTGGCCCAGGTCTCCATCGGGCGCTCCGCCGTCCTGCGCCGGACCGGCCCGCACGGACTGCCGGTACGCGACGTGGTGCCCGCCGCCGACCGCGAGCGCCTCGAACCCCGGCTGAGCAGAACCCCCGCCCAGCTGGAATGGATGGAGGAACAGGTCGGCCGCTACCCCTTCGAGACGTACGGGCTGCTCGTCGCGGACACCCGTACCGGCTTCGAGCTGGAGACCCAGACACTCTCGCTGTTCGAGCGGGCCCTCTTCCTCGAAAGCGGCTACCCCGACTGGTACCTCGACTCGATCATGGTGCACGAGCTGGCCCACCAGTGGTTCGGCGACAGCGTGGCGCCCCGGCGCTGGTCCGACGTGTGGCAGAACGAGGGACACGCCACCTGGTACGAGGCCCGCTACGCCGAGGAGCACGGCGGCCCGACCCTGCAGAGCCGGATGCGCACGGCCTACACCCTGTCCGACGGCTGGCGCGCCGCGGGCGGCCCCCCGGCCCGCCCCGACGCCCCGGCCCCCGGGGACAAGATCAGCCTGTTCCGGCCGGTGGTGTACGACGGCAGCGCGCTGGTGCTCTACGCACTGCGCCAGGAGATCGGCGAGCGCGCCTTCGGCCGGCTGGAGCGGAGCTGGGTGCGCAGGCACCGGGACGGCGACGCCGGCACCGCGGACTTCGTCCGCCTGGCGTCGCGGGCGGCGGGCCGCGACCTGACCACGTTCCTCGACGCCTGGCTGTACGGGACGAAGACGCCGCCTATGCCGGGACACCCGGACTGGCGCAGCGCCGCCCCCGCGGGGCAGCAGTAAACCCGGATGACTGGCGACGGTGGCGCGTGTCACTATCGACGGGTCGCCGCGGCGGCCGGACCGGAGAACCCCGTCGGGAATCTTTGGAAGGGGTCACGCGTTGTGACTGATGTAGCGGATTTCCAACGACGTAAGGATCCAATGACCTCCTCTTCTTCCCTTCCCCAGGACGCGCAGGACGCGCAGAGCGCTACGGAGAACATGACCGAGAGCCTCACCGAGAGCCTTCGGGCCGACGCCCTGATGGAAGAGGACGTCGCCTGGAGCCACGAGATCGACGGAGAGCGGGACGGCGAGCAGCTCGACCGCTCCGAGCGCGCCGCGCTGCGGCGTGTGGCCGGGCTCTCCACCGAGCTCGAGGACGTCACCGAAGTCGAGTACCGGCAGCTGCGCCTGGAGCGCGTGGTGCTGGTCGGTGTCTGGACCTCGGGGACCGTGCGTGACGCGGAGAACTCCCTCGCGGAGCTGGCCGCACTGGCGGAGACGGCGGGCGCCCAGGTGCTCGACGCCGTCTTCCAGCGCCGCGACAAGCCCGACCCGGCCACCTACATCGGCTCGGGCAAGGCGCTGGAGCTGCGTGACATCGTCCTTGAATCCGGGGCCGACACCGTCGTCTGCGACGGTGAGCTCAGCCCCGGCCAGCTGATCCACCTGGAAGACGTCGTCAAGGTCAAGGTGGTCGACCGGACCGCCCTGATCCTCGACATCTTCGCCCAGCACGCCAAGTCCCGCGAGGGCAAGGCACAGGTCTCGCTGGCCCAGATGCAGTACATGCTGCCGCGGCTGCGCGGCTGGGGTCAGTCGCTCTCCCGTCAGATGGGCGGCGGCGGTTCCAGCGGCGGCGGGGGCATGGCCACCCGTGGTCCCGGAGAGACCAAGATCGAGACGGACCGGCGCCGGATCCGCGAGAAGATGGCGAAGATGCGCCGGGAGATCGCGGAGCTGAAGACCAGCCGCGAGATCAAGCGCCAGGAGCGCAGGCGCAACAAGGTGCCGTCGGTCGCCATCGCCGGATACACCAACGCGGGCAAGTCCTCCTTGCTCAACCGGCTGACCGGGGCGGGCGTCCTGGTGGAGAACGCGCTGTTCGCCACCCTCGACCCGACCGTGCGCCGGGCCGAGACGCCGAGCGGACGGCTCTACACCCTGGCCGACACCGTCGGGTTCGTACGGCATCTGCCGCACCACATCGTCGAGGCGTTCCGCTCCACGATGGAGGAGGTCGGCGACTCCGACCTGATCCTGCACGTGGTGGATGGCTCCCATCCGGCGCCGGAGGAGCAGCTCGCCGCGGTGCGCGAGGTGATCCGCGAGGTCGGCGCGGTGGACGTGCCCGAGATCGTGGTGATCAACAAGGCGGACGCGGCTGATCCGCTGGTGCTCCAGCAGCTGCTGCGCATCGAGAAGCACGCCATCGCCGTCTCGGCGCGCACCGGTGCCGGGATCGACGAGCTGCTCCAGCTCATCGACACGGAGCTGCCGAGGCCGTCGGTCGAGATCGAGGCGCTCGTGCCGTACATCCAGGGAGGACTGATCTCCCGGGTGCACGCCGAGGGCGAGATGGTCTCCGAGGAGCACACCTCGGAGGGCACCTTGATCAGGGCGCGGGTGCACGAGGAGCTGGCGGCCGAGCTCTCCTCGTTCGTCGCCGTGGCGCACTGACCGCCTGCCGCGGCGACGCGAGAGCGGACCGAAGGCCCGCCCCCGGCCGGGGGCGGGCCTTCGGGCTGTGCGGCGCGCGTTCTACCGGCCGGCGAACCGCTTGATCGTGGCGTCGAAGGCGGCCTTCGCCCCCGGGCCCAGCTGGGGCCCGGCGAGCCAGCCCGAGGTCACCGGGCCGATCGAGGTGTTGGAGACCAGCACGGACTTGCCGTCGCCACCCGCGATGAACCAGCCGCCGCCGGACGAACCGCCGGTCATGGTGCAGCCGATGCGGTACATCGCCGGGGTGTCCGGGCTGACCGAGAGCCGCCCGGGACGGTCGACGCACTTGTGCATGATCAGTCCGTCGTACGGGGGAGCGGCCGGGTAGCCCCAGGCCCCCATGGCGCTGATCCGCGTGGCCTGGGGGGCGTTGAACTCGACCTCCAGGGCGTTGCCCACGGTCTCCTCCAGCGACTTGGTGCCCCGCTCCGGCTTCACGTGCAGCACCGCGTAGTCGTAGGGAGCGCCCTCGCCGCCGGTGGGGCCGCCGTCGTTGATCCACTCCCCGGACGTGGTCGCCCAGTCCGCCCAGTACGCACCGTACGGGGCGACCTCCTGCGGCTGTGCGTTCTGCAGGGCGGCGGCGGACTTGCCCTTGTCGTTGTACGCGGGCACGAAGACGATGTTGCGGTACCAGCCGCCCTTCGAACCGGCGTGCACGCAGTGCCCGGCGGTCCACACGAGGTTGGACTTCCCCGGGTTCTCCGGGTCCTTGACGACTGTGCCCGAGCAGACCATCGAGCCCTCGGGGGAGTCGAAGAACACCTTGCCGACCGGGGCCGCGTAGTTGTGGTACGGCGTCTTCTCGCGCTCCGCCCGCACCGGTTCGGGCTCCGGGTCGGAGACGCCCTGGCCGCCGGTGACGTCACCGGCCGCCATCGTCTTCGCCGGGTCCTTGGCCGACTTCATCCGCTCGGGCTCCCACAGCCCTTCGATGACCGGGTTGACGAAGTCCTTGGCCTCACGCAGCCAGGTCTCCTTGTCCCACTTCTTCCACGCGCCGTTCTTCCACTTCTCCGGGTCGACGCCGTGCTTCTTCAACGTCTCGGCCAGCCCGTCGGGCAGCGAACCGGCGGTGTCGTGACCGGCCGAGGCGTCGGCCGCGGGCTTGCCGGCCGCGTCGTCCTCCTCGGGGCCACAGGCCGTCGCCGTCAGCGCGAGCGCGGCGACGAGGCCGGTCGCGGCGAGCAGTGGACGTATGGATCGCATGGAACGGATTCCCCCTGAATAACCTGAATTGCCATGAACTTGTCATGCGGATCGACGGCCGGACGGGTGGCCGCCGACGACGCAGGGGCCCACCCTACGACGGCCCGGGGCATGCTCCGCGCCGCGACGGCGCGCGTGCCAAACGGAAGGCCCCCGGCGCGACTTCCGCGCGCCGGGGGCCTGGCGTACCGTCACATCCGTCCGGGAGGGCGGGGACGGCGGTGCCGCGTCACTGTCCCGCGTACTTCTT
Source organism: Streptomyces sp. NPDC058195 (assembly GCF_042883525.1). Taxonomy (NCBI): domain Bacteria; kingdom Bacillati; phylum Actinomycetota; class Actinomycetes; order Kitasatosporales; family Streptomycetaceae; genus Streptomyces; species Streptomyces sp. NPDC058195. The sequence continues at coordinate 53,809 of NZ_JBHVVM010000008.1, forward strand.
GCTCACCGATTCGTAGACGCCCTTGGCCACGTCGCCGAGGCGCGGACCGGCCAGCCAGCCTGCGGTCACCGGGCCGATGGAGGTGTTCGAGACCAGTGCGGGCTTGCCGTCCTGGCCCGCGGCGACCCAGCCGCCGCCGGACGAACCACCGGTCATGGTGCAGCCGATCCGGTACATCGTCGGGTCCTGCGCGGTCAGCGAGAGCCGCCCCGGCCTGTCCTTGCACTGGAACGCCTTCTGGCCGTCGTACGGCGGGGCCGCCGGGAAGCCGGTCGCCGTCATGCCGGCGATCTTCGGCACGGCCGGGGCGTTGAAATCGACGGGCAGTGCCGAACCGACCGTCTCCTCCAGGGACTTGCCCGTGGCGCCCTTCTCCGGCGTCACGTGCAGCACCGCGAAGTCGTACGGCGCGCCCTGCCCGCCCATCGAGGAGCCCTGCGAGATCCACTGGTCGGACGTCTGCGCCCAGGTGCCCCACCACACGCCGTAGGGGGCGATCTGTTCCTTGGTCGCCTTCTCCAGGCCGGCCGCCGACAGGCCCTGGTTGTTGTAGGACGGAACGAAGGCGATGTTGCGGTACCAGCCGCCCTTCTTGCCCGCGTGCACGCAGTGCCCGGCGGTCCACACCAGGTTGGACTTCCCGGGGTGCGCCGGGTCCGTGACCACGGTCGCGGAGCAGACCATGGTGCCCTCGGGGCTGTCGAAGAGCAGCTTCCCGGAGGCGGGGGCGCTGTCGTGGTAAGGCGTCGCGACGTTCGTGGCACGGACCGGCACCGGCGTCGGGTCCGTCACACCCACATCGCCGGAGATGTCGTTGTCGACCGGCTTCTCGGGGGACTTGTCCGCGTCCCGCATACGGTCCGGGTTCCAGAGGTCCTCGATGATCGGGTTGACGAAGTCCTTGGCCTCACGCAGCCAGGTCTCCTTGTCCCAGTTCTTCCACTCGCCGTTCTTCCACTGGTCGAGATCGATCCCGTGTTCCTTGAGACGGTTCTTCAGGTCGTCGGGAATCTTGATCTCGCCGTCCTGGGACTGACCGGCGGACGCGCCCGGCGCGTTGCTCGCGGCCTCCTCCTCGGGCCCGCAGGCGGTGGCGGTCAGCGCGAGGACCGCGGCCACGGCGGCCACGGCGAGCACCGGGCGGCGGCGCGCCCTCCCCTGGCGTACGGCGAGATCCGGTCGAACGAGTCGCATGTGGTGATCCCCCTGGGACTTCCGTAACTCAACACTTCGGTACAGCACTTCGGCGGAGCTCCGAGCCGACCGCTCCGAACACCCCGTGGACGGCCGGATGCGTGTCCGGATTCCTGTGCGGCCCCCACTATGCCGGTGCCGATGGGGACGGTGACCGGCAGGTCCGCGGTTCCGCCGCCGCAAGGATCTTCCGATTTACCCGTGATCCGCCGCGTTCGGCGTCGTTGGTACGTGCGGGAGAGCCGGGAACCGTGTTCATCCCCGCACCTCGTCCGCGCGTCGACGGGCCGATGTGCAACACAACCGTTACAGCAGGAGGACCGAAAGCCGTGGCCGTGACCGAATCAGCCCCGGTGGCAGCGCCGTCGGTGCACGAAGGGATTCTGCGCCGCCAGTCCCTGCGAGAATCCGCGGCCCGTACCTACGCCCGCTCTTTGCCGATCGTGCCGGTACGGGCCCGCGGACTGACCATCGAGGGCGCGGACGGGAAGCGGTACCTCGACTGCCTGTCCGGCGCGGGCACCCTGGCGCTCGGGCACAACCACCCGGTCGTCCTGGAGGCGATCAAGAAGGTGATCGACTCGGGCGCCCCGCTGCACGTGCTCGATCTCGCCACCCCGGTCAAGGACGCCTTCACCACGGAGCTGTTCGCCACCCTGCCCCGGCGGTTCGCGGAGAACGCCCGGATCCAGTTCTGCGGACCTGCGGGCACCGACGCGGTCGAGGCGGCCTTCAAGCTGGTCCGCGGCGCTACCGGGCGCAGTGGCCTGTTCGCCTTCACCGGCGCCTACCACGGGATGACGGCGGGGGCGCTCGCCGCGTCCGGCGGTGCCGAGAACGTGGCGGTGACACGGCTGCCGTTCCCGCTCGACTACCGCTGCCCCTTCGGCGTCGGCAAGGAGCGCGGCGCCGAGATCGCCGCCCGGTGGACCGAGAACCTCCTGGACGACCCCAAGTCCGGCACCCCGCTGCCAGCCGGGATGATCCTCGAACCCGTACAGGGCGAGGGCGGGGTGAACCCGGCCCCGGACGGGTGGATGCGCCGGATGCGCGAGATCACCGAGGCCCGCTCCGTCCCGCTGATCGCCGACGAGGTCCAGACCGGAGTCGGCCGCACCGGCGCCTTCTGGGCGGTCGAGCACAGCGGGATCGTGCCCGACGTGATGGTGCTCTCCAAGGCGATCGGCGGCTCCCTCCCGCTCGCCGTGATCGTCTACCGGGCCGAACTCGACACCTGGCGGCCCGGTGCCCACGCGGGCACCTTCCGGGGCAACCAGCTCGCGATGGCCGCCGGTACGGCCACCCTCGCCTACGTACGGGAGAACCGTCTCGCCGAGCGCGCCGCCACCCTCGGCGCCCGCATGCTCGCCCGCCTCCGGGCGCTGGCCGCCGACCACCCCACCATCGGCGACGTACGCGGACGCGGCCTGATGATCGGCATCGAGCTGGTCGACCCGGACGCCGCCGCGTCCGGCGACGGTCCCGAGCCCCCGCCCGCCCCCGCCCTCGCCGCCGCTGTCCAGCAGGAGTGCCTGCGCCGCGGGCTCATCGTCGAGATCGGCGGACGCCACTCCGCCGTCGTACGCCTCCTCCCGCCCCTGACGCTCACCGACGAACAGGCGACGGCGGTCGTGGACCGCCTCGCCGACGCCCTGGCGGCCGCCGAGCGGTCGCCGCACCACCGGATCACGACCGGGTCGGTCCGCTGACCCCGGACGCCCTCACGAGAAAGACCACCGTGAACCCCACCCCCACCCCTACCCCCACCCCCCACGCCGACGGAGCTCCCCCCACTCCGCCGCGAGGACAGGCCAAGGCCGCCGGGCCGCTCTTCCTCGAACAGTCCGTCGTGCCGCGCCAGATGACGGCCCCGCCCGAGGAGCGCCACGCCACCGGAGCCGCGTTCCCCGGCGAGGCACCGGCCGACCCGCTCGACCACCCGGACCCGTACCGGGCCGCCGACACGGCGGGCACGGAGAACCTGCTGCGGTGCTGGGTCCGGGAGACCGGCCTGTCCGGCCCGGACGGGCGCACGCTCCGCATCCCCCTCCCCGCCAGCGGAACCGCCCTGCTCGCCCCCGTCCACCACTGGTCGGCCACCGGCTGGCACCGCTTCGGCCCGCCCTCCCTGGAAGGCGCGCCCGAAGGGGCACCGCCCGCCGACGCCGTCACCGTCGCCGCCCTGCTGGGCCGTGAGGCCGACCGCGACCACGGCGCCGATCTGGTGGCCCGGGTGGCCGACTCCGTGCGGCGCACCGCGGGCTTCGTCGCCGAGCAGCGCCGCGACCCGCGCGCCCCGGCTGGCGGCGACCTCTTCCTCACCGCCGAGCAGTCCCTGCTGCTCGGCCACCCCCTTCACCCCACCCCCAAGAGCCGCGAAGGACTCTCCGAGGCCGAATCCCGGCTCTACTCACCCGAGTCGCACGGCTCCTTCCCGCTCCACTGGATGGCCGTCGACCGGTCCCTGCTGGCCACCGACTCCGCCTGGACCGACAAGGGACGCCCGCTGCCCGCAGAGGAACTGGTCGCCGCCCACGCCGAAGGGCTACGACTTCCGAACGGCACCGCACCGCTGCCCCTCCACCCCTGGCAGGCCCGCGAGCTGGGCCACCGTCCCGAGGTTGCCGCCCTGCTCGACGCCGGGCTGCTGCACGACCTGGGACCGTACGGCGAGCGCTGGCACCCCACCTCCTCGGTCCGCACCGTGCACCGCCCCGGCGCCGAGGTCATGCTCAAGCTCTCCCTGGGCGTCCGCATCACCAACTCCCGCCGGGAGAACCTCCGCAAGGAACTCCATCGCGGCGTCGAGGTCCACCGGCTGCTGCGCAGCGGGCTCGCCACCGAGTGGCACGCCGCCCACCCGGACTTCGACATCGTCCGCGACCCCGCATGGCTCGCCGTCGACGCCCCGGACGGCGCCCCCGTCCGGGGCCTCGACGTGATCCTCCGGCACAACCCGTTCGGGCCGCTGGACGACGCCGTCTGCATCGCGGCCCTGACCGCGCCGCGCCCCTGGCCGGGCCGGACGGGCGTGTACACACGCCTCGCCGCGACCGTGCACGGGCTGGCCGCCGCCACCGGCCGGAGCACCGGCGCGGTGGCCGCCGAGTGGTTCCTGCGCTACCTGGACCGCGTCGTGCGCCCGGTGCTCTGGCTCGACGGCCGGGCCGGGGTGGCCCTCGAAGCGCACCAGCAGAACACCCTGGTGATCCTGGACCGCGAGGGGTGGCCGGTGGGCGGCCGGTACCGCGACAACCAGGGCTACTACTTCCGCGAGTCCCACCGCGCGGCTCTGGAGGACCGCCTTCCCGGCATCGGGGCGCTGAGCGACACCTTCGTCTCCGACGCGGTCACCGACGAGCGGTTCGCCTACTACCTCGGTATCAACCATGTGTTCGGCCTGATCGGGGCGTTCGGCGCCCAGCGGCTCGCCGACGAGCGCGTACTGCTCGCGGCCTTCCGCCGGTTCCTCGCCTCCGCCGCCGACCTGGGCTCCCCGCTCCCCGCGCATCTGCTGGAAAAGCCCCAGCTGAGGTGCAAGGCCAATCTGCTGACCCGGATGCACGGCCTGGACGAGCTGGTCGGCCCCGTCGACACCCAGTCCGTCTACATCACCATGGCCAACCCCCTGCACGCCTGAGGGACAGCCGACCACCGTCCGACCGCGAGAGGAGAACGCCCCCGTGGCTCCCGCCGACGCGTCTGCCGACGCCGGAACCGGCCCCGCACCACCGGCCGGCACCGGCGCCGACGACACCCTGGACCTGGAACTCCCCGGGGAACTCCTCGCCCTGCTCGGCGACGACGCGCCGGACACCGCGAACGACCGGGACCGGGGGACCGGCCCGGAGCCGGTGGCGGCCCGCTCCGACCTGCTCGACCGCCCGGCCGACTGGCGCCCCGTCGCCACGTCGGCCGGGGTGTTCCAGCTCGTCCCCGTACGCCTGGAGCGCGATCTGGCCGTACTCAGCCGCTGGATGAACGACCCCGCGGTCGCGGCCTTCTGGGGGCTCGCCGGGCCCGAGGCCGTCACGGCCGCCCATCTGCGCCCCCAGCTCGACGGCGACGGGCGCAGCGTGCCCTGCCTCGGCGTGCTCGGGGGCGTCCCCATGAGCTACTGGGAGATCTACCGCGCGGATCTCGACCCGCTGGCCCGCCACTATCCGGCCCGCCCGCACGACACCGGAATCCACCTGCTCATCGGCGCTGTGAACGACCGCGGCCATGGCATCGGCACCACCCTGCTGCGGGCCGTCGCCGATCTCGTGCTCGATCAACGCCCCCGGTGCGCGCGCGTGGTCGCCGAGCCCGACCTGCGGAACACCCCGTCCGTCTCCGCCTTCCTGAGCGCAGGCTTCCGCTTCTCCGCGGAGCTGGAACTCCCCGACAAGCAAGCCGCCCTGATGGTCCGCGACCGAATCCATCGTGCCCAGCTGTGAACGAACCCTTGCCCTACTCACACCGCTCGAACCCCATGGGTTCCACCCCGAGGAGTCCCCGTGCCTACATATCCCGAGAGCCATGATTCAGCGGAGTCCCCCGCACTGCTCCGCACACCCGAACTGAACCGCACGGTGTGGGACCGGGCCGCCGCCCGGATGCTCGCCAAGATGCTCGAACAGTTCGCCTACGAGGAAGTCGTCGAGCCGGTCCGGCAGGCCAGCGGGAGCGATGCCTACGCCCTCGCCCTCGACGACGGCCGACGCCTCTCCTTCCGCGCCCGCCGGGGCGTGTACGGCAGCTGGCACATCGCCCCGGACTCCATCCTGGAGACCCCCGTGAGCACCCCGGGGACACCGGACGGCGACCGCCCGGCCACCGGCGCTACACCCTTCCGCGACCCGCTCCGCCTCCTGGTCCGCGCCCGCCGCCTCCTCGGCATCGACGGCGCCACCCTCGGACACCTCATCCGTGAGATCACCACCACCCTCACCGCCGACGCCCGCCTCGACCACACCGCGCTCACCGCCGCCGAGCTGGCCGACCTCGACTACGCCGAGCTGGAGGGGCACCAGACCGGCCACCCCTGGCTGGTCGCGAACAAGGGCCGCCTCGGTCTCTCCGCCGCCGACGCCGCGCGCTACACCCCCGAGGCCCGCACCCCACTCACCCTGCCGTGGATCGCGGTCTCCACCTCGATCGCCGCCTATCGCGGAGCCGCCGGACTGACCGTTCCGGAACAGCTGTACGCCCACGAGCTGGACCCCGCGGTCCGCGCCTCCTTCGAGGCCGTGCTCCGCGCCCGCGGCCTCGACCCGGGCGGCTACCTCTTCCTCCCCGTACACCCCTGGCAGTGGGACGAATGGATCGTTCCGCTCTTCGCGCCCGCCCTCGCCGCCGGGGAGATCGTGCCGCTCCACGCCGACGCGGACCTCAGGCTGCCCCAGCAGTCCATCCGGACCTTCAGCAATGTGGCCCGCCCCGACCGGCACTCCGTCAAGCTGCCGCTGTCGATCCTCAACACCCTGGTCTGGCGCGGGCTGCCGACCGAACGGACCCTCGCCGCCCCCGCCGTCACCACCTGGGTCCACGGCCTGCGTGACCAGGACGCCTTCCTCCGCGACACCTGCCGGGTCATCCTGCTCGGCGAGGTCGCCTCCGTGACCGTGGAGCACCCGCTCTACGACCGCCTTCCCGAGGCCCCGTACCAGTTCAAGGAGATCCTCGGCGCGATCTGGCGTGAACCCCTCCAGCCCCGGCTCGCCCCCGGTGAGCGGGCCCGGACCCTCGCCTCGCTGCTCCACACCGACCCGGGCGGCCGGGCCTTCACCGCCGAGCTCGTCGCCCGCTCCGGACTCACCCCCACCGCCTGGCTGACCTGTCTCTTCTCCGCCCTGCTCCCGCCGCTGCTCCACTTCCTCTACCGATACGGCACGGTCTTCTCCCCGCACGGCGAGAACGCCATCGTGGTCTTCGACGAGCGGGACGTACCGGCACGCCTGGCGATCAAGGACTTCGTCGACGACGTGAACGTCAGCGCCCAGTGGCTGCCGGAGCACGACACGATGCCCGAGGACGTACGCCGCATCCTGCTCACCGAGGAACCCGACTTCCTCACCCAGTTCATCCACGCCGGGCTCTTCGTCGGCGTGTTCCGCTTCCTGTCGGCGCTGTGCGAGGAGCAGCTGGGCGTTCCGGAGGACGAATTCTGGTCACTCGTCCGGGCCGAGATCCTGCGCCACCACGCCCGCTTTCCGGAGCTCAAGGACCGGTTCGAGATGTTCGACCTGCTCACCCCCGACATCGAACGCCTCTGTCTGAACCGCAACCGGCTGCACGTCGACGGCTACCGCGACCGTCCGCAGCGCCCGCACGCCGCCATCCACGGGTCCGTGCCCAACCCGCTCCACCCCGACGCCGGAGTCCGGGAGTGACCGCTGTTGTCAGTGGCGACCCGTACGCTGGTCGGGCTATGACGAAGCCATCCCTTCCCGAGCTCCTGCACGCCGCCGTGACCGCCGTCGGCGGTACGGAGCGCCCTGGTCAGGCCGCCATGGCCGAGGCCGTCGCCGAGGCCGTGGACGACCAATCCCATCTGCTCGTCCAGGCCGGCACCGGCACCGGAAAGTCCCTCGGCTATCTGGTGCCCGCGCTCGCGCACGGGGAGCGGGTCGTGGTCGCCACGGCGACCCTGGCACTCCAGCGCCAGCTGGTGGAGCGTGACCTTCCCCGTACGGTCGACGCGCTGCATCCGCTGCTGCGCCGCCGCCCCCAGTTCGCCATGCTCAAGGGCCGGTCGAACTACCTGTGTCTGCACCGGCTCCACGAAGGGGTGCCGCAGGACGAGGAGGAGGGCCTGTTCGACCCGTTCGAGGCCGCCGCCCCGTCGAGCAAGCTGGGCCAGGATCTGATCCGGCTGCGGGACTGGTCGGACGAGACGGAGAGCGGCGATCGTGACGACCTCACCCCAGGGGTCTCCGATCGCGCCTGGGCTCAGGTCTCCGTCTCCTCGCGCGAGTGCCTGGGTGCCTCGAAGTGCGCGTACGGGGCCGAGTGCTTCGCGGAGGCGGCCCGGGAGCGGGCCAAGCTCGCCGAGGTCGTCGTCACCAATCACGCTCTCCTGGCCATCGACGCCATCGAGGGCGCCCCGGTGCTTCCGCAGCACGAGGTGCTGATCGTCGACGAGGCCCATGAGCTGGTCTCCCGGGTGACCGGCGTGGCCACCGGAGAGCTCACCCCCGGCCAGGTCAACCGGGCGGTCCGCCGCGCGGCGAAGCTGGTCAACGAGAAGGCGGCCGACGCGCTGCAGACGGCCTCGGAGGGCTTCGAGCGGGTGATGGAGCTGGCGCTGCCCGGCCGCCTGGAAGAGGTTCCCGAGGATCTGAACTACGCGCTGCTGGCACTGCGCGACGCCGCGCGCACGGTGATCTCCGCCCTGGGCGCGACCCGCGACAAGTCCGTCCAGGACGAGGACGCCGTGCGCAAGCAGGCCCTGGCCTCGGTGGAGTCGATCCATGGCGTCGCCGAGCGGATCACCCACGGCTCGGAGTACGACGTCGTCTGGTTCGAGCGCCACGACCGCTTCGGTGCCTCCCTGCGGGTGGCCCCGCTCTCCGTCTCGGGACTGCTGCGCGAGAAGCTCTTCACCGAGCGGTCCGTCGTGCTGACCTCGGCCACGCTGAAGCTCGGCGGGGATTTCAACGGGGTGGGCGCCTCGCTGGGGCTGGCGCCCGAGGGCACCGGTGGCGAGGACCTTCCGCAGTGGAAGGGGCTGGACGTCGGCTCGCCGTTCGACTACCCCAAGCAGGGCATTCTCTACGTCGCCCGGCACCTGGCCACGCCGGGGCGGGAGGGCTCCCGCACCGACATGCTGGACGAGCTCGCCGAGCTGGTCGAGGCGGCGGGCGGGCGCACCCTCGGGCTGTTCTCCTCGATGCGGGCGGCCCAGGCCGCGGCCGAGGAGCTGCGGGGCCGGCTGGACAAGCCGATCCTGCTCCAGGGCGAGGAGACGCTGGGCGAGCTGATCAAGAATTTCGCGGCCGACCCGGAGACCTGCCTCTTCGGCACGCTCTCGCTCTGGCAGGGCGTCGATGTGCCGGGGGCCAGCTGCCAGCTCGTAGTCATGGACCGCATCCCCTTCCCGCGCCCCGACGATCCGCTGATGAGCGCGCGCCAGAAGGCGGTCGAGGAGGCGGGCGGCAATGGCTTCATGGCCGTCGCGGCCACGCACGCGGCGCTGCTGATGGCCCAGGGAGCGGGTCGGCTCGTCCGGGCGACGGGGGACAAGGGTGTGGTCGCCGTGCTCGACCCGCGCCTGGCCAACGCCCGCTATGGGAGCTATCTCCGCGCCTCGCTGCCCGATTTCTGGTACACCACCGATCGCAACCAGGCGCGTCGCTCGCTCGCGGCGATCGACGCGGCGGCCACGGCGGACGGCCGGTAGGCCGCACCGGGCTCCGGCCGGGAGTCCGGCGGAGGGCCCGAGCGGACATGAGCGGGCCCCGGGATCGGCGCAGTGGATCCCGGGGCCCGGTCGGAGAGGGCGGGCCTCACACCCGCCGCAGCACCGCCACCACCTTGCCGAGGATCGTCGCTTCGTCACCCGGAATCGGCTGGTACGCGGCATTGTGCGGGAGCAGCCAGACATGGCCGTCCTCCCGCTTGAAGCGCTTGACGGTGGCCTCGCCGTCCAGCATGGCGGCCACGATGTCGCCGTTCTCCGCGACGGGCTGGCGGCGGACGGTGACCCAGTCGCCGTCGCAGATGGCCGCCTCGATCATCGAATCGCCGACGACCTTGAGGACGAACAGCTCGCCGTCACCGACGAGCTGGCGGGGGAGGGGGAAGACGTCCTCGACCGACTCCTCGGCGAGGATGGGGCCGCCTGCCGCGATCCGGCCGACCAGCGGCACGTACGAGGCCGCGGGCTTGCCGGTCGTGTCCGTGGGCTGCGAGCTGGGCTGGTCCGAACCGCGTACCTCGTAGGCCCGGGGCCGGTGGGGGTCGCGACGCAGGAAACCCTTCCGCTCCAGGGCCATCAGCTGATGCGCCACGGACGACGTGCTGGAGAGGCCCACCGCCTGGCCGATCTCGCGCATGGAGGGGGGATAACCACGCCGCTGCACGGAGTCCCGGATCACCTCGATGACGCGCCGCTGCCGGTCCGTGAGCCCCGAGCTGTCCGCCCGGATTCCGGGAGGTCGACCGGGCAGGGAGCGCGCTGGACGCGCGGACTCCGGTCCCTCCATGTTCGTGACTGAGTCATTCATGGCATGCACCGGCTCGAATCGGCCCTGGGAGCGGTCCTGGGCGGTGATGGTGGCACTGTCTGCGGTGGTGGTCACGTCGGCCCCTCTCGAATGGTCTCCCTGGCTGGACAACGGTAGTGGCTTTCGAAAGGTTGCGCCAAACACACGTTCGAGTGAAAAAGGTATAAAAGTCTGTCGCGTGTTCTCCGGCAGGTGTATGCGCAAAGGATGTGCGCCAGGATTCCCCTGCGGGTCGCCCCCTGGCGGGACGGGCGCGCCGATCGCCGCGGGGGGCTTGCCCGGGTGTGACGGGCGGGCCCCGCGACGTCGGCCGCCGCGTCGTTCCCGTACCCTCTAACGCGGCCGCTACGCTGCCTGCCGACGGCTCGCGATGAGCGACACGCGGTAGGGCCGAGTGCGGGAGCAAACCCAAGATCTAGTGGTTGGATTGCTCCGGCCACCCAGAAGTTGTGGTCCTCGGTGAATCGAGGGTGTGGCCATCGCCTATGCTTGTGACAGCTTCGAGGGGCCCCGGCGGGCCCCGATGAGGCTATTCAGTCGTGCTGTGAAGGAGGGTTGGGAGCCATGCACTGCCCCTTCTGCAGGCACCCCGACAGCCGGGTCGTCGACAGTCGCACCACCGATGACGGCACGTCGATCCGACGCCGTCGCCAGTGCCCCGACTGCTCCCGCCGTTTCACGACGGTGGAGACCTGTTCGCTGATGGTGGTGAAGCGCAGCGGTGTGACCGAGCCCTTCAGCCGGACGAAGGTCATCTCCGGAGTGCGCAAGGCGTGCCAGGGGCGGCCGGTCACCGAGGACGCCCTCGCCAAGCTCGGCCAGCGGGTCGAGGAGGCGGTGCGGGCGACCGGCAGCGCCGAGCTGACCACGCACGACGTGGGCCTGGCCATCCTCGGCCCCCTGCGGGAACTCGACCTCGTCGCGTACCTGCGTTTCGCGTCCGTGTACCGGGCGTTCGACACACTCGAAGACTTCGAGGCCGCCATCGCGGAGCTCCGTGAGCGGCGGCCTTCTGCGGAAGGGAACGGCGGGGCCGTGGAGGTTCCCGTTCCCGCCGCTGCCGCCGACTGATCGGCACCGGCCGCCGCCGTCATGGGGCGGGACCGGCCGCAGGGCGGCTTCATAGACCTGCTTCGGCGCTCTGGGTGGCGTCCGAGGTATCAGAGACAGACGGTGCCCCGGGAAGTTCTGGGCACTTCAGGGTGTTTTTGCCCACATATGGGAGGCGGCATGACAGAGACGGCGAGCGGCCCGGCACGAGGTTCCCGCACCAAGGGAGCCAAGTCGAGCAAGGGGCTGCGTATCGAGCGCATCCACACCACTCCCGGCGTGCATCCGTACGACGAGGTGGCGTGGGAGCGTCGTGACGTCGTCATGACCAACTGGCGCGACGGCTCGATCAACTTCGAGCAGCGTGGCGTCGAGTTCCCCGACTTCTGGTCGGTGAACGCGGTCAACATCGTCACCAGCAAGTACTTCCGCGGGGCCGTCGGCACCCCGCAGCGCGAGACCGGTCTGCGGCAGCTGATCGACCGGATCGTGAAGACGTACCGCAAGGCCGGCGAGGACTACAGCTACTTCGCCTCCCCCGCGGACGCCGAGATCTTCGAGCACGAGCTGGCGTACGCCCTCCTGCACCAGATCTTCAGCTTCAACTCCCCGGTGTGGTTCAACGTCGGGACGCCCCAGCCGCAGCAGGTCTCGGCCTGCTTCATCCTGTCCGTCGACGACTCCATGGAGTCGATCCTCGACTGGTACAAGGAAGAGGGCATGATCTTCAAGGGCGGCTCCGGTGCCGGCCTGAACCTCTCCCGCATCCGCTCCTCCAAGGAGCTGCTGTCCTCCGGCGGCAACGCCTCCGGCCCGGTCTCCTTCATGCGCGGCGCCGACGCCTCCGCCGGAACCATCAAGTCCGGCGGCGCCACCCGGCGCGCGGCCAAGATGGTCATCCTCGACGTCGACCACCCCGACATCGAGAACTTCATCGAGACCAAGGTGAAGGAGGAGGAGAAGATCCGCGCCCTGCGCGACGCGGGCTTCGACATGGACCTGGGCGGCGACGACATCACGTCCGTCCAGTACCAGAACGCCAACAACTCGGTCCGGGTCAACGACGAGTTCATGAAGGCCGTCGAGTCCGGCGGCGCGTTCGGGCTGCGCGCCCGCATGACCGGTGAGGTCATCGAGGAGGTCGACGCCAAGTCGCTCTTCCGCAAGATGGCCGAGGCCGCCTGGGCCTGCGCCGACCCCGGCATCCAGTACGACGACACCATCAACCACTGGCACACCTGCCCGGAGTCCGGCCGGATCAACGGCTCGAACCCCTGCTCCGAGTACATGCACCTGGACAACACCTCGTGCAACCTCGCCTCGCTGAACCTGATGAAGTTCCTCAAGGACGACGGCGAGGGCAACCAGTCCTTCGACGTCGAGCGCTTCGCCAAGGTCGTCGAGCTGGTCATCACCGCGATGGACATCTCCATCTGCTTCGCCGACTTCCCGACCGAGAAGATCGGTGAGAACACCCGGGCCTTCCGCCAGCTCGGCATCGGCTACGCCAACCTCGGCGCCCTGCTGATGGCGACCGGCCACGCCTACGACAGCGAGGGGGGCCGCGCCCTCGCCGGCGCCATCACCTCGCTGATGACGGGTACGTCGTACAAGCGCTCCGCCGAGCTCGCCGCGGTCGTCGGCCCGTACGACGGCTACGCCCGCAACGCCGAGCCGCACCAGCGCGTCATGAAGCAGCACGCCGACGCCAACTCGGCCGCCGTCCACATGGACGACCTGGACAACCCGATCTGGGCCGCCGCGACGGAGGCCTGGCAGGACGTGCTCCGCCTCGGCGCGAAGAACGGTTTCCGCAACGCGCAGGCCTCGGTCATCGCGCCGACCGGCACCATCGGTCTCGCGATGTCCTGCGACACCACCGGCCTGGAGCCCGACCTCGCCCTGGTCAAGTTCAAGAAGCTGGTCGGCGGCGGCTCGATGCAGATCGTCAACGGCACCGTCCCGCAGGCCCTGCGCCGCCTGGGCTACCCGGAGGAGCAGATCGAGGCGATCGTCGAGCACATCGCCGAGCACGGCAACGTGATCGACGCCCCCGGTCTGAAGACCGAGCACTACGAGGTCTTCGACTGCGCGATGGGCGAGCGCTCCATCTCCGCGATGGGCCACGTCCGCATGATGGCCGCGATCCAGCCCTGGATCTCCGGCGCGCTGTCCAAGACGGTGAACCTGCCGGAGACGGCCACCGTCGAGGACGTCGAGGAGGTCTACTTCGAGGCGTGGAAGATGGGCGTCAAGGCGCTCGCCATCTACCGCGACAACTGCAAGGTCGGCCAGCCCCTCTCCGCGAAGACCAAGGAGAAGGAGAAGGCGGAGGTCACGGCCAAGGCCGAGGAGACCATCCGTACCGCGGTCGAGAAGGTCGTCGAGTACCGCCCGGTCCGCAAGCGCCTGCCCAAGGGCCGTCCCGGCATCACCACCTCCTTCACGGTGGGCGGCGCCGAGGGCTACATGACCGCCAACTCCTACCCCGACGACGGTCTCGGCGAGGTCTTCCTGAAGATGTCCAAGCAGGGCTCCACCCTCGCGGGCATGATGGACGCCTTCTCCATCGCCGTCTCGGTCGGCCTGCAGTACGGCGTTCCGCTGGAGACCTACGTCTCGAAGTTCACCAACATGCGCTTCGAGCCGGCCGGAATGACGGACGACCCGGACGTGCGGATGGCGCAGTCGATCGTCGACTACATCTTCCGCCGCCTCGCGCTGGACTTCCTGCCCTTCGAGACCCGCTCCGCGCTCGGCATCCACTCGGCCGAGGAGCGCCAGCGCCACCTCGACACCGGTTCGTACGAGCCCTCGCTCGACGACGAGGAGATGGACATCGAGAGCCTGGCCCAGTCCGCCCCGGTGCGGACGGAGCCGCTGAAGGCGGTGGCCGTGGTGCAGGAGGCGGAGAAGCCCGCCCCCCGGACCGCGCACACCTCGGCGGAGCTCGTCGAGATGCAGCTCGGGATCAGCGCGGACGCGCCGCTCTGCTTCTCCTGCGGCACCAAGATGCAGCGTGCCGGTTCCTGCTACATCTGCGAGGGCTGCGGCTCGACCAGCGGTTGCAGCTGATAATTCCGCGCATCCCGGTCACCGGGTGACACGCATCCCGGTCATCGGGTGAGGAGGGCGCCGGCCAGTGGTCGGCGCCCTCCGGCGTACCGGGCCGGTGCCGCTCGCGGGGGCGGCTGTCCGAGCGGTGTGGCACGATCTCGCAGATGACCAGCAGACCCGATGAGACACAACGGCTGCGTGATCTCGCGCGGCTGCGCCGTGTCCGTGACCGGATCGACCGGGATTTCGCGCAGCCACTGGACGTCGAGGCCCTGGCCCGCGGCGCCCACATGTCGGCCGGGCATCTGAGCCGCGCGTTCCGGCAGGCGTACGGGGAGTCTCCGTACGGGTATCTGATGACGCGGCGCATCGAGCGGGCGATGGCACTGCTGCGGCGCGGTGACCTCAGCGTCACCGAGGTCTGCTTCATGGTCGGCTGCTCGTCGCTGGGCACCTTCAGTACGCGTTTCACCGAGCTGGTGGGCATGCCGCCCAGTACGTACCGGCGGGAGGCCGCGCGTGCCACGGAGGGGATGCCCTCGTGTGTGGCGAAGCAGGTCACCCGACCGATCAGGAATCGAGAAGCGCGGTCACAGGGCCGCGACTAGCGTGCCGTGCATGGGCATCCACGACGCACGTGAGCTTCCCGCCGCACACGGGAGGCCCCGCCCGACAGATGGAGACACGACAAGCATGGCCAAGAGGACGGACACGTCGTCGCCCGAGCGGCACGCTGCCGACAGCCACGACATGATCCGCGTGTACGGCGCGCGCGTGAACAACCTCAAGGACGTCAGCATCGAGATCCCGAAGCGCCGTCTGACGGTCTTCACCGGAGTCTCCGGTTCGGGCAAGAGCTCGCTGGTGTTCGGCACCATCGCCGCCGAGTCGCAGCGACTGATCAACGAGACGTACAGCGCCTTCGTGCAGGGCTTCATGCCGAGCCTGGCGCGGCCCGAGGTCGATGTGCTCGACGGGCTGACGACCGTGATCACGGTCGACCAGCAGCGACTCGGCGCCGACCCGCGCTCCACGGTCGGCACCGCCACCGACGCCAACGCGATGCTGCGCATCCTCTTCAGCCGGCTGGGCAAGCCGTACATCGGCTCGCCCCAGGCCTTCTCCTTCAACGTCGCGTCGGTCCAGGCCAGCGGCGCGTTCAAGGTCGACCGGGGCGCGGACCGCACCAAGACCGTCAAGCGGACCTTCACCCGCACCGGCGGCATGTGCACCCACTGCGAAGGCCGGGGCAGGGTCTCGGACATCGACCTGAGCCAGCTGTACGACGACACCAAGTCGCTCTCCGAGGGCGCGTTCACCATCCCCGGCTGGAAGTCGGACAGTTTCTGGACCGTACGGGTCTACGCCGAGTCCGGCCTCCTCGACCCGGACAAGCCGATCCGGGAGTTCAGCAGGAGGGAGATGCAGGACTTCCTCTACCGGGAGCCGACCAAGGTGAAGGTCGAGGGCGTCAACCTCACCTACGAGGGCCTGATCCCCAAGATCCAGAAGTCCTTCCTCTCCAAGGACAAGGAAGCGTTGCAGCCGCACATCCGGGAGTTCGTGGAGCGGGCGGTCGCCTTCACCACCTGCCCCGCGTGCGAGGGCAGCCGTCTCAGCGAGGAGGCCCGCTCCTCGAAGATCGGGAAGCTGGGCATCGCCGACGCCTGCGCGATGCAGATCAGCGACCTGGCCGGGTGGGTGCGCGGCCTCGACGACGCCTCGGTGGCCCCGTTGCTCGCCGCGCTGGGGCAGACCCTGGACTCGTTCGTGGAGATCGGGCTCGGCTACCTCTCGCTCGACCGGCCCTCGGGCACCCTGTCCGGCGGCGAGGCGCAGCGCGTCAAGATGATCCGCCATCTCGGCTCCTCGCTCACCGATGTCACCTACGTCTTCGACGAGCCCACCATCGGCCTGCACCCGCACGACATCCAGCGGATGAACGGCCTGCTGCTGAGGCTGCGGGACAAGGGCAACACGGTGCTCGTCGTGGAGCACAAGCCGCAGACGATCGCCGTCGCCGATCATGTCGTGGACCTCGGTCCCGGCGCCGGTCCGGCGGGCGGCACGGTCTGCTTCGAGGGCACCGTCGAGGAGCTGCGGTCCGGCGACACGGTCACCGGCCGCCATCTCGACGACCGTGCGGCGCTCAAGGGCACGGTGCGCGAGCCCACCGGGGCGCTGAAGGTCCGGGGCGCGAGCACGCACAACCTCCAGGGCGTCGATGTCGACATCCCGCTCGGCGTGCTCACCGTCGTCACCGGCGTCGCGGGGTCCGGCAAGAGCTCGCTCGTGCACGGGTCGATGCCCGTGGGCACGGAGGTGGTGTCGGTCGACCAGAGCGCCATCCGCGGCTCGCGGCGGAGTAACCCGGCGACGTACACCGGACTGCTCGACCCGATCCGCAAGGCGTTCGCGAAGGCCAACGGTGTGAAGCCGGCGCTGTTCAGCCCCAACTCCGAGGGCGCCTGCCCGGCCTGCAACGGGGCGGGCGTGATCTACACCGACCTGGCGATGATGGCGGGGGTCGCCACACCCTGCGAGGAGTGCGAGGGGAAGCGGTTCCAGTCCTCGGTGCTCGACCACCTCTTCGGCGGCCGCGACATCAGCGAGGTACTCGCGATGCCGGTGGCCCAGGCCGAGGAGTTCTTCGGAGCCGGGGAGGCGCGCAACCCGGCCGCGCACCGCATCCTGCGGCGGCTCACGGACGTCGGACTCGGCTATCTCAGCCTCGGCCAGCCGCTCACCACGCTCTCCGGCGGCGAGCGGCAGCGGCTCAGGCTGGCGACGCACATGGCGGACAAGGGCGGTGTGTACGTCCTCGACGAGCCGACCACCGGTCTCCACCTCGCCGACGTGGAACAGCTGCTCGGCCTGCTGGACCGGCTCGTCGACTCGGGGAAGTCGGTCATCGTGGTCGAGCACCACCAGGCGGTGATGGCACACGCGGACTGGATCATCGATCTGGGGCCCGGTGCCGGTCACGACGGCGGCAGGATCGTCTTCGAGGGCACCCCGGCCGAGCTCGTGGCCGCCCGCTCCACCCTCACGGGTGAGCACCTGGCGCAGTACGTCGGAGCCTGACGCCCGACCGGGCGCGGAGCCCTGTCCGGGACCTCGCGCCCCGGTCAGGGCTCCGTCGGCACCGCGCGGACGCGGCAACCGGACCCGGCGGTGCCTCCGCCGGACGTGCCGGCACTCCGCGCGGGCGCGGCCCTGCCGCCTCACGCCCCGGACGTACGGTTTCCCATGGTCGTGGTGAACGAGTCCGGGTCGCCGTCGAAGCCCCGGACGCCGCGGTGGAACTCCCAGGCCCCGGAGGCGCTGCGGGCGAATTCGGCCACGACGGCCGCGGTGGCCGTGCCGACCGAGGAGAAGTCGTCCTCCGCCAGGACCGAGTAGCCCTCCCGTACCTGGACACCTGTGTTCGCTATCCCGGCGAACGTCAGGCGACCGTCGCGCTGCTGGATGGCGACGCCGACGAGCACCCGGGAGTACGCGCTCGACAGGCGGTCCAGCTCCAGCGTCATCTCCTCGTCGAAGCCGAGGCCCTGGCCGGTCCGGCTGTCGCGGTTGAGGGTGATGGTGCCGTCCGGCGAGCGGCTGTCGAAGTGCACGAGGTACGCCGGGCTGCCGTACGGCGCTTCGGCGAGGTAGGTCGCGGCGATGATGTCGAGGTCGTGGGCCGGGGCTCCCGAGGGACTGGGATCCCATTTGATCCTGACGTCGACCTTGTCGAGGTCCTTATTGGGGGTGCTCATCGGACTTGCCTCCCTGGCTTTCCGCTGGGCCGTCGGGCCGCTGACATCACCCGATCATGTCCCCAACCGGCCGTGGAGCCAACCGAATCGGCGCAGGAGGACCGAATCGGGCCACCGGCCCGGCGCCACCGCGGTGGGCCCGGTCGTGGCCGGTGAGGTCAGTGCGGGATGCGGCGCGGCGGCCGCTGCGCGACCTCGTCGCGGAACGCCTCGATGGCGCTGCTGACCTGACGGATCAGATGGGTGTGCTCGATCCGGTCGAGATAGCGGCAGTTGCGGGCCACCCCCTCCAGCTCGAAGGCGAAGCAGAGTGTCATCAGCGGATTGATGAACAGCTCGCTGCCGCGGGTGCGTGAGGTGAACTGGACGTTTCCGAAAGAGCCTTGGACGGCGGCGGCGATCGAACCGTTCACGATGCTGGGGTGGTCGGGCGTGTGGTGCTGGGCGTGGGCCACGGCATCGAGGAAGAGCGCGCCCTCGCGTGTCGTACGGGAGACGGAGAACGCGCCGAGGAAGGCGCCGTCCCGTTCGAGTGCGGCGATGTTCTCCAGAACGAGCCCGTGGCTCACCCCGTGGTACGCGTCGATGCCGAAGCCTATGGACACCACGAGGCGCTCCGGCACGTCGATCGCGGCGAGCGCGGCGACGCTGGCCAGATCCTCCTCGGGGGTGCCGAGTCCGGATTCGTCGCCGCGCATCAGGATGTCCGTACCGCCGTCGACCAGGACGACCGCGTCGATGCCGTACCGCTCGATCAGCGCCCGGTAGGCGGCGCGCAGTGGTTGCACGCCGACCCGGGAGAGGGCGTGGACCGTGCAGGGATAGCCATGCAGTCTCAGCCATTGGGCGAGCGTCCGCTCGGGGAAGTACGCCTGGTGCGGGGATGTTTCGGGGGTGATGGCGGCGACGTCGGGGGCGAGCCAGGAGTCGGTGGGGAGCCCTTCGAGCGCGCTGAACGACAGATTGGCGAGTTGTACGTGCTTGCCCTGGTGAAGCAGGGAGAGCGCGAGGGGCAGCCCCGCGTAGATGTCGAAGCCGCCGCCCGCCCCCGCGACGAGGACGCGCTCCGCGGATTCGAGCCGGTGGAACAGCGGGTGGGTGTGCAGCGGGACCATGGCGGTCATTCTGCGGCCCGCGAAGGCCGGTTCGGGGCTTCCGCGTCCGGGCGTGACCCATGACACGCCCGGCCCCGTACGATGGCGCGGTGCTGGTGAAGTGGATGCGTTGCACCGTGGTGGACCGTCGAGGCTTCGAGCGGGGGCAGCAGAAGTGGGCGGGGCTGCTCGGCGAGCCCGGATTCCGGGGGCAGGGCGGCGGTTGGAGCCGACGCCACCCGGACGTGGCCCATGTCTTCGCCTTCTGGGACAACCGTGTCTTCTACGACTCGTTCATGGCGCGCGCGCACGACGCCCTGGCCGCCGAGCAGTCCGGTACGTACAGCACCGCTCAGGTCAAGCTCTTCCAGTACCGCTTCGATGTGAAGACCGGGTTCGAACCGCGGTTCACCGACGCGGACGTGGTCCGGGTGGCGCACAGCAGGGTGCGTGAGGACCGGGTGGAGCACTTCGCTCTGATGCAGGAGCGGGTGTGGAATCCAGCGATGGCCGGATCGCCGGGCATGCTGCGCGGGGTCTTCGGAGAAGCGCCGGGGCAGGAGTTCCTCGTGCTGTCGATGTGGCAGTCGAGCGCCGAACGCGGCAAGTACCGGGCCGGGAGTGTCGACCGGCTGGCACAGCGGGCGCAGACCGAGGACGACGTGATGGAGCTGACGGGCGACGTCGTGCGGCTGGAACCGTCATGGACGGTGTGACCGGCCCGGCGGCGGTGGCCGGCCGCGGCCGATGAGGCGGGACGGGTCGCCGCAGGCCCCATCAGGCGGATTCCGCCGGGGAGTTGAAGACTCCGGCGTGGGCTGCCGCCAGTGCCGCCGCCGCTGACCGGTCGGCCAGCTCGCTCCCGACCGGCTCACGGGTGATGAACAGCCCGAGGAACAGGGGCGAGACCACGGCTCTGACCAGTGCCCCCGCGTCCGTGTGCCGGTCCAGCTCCTGCCGGGCGACGGCGCGCGCGACGACCGCCTCGCAGCGGGTGAACCGCTCGGCGTAGAAGGCGTGCAGCGCCTCGGCGGCGCGCTCGGACTGGAAGGCCGCGGCGATGAACGCGGTGGGCGCGGCCGCCGCGGCCGGGTCCGTGAAGGAGGCGGCCGTCGTCCGCGCCAGGGCCCGCAGGTCTCCTGCCAGGCTTCCGGTGTCGGGTGGGATCCAGCTGTCCTCGCCTGCCAGGTCCAGGGCGTCCGCGACGAGCCCTTCGAGGTTTCCCCAGCGGCGGTAGAGGGTCGTCTTGTGGACGCCGGAACGCTCCGCGACGTACTCGACGGTGAGGCCCGGATAGCCGTGCTCCGCCAGGCCGGTGAGGACGGCGTCGCGCACCGCCGTCCGGGTACGGGCGGTCCTGCCGCCGGGGCGGCGGGTGCCGGGCGCGGCGCCGTCGGCGGGTGAGGGCGCGGGCGGCTCGGCCCCTGGGCCGGACGGCTCGGCTCCGGTCGCGGGCGGTTCGGTCTCCGGTGTGGTGCGTCGCCGAGTCAATTGCTACTCCTGTTGCGTTAGTCGCTTCCAGTGTGCCACACTCGCCTTAATGCAACAACGATTGCATGAGATCGGAGGGGGTCTTGTCCAGCCAGATCGTTCTGCGCGGGGTGACCGTGTCCCGCGGTGACAGGCTGCTGCTCGACGATGTGTCGTTGGTCGTGCGCCCGGGGGAGCGGATCGGCGTCGTGGGGGAGAACGGCGCGGGGAAGACGACCCTGCTCCGGCTTCTGGCGGGGCTCGAACCCCCTGCTTCCGGGACCGTGTTCACGGCCGCTGACCGCGGTGTCGGCCTGCTGTCCCAGACCCCGCGGCTGCCGCCCAGGTGCACGGTGCGCGACGCCGTCGATGACGCGCTCGCGGAACTGCGCACGTTGGAAAGGGAGCTGAGGGCCGCGGAGGCGGCGCTCGGTACGGCCGACGACACCGCGCTCGCCGCGTACGGGGACCTGCTCACCGCGTTCGAGCTGCGCGGGGGATACGAGGCCGACGCCCGCGTCGACAAGGCGATGCACGGCCTGGGCCTCGCGCACATCACACCTTCCAGGGAGCTCGGCAGCCTCTCCGGCGGCGAGCAGGCGCGGCTGGGCCTGGCCTGTCTGATCGCCGCCCGCCCCGAGCTGATGCTGCTCGACGAACCCACCAACCACCTGGACGAATCCGCGCTCGACTGGCTGGAGGGCGAGCTGTGCGCCCACCCCGGCACGGTGGTCGCCGTGTCCCACGACCGGATCTTCCTGGAGCGGGTCGCGACCTCGGTGCTGGAGGTCGACGCCGACCGGCGGACGGTCGTGCGCTACGGCGGCGGCTACGCGGGATTCCGCGCCGGGCAGCGGGCCGCGCGGCAGCGCTGGGAGCAGTCCTACGCCCAGTGGTGCGAGGAGACCGGGCAGCTGGAGGAGTACACGGCGACGACCGCCCGCGCCGTCGCCGCGGGCCGCGTCATCAGGGACAACAACAAAATGGCGTACGACCGCGCCGCGGGCCGGGTCCAGGCCTCGGTCTCCGGCCGGGTCCGCAACGCGCACAAGAGACTGGAACGGCTGAGGGCGCACCCGGTCCCCAGGCCGCCCGAACCCCTGCGCTTCGCCGCCCTGCCCGTGGCCGGTGCGGCCGGAGGCGAGCTGGTCTCCCTGACGGACGTCCGGGTGGGCGGCAGGCTCGCGGTCGACCAGCTCTCCGTGACAGCGAGCGACCGGATCCTGATCCACGGCGGTAACGGCGCGGGAAAGTCCACGCTGCTGCGGATCATGGCAGGGGTGCTCCGACCGGACGCGGGCCGAGTGACCCGTCGGGGCGCGATCGGCTACCTCGCCCAGGAGATACCGGTGCACCAGCCGGCGGAGTCCGTGCTCACGGCGTTCGGCCGGGGTCTGCCGCTCGCCGGGGACGAGCGGGCGGACCTGCTCCTCTCGTACGGGCTGTTCCGCTCCCGCGACCTCCGGGTGCCGGTCGGCTCGCTTTCGGCGGGCCAGCGCAGACGACTGGCCCTCGCCCGTCTCCTGGCCCGGCCCGCGGATCTGCTGCTGCTCGACGAACCGGCGAACCACCTGGCCCTCGCGCTCGTGGAGGAACTGGAGGAGGCCCTCGCCCGCTGGCCGGGCGCGCTCGTCGTGGTCTCGCACGACCGGCAGCTGCGCCGCCGCTTCACCGGGGACATCCGCCAGATGGACGCCGGGCGGCTGCTCGGATGAACCGTCCCCGCCCGTCCGCCGGGGGCGGCACCCCCTAGGGTCGGGTACATGGCACGACCGCAACGCATTGTCCTCGTCCGGCACGGGGAGTCCGAGGGCAACGCCGACGACACGGTGTACGAGCGCGAGCCCGACCATGCGCTGAGGCTCACGCCGACCGGGCGCAGGCAGGCCAGGGAGGCGGGCGCCGGACTGCGCGAGCTGTTCGCCGGCGAGCGGGTCAGTGTCTACGTCTCGCCCTACCGCCGCACCCACGAGACCTTCCGGGCCCTCGATCTGGACCTGGGGCGGGTACGGGTGCGTGAGGAGCCGCGCCTGCGCGAGCAGGACTGGGGCAACTGGCAGGACCGCGACGACGTACGCCTGCAGAAGGCCTACCGCGACGCGTACGGCCACTTCTTCTACCGCTTCGCCCAGGGAGAGTCCGGGGCCGATGTGTACGACCGGGTCGGGGCCTTCCTGGAAAGCCTGTACCGGAGCTTCGAGGACCCCGACCACCCGCAGAACGTCCTGCTGGTCACACACGGGCTGACCATGCGTCTGTTCTGCATGCGCTGGTTCCACTGGTCGGTCGCCGAGTTCGAATCGCTGTCCAATCCGGGCAACGGGGAGATCCGCACGCTGACCCTCGGCGCCGACGGGCGCTACACCCTGGACCGGCCGTTCGAGCGCTGGAGAACCCCTGAGCCGTACGGCATCACCGGATAGAGTGGAAGGGCGATGACAACCGCTGAATCGGCCTCCGGCCTACGTTTCGAACGGGCCCTTGCCAGTCTGCGCGGGCTCTCCGTGGGAGACGCCCTGGGCTCCCAGTTCTTCGTGCCCGCCAACTATCCGCTGCTCAAGCAGCGCGCCCTGCCGCCCGCTCCCTGGCCGTGGACGGACGACACCGAGATGGCGTGCTCGGTGCTGGCCGTGCTGGTGCGGCACGAGCGGATCGACCAGGACGCGCTCGCCCGCTCCTTCGCCGGCCACCACGACTTCGACCGCGGATACGGCCCGGCCGTGAACCGCCTGCTCAGACTGGTGCGGGAGGGCGACGACTGGCGGGAACTGGCATCCGCGCTGTTCAACGGCCAGGGCTCCTGGGGCAACGGCTCGGCGATGCGTATCGCCCCCCTCGGCGCCTGGTACGCCGACGACCCCGAGCAGGCCACGCACCAGGCCGAGATCTCCTCGTACCCCACGCACCAGCACCGCGAAGCGGTGGTGGGAGCGATGGCCGTGGCCGCGGCGGCCTCACTGGCCGCCTCACCGGCCGGACCACCCGCCCCCGGGGAGCTGCTCGACGGCGTCATCGCGCTCGTACCGCGCAGCGCCGTCGGCGCCGGGCTGCGCCGCGCCCGCGACATGCTCGACTACGACGACACCGGGACGGTGGCGGCGGTGCTCGGCAACGGCCGGCGTACCAGCGCGCACGACACCGTTCCGTTCGCCCTCTGGTCGGCGGCACGGAGCCTCGGTGACTTCGAGCGGGCCTTCTGGACGACCGCGCAGGCCGGCGGAGACGTCGACACGACCTGCGCGATCGTCGGCGGGATCGTCGCGGCGGGCAAGGCGGGCGCACCCCCCGCCGAGTGGACGGCACGGACCGAGGAACTGCCCGACTGGCTCCCGCGGTAGCGCGTGATCACCAGCCTGCCGGGGACTGTCACGGTACGGCCACAGCTCCCCCTCGCCCGGTCCGGAGCGGCGGGGGGAGGCTAATCTTTCGGCCACGCCGCCGCCGATGATCATCCAGGCGGGCGCGTGCCGAAGAGATACGCCGGGGTGCCCGAGCCGCTGCCCTGCGGACGATGTGCGCGGACCTCCCGGTAGGGGAGGGGTTCCATGTCCGATCACACACCACCACCCGGGGCGTCCGACGGCCCCGAGCCGTCCGGCCCGCCGGAACGCGGCGGAGCACCCGAGCGGGACATGCTGGCGAAGGCACCGTCCGGATCCGCCGGCACCAGTGCCGCGTCACCCGGCACCGGCACCGGCACCGCGCGGCCCGGCGCCATCGCCGGGCCGCCGAAGATCCCGGCGTACGCCCAGGCGGGCGGGCCGCAGTACCCGGCCGACCCCTGGCAGCGGCCCGGCCCGCGGCCCCAGCCCTCCGCACTGTCGAAGCTGCGCCCGGCCGGGCCCGCCGTCATCAGCGCCGCGACGCTCTGCTGCGTGGCCGCCACGGCGGTGCTCAGCGCCCTGCTCCTGGGTGACGGTCTCGGCGTGAACGCGCTGATCGTCGCGGTCCCCGCAGCGCTCGGGGCGTTCTTCGCCGCGCGTACGGCCAGGCGCCGCCTCCGTCCGTGGACGGCCTTCTGGGCGCTGGGCGGACTGGCGCTGCTCGCCGTCCCGGCGCTTCGCGACGCGGGCTGGCCGGTCTTCCTTGCCGTGGTGTCGGCCATCGCCCTCGGTTCCCTCGCCCTGCACGGAAGCCGCAGCTGGCTTGGCGTCTTCCTCGGGTCGCTGGGGCTGCTCTGCGCCATCGCCGACGGGCTGGCCTGGGGCGGGCGGGGCGTGCGGGCCCGGATGGACGGCTCCCAGAAGCGACTGGGCGGCGTAGTCCGCAGCGCCGGGGTGGCCGTCGTCCTGCTCGTCGTGTTCGGCGCGCTGTTCGCGAGCGCCGATGCCGCCTTCGCCGATGTGCTCGGCAGCCTGATGCCCGACGTGTCGGTCAGCGACAGCCCCTGGCGGCTGCTCCTCTTCATGACCGGCCTGATCGGCGCACTCGCCGCCGGGTACGCCGCGGCGGCGCCGGTGCGCTGGGATGGCATCACCGTCCGGCCGGGCAAGGCCCGCGGACGGCTGGAATGGGCGCTGCCGCTCATCGTGCTGAACCTGCTGTTCGCCGTCTTCGTGGCCGTCCAGCTCACCGTGCTGCTCGGCGGATACGACAAGGTGATGGCCGAGACCGACCTCAGCTACTCCGCGTACGCCCGCCAGGGGTTCTGGCAGCTCCTCTGGGCCACCGTGCTCACCCTGCTGGTGATCGCGCTCGCGCTGCGCTGGGCCCCGCGCGGGCGCAGCGGTGACCGCACGCTCGTCCGGGCCGTGCTCGGCGCGCTGTGCCTGCTCACCCTGACCG
This sequence comes from Streptomyces sp. NPDC058195, assembly GCF_042883525.1. NCBI lineage: Bacteria > Bacillati > Actinomycetota > Actinomycetes > Kitasatosporales > Streptomycetaceae > Streptomyces > Streptomyces sp. NPDC058195. The sequence goes on from NZ_JBHVVM010000008.1 coordinate 79,429, forward strand.
TCGTGGCCTCCGCGCTGCGCCGGATGGACCTCTACGTCGATGCCTACGGCCTGACCCGGCTGCGGATCTCGGTGGCCGCGGTGGAACTCTGGCTGGGCGTGGTGATCCTCCTGATCGTGGCCGCCGGTTTCTTCGGGGCCCGTCTGCTGCCGCGCGCCGTCGCCGCGAGCGCGGCCATCGGCGTCCTCGCGTTCGGTCTGGTCTCGCCCGACGGGCTGATCGCGGAGCAGAACGTCCAGCGGTACCGCGCCGACCACTCGATCGACATCGACTACCTCCGCGGTCTCTCGGCGGACGCCGTACCGGCCCTGGACGCCCTGCCCGAGCCACTGCGTTCCTGCGCGCTCCGGGACATCGAGCAGTCGCTGAACGAGAACGACACCGCCTGGTACGCCACCAGCTGGGGCGAGGCGCGGGCCCGCGACATCCTGCGCGAGCGGAGCCCCCACGCGACCGCGGAGGCCTGCGATCCGTCGCGCACCGGTGTCGGGGGCGGCGGGCGAGGCGGCGACGAGAGCGATCCGTACGACCCGTACTGACCGCCCCGGGGTGTCGCCCAGATCCCCGTCGGCGTACGCTGACAGGCGCCATGCCGTACGAACCACCTACGCATACCGTCGAGCGCTCACTGCGCGCCACCACCGGTGCCAAGACCGTCGCCGGTGTCGATGAGGTCGGACGCGGAGCATGGGCGGGACCGGTCACCGTGTGCGCGGCCGTCACCGGCCTGCGCCGACCTCCCGCCGGACTCACCGACTCCAAGCTGATCAGCCCGAAGCGCCGCGCTGAGCTGGCGCCGGTGCTGGAGAGCTGGGTCACCGCGTTCGGCCTCGGCGACGCCACCGCGCAGGAGATCGACGAGCTCGGAATGACCGCCGCGCTGCGGCTGGCCGCCGTACGCGCCCTGGAGGCCCTGCCGGTGCGGCCGGACGCGGTGATCCTCGACGGCAAGCACGACTACCTGGGACAGCCGTGGAAGGTCCGCACCGTGATCAAGGGCGATCAGTCCTGTATCGCGGTCGCGGCCGCCTCGGTGATCGCGAAGGTCCACCGGGACACGATGATGGCCGAACTGGGCGCGGAGTCCGGCGAGTACGCGGATTTCGCCTTCGGGGCGAACGCCGGTTACCCGTCGCCCGTGCACCGGGCCGCGCTGGAGGAGCAGGGGCCGACACCCCACCACCGGCTTTCGTGGTCCTATCTCGACGCGCTGCCCAGGTGGCAGCACCTCAAGAAGGTCCGCTTCTCCGCTGAGGCGGCCGCACTGGAAAGCGGGGGCCAGCTCGGCTTCGACTTCTGATCGCGCACATGTACCCAGCCGCCGATGCCCGCCGCGTCGGCGCCTGACAGACAACTACCCATGCCTCTCATCCCCGAGGAGCCTCAGATTCACGAGAGCGCCCAGGGTCCTCGCGCCACCCCGGCCACCGGCCGCACCGCGTCGACCCCCCGTCCCGTACCCGGCCCGCGTTCCGCGGCCACGCCGCGTCCCGGCCGCCCCGGGCCCGCGAAGCCCGCGCCCCCGGCGCAGCGCCCGCGGACGACCTCCGACCGTCCTGTGACGGACCGGCCGGAGAATCGTTCCGCACCGCAGATCCAGCTGATCCCCGCTTCGGCGGCCAGCGCGCTCGACGCCGCCGACGAAGCGCTGGACCTGCTGCTCGACTCCGGCCGTGCGCCGGGCGATGTCCTGCTGCTCACCACCGGCGAGCAGCACCCGTGGGCCACGCACGAACTCTCCTTCGGAGAGGGCGCCTACTGGGCGCACCACGAGGCCGGTGACGACGTGTTCTTCGCCGGTGCCGCGGTTGTGGACCGGCTCAGGACCCGCCCGGTGGTGATCGTCGCGGTCAACGGCGAGGACGACATCGCCGATGTGCTGACCGGTGCGCGGGAGCGCGCCGGAGCGCTGCTGATCGTCTGCGGTGATCCGCAGCGGGTCAACGCGGTGCTCGGCGCCGGAGTCTGACCCCGCCGGTCCGCGAGGTACCCGGGGCCGTGGCGGTCCGGAACTCCGAGAGGGAGGCCGGGCGCGCGGCCACGGGTCAGCGGGCCGCGGTGCGGCGCAGCGCGTGCGCCGCACCGCCGCCGGTACGCAGCGGAGCCGTCTCCTGGCCGAGCGAGGTGTCGCCGAGGGCGGCGGGCCGGGACAGGGCGTTGGGGCGTCGCCCGCCCCGGCCCTCGCCGAGCACCTGCCAGCCGCCCCGGGTCAGTGTGATGTACGCCCCGCACCGCAGCCCGTGCAGGGTGCAGGCGTCCCGCAGCCCCCACATCCACGCCCCGTCCTCCTCCGTCCAGCGCTCGTCCCCCTCGCGGCAGTAGAGGAGCACCGCCGTCCGGACGGGGGCACGGAGGCGGAGGTCGTGCGGGATGACCCGGCGCAGATGCGCCAGCAGCGCGTTGCGGAACTCCCAGCCGTCCGCCGCCGTGGCCCGGCGGACGAACGAAGCACTGGCGGTAACGCGTTCCTCGTGGTCCAGTACGGCCACCACGGCGGTCGCCGGGTCCGGGCCGTGCCGGGCGTGCAGGCCGGTGACGACCTCGCGGGGTCTGCGCAGCAGCGGTATGCCCGCTTCGGCCCACTCGGCCGGTTCGAGCGTCCTGGCGAGGCGGTTGGCCGGGGCGGCGGACGCCGATATCGAGGTGGCGGCGGACGGAGCGAATCCGAAGGTCACGATCCTCCCTTCGCATACGCGCCCACGGTGCGGGGCGGGTCGAGTGAGGCGCACCACGGCACAGCCCTTCCGGGCCGCGGAAGGGACGGTGCGGGGAGCGATTCCAATTCTTCCTGGCGTACTGGCGGGCGGCAACGAGCAAGTGGCGTGGCTGACGGGAATGCGCCGGAATGACTCTGATATCCCTGCCCACATCAGGCCCGTCCGATGCCGCGTGCCCCGCCCGAACGCCGGGGACCAGCGGAAACATCTCATCCGCCCCGGACAGCCGGGGCATCCCGCCGTCACGCCGACCGCGCGGGCGAACCGGGCCCGCGGTACGGAGCGGATTCGCCGATTGCCCGAGCCATCGGGTTGCATGGAGGCATGGACAACCTGGAGCTCCGCGCCGAAGCCGATGCCATCCTCGCCGAGCTCGTCGGCGACCCGGGAGGCTCGGCGCGGTTGCGGGAGGACCAGTGGCAGGCGGTGTCGGCCCTGGTGGAGGAGCGCCGCCGGGCGCTGGTCGTGCAGCGCACGGGCTGGGGCAAATCGGCGGTGTACTTCGTCGCCACCGCACTGCTGCGCCGACGCGGCTCCGGCCCCACCGTGATCGTCTCGCCGCTGCTGGCGCTGATGCGCAACCAGGTCGAGTCGGCGGCGCGCGCCGGTATCCAGGCGCGCACCATCAATTCGGCCAACCCGGAGGAGTGGGACACCATCTACCAGGAGGTCGACCGCGGTGAGACCGACGTCCTGCTCGTGAGCCCGGAGCGCCTCAACTCCGTGGACTTCCGGGACCAGGTGCTGCCCAGGCTCGCGGCCACCACCGGCCTCCTGGTGGTGGACGAGGCGCACTGCATCTCCGACTGGGGACACGACTTCCGCCCCGACTACCGTCGCCTGCGGGCGATGCTTGCCGAGCTCGCACCCGGCGTCCCGGTACTGGCCACCACCGCGACCGCGAACGCACGGGTCACCGCAGACGTGGCCGAACAGCTGGGCACGGGTGCCGGGGAAGCCCTGGTGCTGCGGGGACCGCTCGACCGGGAGAGCCTGCGGCTGGGCGTCGTCCGGCTGCCGGATGCCCCGCACCGGCTGGCCTGGCTCGCCGAGCACCTGGACGAGCTGCCGGGCTCCGGGATCATCTACGCACTCACCGTCGCCGCCGCCGAAGAGGCCACCGCCTACCTGCGGCAGCGGGGCTTCGACGTCGCTTCGTACACCGGGAGGACGGAGAACGCCGACCGGCTCCAGGCGGAGACGGACCTGCAGGAGAACCGGGTCAAGGCGCTGGTCGCGACCTCGGCCCTGGGCATGGGCTTCGACAAGCCGGACCTCGGCTTCGTGGTCCACCTCGGCTCGCCGTCCTCGCCGATCGCCTACTACCAGCAGGTGGGCCGGGCCGGGCGCGGGGTGGCGCACGCCGACGTGCTGCTGCTGCCGGGCAAGGAGGACGAGGCCATCTGGCGTTACTTCGCCGACACGGCCTTCCCGCCGGAGGCACAGGTCCGCCAGACCCTTTCGGCCCTGGCCGGGGCGGGCCGTCCACTGTCCGTGCCGGCCCTGGAGGCCGTGGTGGACCTCCGGCGCACCCGACTGGAGTCGATGCTGAAGGTGCTGGATGTCGACGGCGCGGTCAAGCGCGTCAAGGGCGGCTGGACAGCCACCGGAGCCGACTGGGTGTACGACGCCGAGCGCTACGCCTGGGTGGCGCGGCAGCGGACGGCCGAGCAGCAGGCCATGCGCGACTACGCGAACACGTCCGGATGCCGGATGGAGTATCTGCGCCGCCAGCTGGATGACGAGGGGGCGGTCCCGTGCGGCCGCTGCGACAACTGCGCGGGTGCCTGGACCGACACCACCGTGTCGACCGAGGCGCTGACCGGTGCGACGAAGGAGCTGGACCGTCCCGGGGTGGAGATCGAGCCGCGCCGCATGTGGCCGACGGGGATGCCCGCGCTGGGCATCGAACTGAAGGGCCGTATCCCGGCCCAGGAGCAGTGTTCCTCCGGGCGTGCCCTGGGGCGTCTCTCCGACATCGGCTGGGGCAACCGGCTCCGCCCGCTGCTGGCCGAGAACACGCCGGACGGGCCGGTGCCGGACGACGTCCTGCGGGCCGCGGTGGCGGTTCTCGCCGACTGGGCCCGCTCCCCGGGCGGCTGGGCGCCGGGCGCCCCGGACGCCGCCGCCCGGCCGGTGGGAGTGGTCGCCGTACCCTCCCTGACCCGCCCTCAACTGGTCGGTTCCCTCGCGCAGGGGATCGCCACCGTCGGGCGCCTCCCCTTCCTGGGCACCCTGGCGTACACCGGCCCCGACGGCGCGCACGCGGCACGGCGCAGCAACTCCGCCCAACGCCTCAAGGGGCTCTCCAACGCCTTCGCCGTCCCGCAGGAACTGGCCGGTTCCCTGGCACGCACCCCCGGCCCCGTACTGCTCGTGGACGACGCCACCGACTCCGGCTGGACCCTCGCCGTCGCGGCCCGGCTGCTCAGGCGGGCGGGCAGCGAGCGGGTTCTTCCGCTGGTCCTCGCCGCGGCGGGCTGATCCCGCTCGTGAAACGGCGCGCACGGCCTCCCGGCCGAGGCCCGGCGCGTGCCGACGACCCCTGCCGCTCCCATGGAACCCGAAGGGCACGGCACCTGGCGAACACCTCCGCGACCCCTGTGGACAAAGTTATCCACAGGGGTCGCGGAATTCGGCCGCACGCGGGACGGTCGTGCCATGAACCAGCACCACGAATCCACCGGCCCGGCCGCCGCGCAGCAGATCACCCTGCGCGGCCCCGCCGAGCTTGCCGACGCCCTTCCCTACCTCATGGGGTTCCACCCCGACGACAGCGTGGTCATGGTCGCCCTGCACGGCGGCCGGGGCCGCTTCGGCGGTCGTCTCCGGCTCGGCATTCCGCGGTCGCCCCAGGAGTGGGAGCCCGTCTCCGAGCAGCTGGCCGAGTGCTTGATCAAGGGCAGCGAGCGGCGCGGGGAGCGTCCGGACGCGATCGTCGTCTTCCTCTGCCAGGATCCCGCCGAGGGCGAGTCCGGCGGTCGGCTCATGGAGCGGCTGCGGCCTCTCGCCCAGCATCTGCGCAGGGCCTGCGGCGCGCTGGACGTGCCGGTGCTCGAAGCGCTCTGCATCTCCGACGGCCGCTACTGGTCCTACTGCTGCCCGGACGAGCGCTGCTGTCCGGCGGAGGGCAGCCACCTGGCCATGCCCGGTACCTCGGTGATGGCGGCCGCCGCGACGTACGCGGGTATCCAAGTGCGTGGATCGCTGCGGGAGATGGAGGCGCGGTTCGCACCGCTGACGACGTCCGCCGTGCCTGGCCAGCAGCAGGCACTCGACGTGGCGGGAGCCGAGCTGCTGCCCAGGCTCCTCGACGAGGAGGAGCGCGGGGGAGTGGCCCGGGACACCCTGGACCTTGCCCGGCGGCTCGTCGAGCGCCTTGGCGGGGCCCCGGCCGCGACGCCTTCCCTCTCTGACCTCAACGACGACCGGCTGATCAGCTCCGACGAGGCCGCCGCCATGATCCTGGGCCTGCAGGACCGGGAGACCCGCGACCGGGTCGCGGAGTGGATGGAGGGCCCGAAGGCCGACGCGGCGTTACGGCTGTGGCGCGCGCTGTCCCGCCGTTGCGTGACGCCGTACGAGGAGCATGCCGCGGCGCCGCTGACCCTGGCCGGCTGGGTCTCGTGGTCGACGGGCGACGAACCGGCCGCACGGGTCGCGTTGGGGCTCGCCCTGCGGGTGGACCCCGAGTACACCTTCGCCCAGCTTCTGCATGAGGCGTGCAACCAGGGGCTCGACCCGGAGACGCTGCGCCGCTGCCTGCGCGGAGAGCGCAAGGCGCGTACGCGGCGGCGCGGACACCGGCCGGAGCGGGGCACGCGGTTCCGCGCGGCGAGGCCGACGGCCGCGCGCCGGAAGAAGGACCCGTCCGTCTCCGCCCGTCCCGGAGCGGCGGCCGCCCGGCGCCGGTCCGGAAGGGCCGTCCCCGGACCGCTCGCGTCCGGCGAGGAAGGATGACCGGCGAGCCGGTCCGTCCCAGCGGGGTGCCGTCGGCGAAGAGTTCCTTGAAGAGAATGGCGAAGGGAGTGCTTATCGTCAGGAAGACGACTATGATCACCGCATGCCGCGCTACGACCCGTCGACTTTCCCGCCCTTCGCTGTCACCGTCGACCTGGTCGTGCTCACGGTGCGCCGTCACGCGCTCTGCGCGCTCGTGGTGCGCCGTGGTGAGTCACCGTTCCAGGGCCGATGGGCGCTGCCCGGCGGATTCGTCAGAGCCGATGAGGATCTCGGTGCCGCGGCGGCGCGCGAGCTCGTCGAGGAGACCGGCCTGTGCGCCCAGGACCCGGTAGCCCCCGCGGTCGGGAACGGCGCCCACCTCGAACAGCTCGCCACCTACGGCGATCCCGGCCGTGATCCGCGCATGCGGGTCGTCAGCGTCGCCCATCTCGCCCTGGCGCCCGATCTGCCCGCTCCGCGGGCGGGCGGCGACGCGCACAGCGCGCGGTGGTCGCTGGTCGACGATCTGCTCGGGGCGGAGGGAAGTTTCGGCCACGATGACGTGGGCCAGGCCCCACTGGCCTTCGATCACGCGCGGATTCTCGCCGACGGGGTCGAGCGCGCCCGCTCCAAGATCGAGTACTCCTCGCTGGCCACCGCCTTCTGCCCTCCGGAGTTCACGGTCGGCGAGCTGCGGAGGGTGTACGAAGCGGTGTGGGGTGTGGTCCTCGACCCGCGCAACTTTCACCGCAAGGTCACCGGCACCCCCGGCTTCCTGGTGCCCGCCGGTGGGACGACCACGCGTCAGGGCGGACGGCCGGCCCAGCTCTTCCGGGCCGGTGCGGCCACCGTGCTCAACCCTCCGATGCTGAGGCCGGAGGTCTGACCGCGCGGGACACCGCCGTACCCGTGCTGCACGAAAAGTCGGATATGTCGCGTTATCTTTCTGCGGTACCCTTTGCCGCCGAGCGGTCTCACCTACCGCGAGAGAAGCGATGCTCCAGGCCATCGGAATCACCAGCGCCCCACGCCGCGGTCTTCCGGCCGCTGTGGACGACCTCACCTTCGAAGCCCGGCCGGGCCGAGTCACCGCACTGCTGGGTGCGCCCGGTTCCGGCAAGACCACGGCTCTGCGCCTCATGCTCGAACTCGACCCGGGGCGGGGAGTCACCTATTTCCGGGGCAGGCCGCTGCACCGGATCCCGCACCCGGCGCGCGAGGTGGGGGTGCTGCTCGGGGACGTACCGGGCCACCCCGCCCGTACCGCTCGCGGGCAGCTGCGGATGCTGGCCGCCGCCGCGGGAGTGCCCGCGGCCAAGGCCGACGAACTGCTCGAACGTGTCGGCCTCACCGGGCTCGGGGAGCGGCGCATCGGTACGCTCTCGCTCGGCATGGACCGCCGGCTCGCCCTCGCCTCGGCGTTGCTCGGTGACCCCCACACCCTGCTCCTCGATGATCCGGCGGAGGGCCTCGACCCGCGCGAGGGCCGCTGGCTGCACGGATTCCTGCGGGCCCAAGCGATACGGGGCGCAACCGTGCTGTACACCACCGCGGACCCGAGGGAAGCGGCACGGGCCGCCGACTTCTCCCGGACCAGGCTCCGTCCCAGGGTCGCGGTCCGCAGCCCGCACGCGGCCCGTCTCGCGGCGGTCGTCAGCCGTGAGGCCCGAGCGGCCCGGCGTTCGGTCGAGGTGGTGACCGAGGACGGCGGGCACCTCGCGGTGTACGGTTCCAGCTGCGCGGAGATCGGCGACATCGCGTTCCGGCACGGGCTCCCGGTGCACCGGCTGGCCGACGAAGTGGGCGACGCCGGTCCCAGGGCGCCCGGCGACGGCGCGGGACCACGGGATCCGGCTGCTCCGCAAGCCCCCGCGCGTGTCACCGGGGCCGCCGGTGGCGCAGGACCGCGCGGTATGCCGCCGGATGTACGGCCGACGGCACCGGAGCCACCGACCGGCTCCCGCGGCCCGGCCTTCGGCCCGCTGTACCCGCTCCGTTACGAGCTGCGCCGCCTGTTCGGGGTCAGGACGACGGCCCTGATCGCGGGCGCCGTTCTGGTCGCCTCCGTCGCGCTCTCGGTGCTTCTCGCCCGCACCGGCCACGTTCCGCTGCCGAAGGTGCTGGCCGCCTGGCCGTCGCTGCTGCCGCTGCCGCCCGCCGCGGTCGGCGCCGGACTGCTCGGCGCCCTCTCGTACGGCGACGAGTTCCGCTACCCCGCGCTCGCCGCGGGCCGTGGCACCGTCCCGCGCCGTCTGGGGCTGCTGCTGGCGAAGCTGGCGGTCACCGCGGGTGCTGCCGCGGTACTGGCCGTGACGGTCGTGCTGCTCTCCGGTGAAGCCGTCCGCCTCGTGTATGGCCATGAGTGGATGCGTGTTCCGCCCAACGGGACGGGACTGGGCGTGAGTTGGGTGGCCCTGGTCATCGGCTGCGCCTGGGCGGGGCTGCTGTCCACCGGAGTCTTCCGCGTGGCAACGGCCGGTGTCGCCGCGGTACTTGCCGTACCGGTACTCGTCGCCCCGCTCGTCCGGCACCTGCTGATGGCGCCGGGCGCCCGCCCCGCCTCCGGGCTTCCGGCCGGACTGCGCGAACTGATGTGGCCGCGCTGGCCGCACGAGACGGACCGGTGGGTGGCGGCCGCCCTGGGGGTGGCGGGGCACCCGGTGGGGGTGGCGCTGGCGTTGTCGTTGTCGGTCCTGGCTCTCGCGTATCTCCTCACCGGCCTTCAGGGAAGGGGCCGTTGGCGGTCCCAGAGGGTTGCCGGGTCTGGCCGTCCTTGGTAACCGCCCATCATCGCGCCCGATTTATGCGGGTAAAACGTCAATTGAGGGTATCGCGGCGATCACCCTTTCGTGTGCTTTTCACCAAAGACCTCAAGAGCCGAGTGAGCTGCGCCGACAAAGGATGCGTGAGTACCCTTGCGCACACCATGATGACCGCCGCCCGCTCCGCCGATTCCGGCCTCGCCGGCCCGGGTGAACTCGACCGCTACCCGTACGCGGAGGCGCCGGCCGGCGAGCGTGCCGCCGCCCGTTCCTGGGACGGCCCCGAAGCCGACCTCGGCCGGGTGGGCCGCCGGGGCTCCGCCAGCCGGGGCCGGGGCCTCCACGGGCAACTCGTTCAGCAGCTGGGACAGATGATCGTTTCGGGCGACCTGGGTGCCGACCGGCCTCTCGTGCCGGAGGAGATCGGCCAGCGCTTCGAGGTCTCCCGCACCGTCGTACGCGAATCGCTGCGCGTCCTTGAGGCCAAGGGCCTGGTCAGCGCCAGGCCCAACGTGGGCACCCGGGTCCGCCCCGTCAGCGACTGGAACCTGCTGGACCCCGACATCATCGAATGGCGCGCCTTCGGCCCTCAGCGCGAGGACCAGCGGCGCGAGCTCGGCGAGCTCCGGTGGACGATCGAACCCCTGGCCGCCCGTCTCGCCGCGGAGCACGGCTGCGAGGACATCCGGCAGCGTCTCACCGACATGGTGGAGATCATGGGGCACGCGGTCGCACAGGGTGACATGATCACCTGCTCGCGGGCCGACGCCGAGTTCCATGCCCTGCTCATCCAGGCCGCGGGCAATCGCATGCTGGAGCACCTGTCCGGCATCGTCGCCGCCGCGCTGCAGGTGTCCGGCGGCCCGGTCACGGGCTGTGACCGCCCCGGTGAGGCGTCCCTCGGCCACCACACCAGGATCGTCGAGGCGCTCACGTCCGGTGACGCCGCGGGTGCCGAATCAGCCATGCGTCAACTGCTCGTCGTCCACCCTGAGGTGGAGCGTGTGGTGCCCGCGCCCCGCGAGCACTGAACATCGCACGGCCGGGGTGTGCGAGCCGAGTGTCGCCGGGCCGCCACGGTCCGGCGACACAGTCGTGGTGCTTTGCTCCCTTGGTCACGTTCGTCGCAAATGAGGTGTGACTCGGGCCACGCGGATTGGGCGTAACACTCCTCGAAGCAGTGCGATGACTTAAGAGGTGACCGCCGCGGAAGGAATACAGCAGCCATTCAGTGCGCTGTGGAGTTCTGAGGCCAAACCCGCGCCGCCGGTACATTCCCAGCCCGGCGGTCGTCGGCTCAAGCCCTTTTCGGGGCCGGGCCGGAAGCCGTTTCCATCGTTCCGAGAGGTTGTTCGTGTCGGCCAGCACATCCCGTACGCTCCCGCCGGAGATCGCCGAGTCTGAGTCTGTGATGGCGCTCATCGAGCGGGGAAAGGCTGATGGGCAGATCGCCGGCGATGACGTGCGTCGGGCCTTCGAGGCTGACCAGATTCCGCCAACCCAGTGGAAGAATGTTCTGCGCAGCCTCAATCAGATCCTCGAGGAAGAGGGTGTGACGCTGATGGTCAGTGCCGCGGAGCCGTCCAAACGTGCCCGCAAGAGCGTCGCAGCGAAGAGCCCGGTCAAGCGCACCGCCACGAAGACTGTCGCGGCCAAAACCACCGTGACCAGGACTGTTGCGGCTACTGCCGCCTCGTCGGCAGAGACCGTGAACGCGGTGGCGGACGACGCTGCCACGACCGGCCCTGCGAAGAAGACGGCAGCCAAGAAGACGGCTGCCAAGAAGACCGCCGCGAAGAAGACGGCGGCCAAGAAGACAGCAGCGAAGAAGTCCGGAAAGCAGGACGACGAGCTCCTCGACGGCGACGAGGCGATCGAGGAAGTAAAGGCCGGCAAGGGCGAGGAAGAGGAGGGCGAGGGCGAGAACAAGGGCTTCGTCCTCTCCGACGACGACGAGGATGACGCGCCCGCGCAGCAGGTCGCCGTCGCCGGTGCCACCGCCGACCCGGTCAAGGACTACCTCAAGCAGATCGGCAAGGTCCCCCTCCTCAACGCCGAGCAGGAGGTCGAGCTCGCCAAGCGCATCGAGGCGGGGCTCTTCGCCGAGGACAAGCTGGCGAACAGCGACAAGCTTGCCCCGAAGCTCAAGCGCGAGCTGGAGATCATCGCCGAGGACGGCCGCCGCGCGAAGAACCACCTGCTGGAGGCCAACCTCCGTCTCGTGGTCTCGCTGGCCAAGCGCTACACCGGCCGCGGCATGCTCTTCCTGGACCTCATCCAGGAGGGCAACCTCGGTCTGATCCGCGCGGTCGAGAAGTTCGACTACACCAAGGGCTACAAGTTCTCCACGTACGCCACCTGGTGGATCCGTCAGGCGATCACCCGCGCCATGGCCGACCAGGCCCGCACCATCCGTATCCCGGTGCACATGGTCGAGGTCATCAACAAGCTCGCCCGTGTGCAGCGCCAGATGCTCCAGGACCTGGGCCGTGAGCCCACGCCGGAGGAGCTGGCCAAGGAACTCGACATGACCCCCGAGAAGGTCATCGAGGTCCAGAAGTACGGTCGCGAGCCGATCTCCCTCCACACTCCGCTGGGTGAGGACGGAGACAGTGAGTTCGGTGACCTGATCGAGGACTCCGAGGCGGTCGTACCGGCCGACGCGGTCAGCTTCACGCTCCTCCAGGAGCAACTGCACTCGGTGCTCGACACGCTCTCCGAGCGTGAGGCGGGCGTGGTCTCGATGCGCTTCGGTCTCACCGATGGCCAGCCGAAGACCCTGGACGAGATCGGCAAGGTCTACGGGGTGACGCGTGAGCGCATCCGCCAGATCGAGTCGAAGACCATGTCGAAGCTGCGTCACCCGTCGCGTTCGCAGGTGCTGCGCGACTACCTCGACTAGGTCGCGGAGACTACGGACCGAGGGCCCGGAACCCCATGGGGGAGCCGGGCCCTCGGCCTATCAGCGCATGCGGTCGGCGCCGGGCGGGACGACTCTGAGTGGGAACAGTTCACCACAGAGTCAGGAGTACGCATGTCTCGTACCGTCTTCCGTCCTCTGCCCGGGGTGCTCGCCCTGGCCGCTGCCACGGTCCTGATATCCCTCGGTTCGCCCGCGAGGGCTGCCGAGGACGGCATAGTCGTCGGCGGTCAGCCGGCGCACGTCAAGGACAGTCCGTGGGCGGTGGCACTGTCCAGCCGCGACCGCTTCGGTGACACGCGCGCCGGGCAGTTCTGCGGCGGTGTCGTGGTGGCGCCGACGAAGGTGCTGACCGCCGCGCACTGCCTCAGCAGGGAGGCGCTCGGCGTCGACATCGGCAGTGTGCGTGATCTGCGGGTCATCTCGGGCCGCGACGCCCTGCGCGGAACCGGGGGGCAGGAGACGGCGGTGCGGGAGACGTGGACGAACCCGGGCTTCGACCCCACCACGAACGCGGGCGACCTGGCCGTGCTCACCCTTGCCGACGCGCTTCCCGCGAAGAGTGTGATCCCGATGGCCGAATCCGGTGACGCGGCGTACGCCCCGGGTACGGACGCGCTGGTCTACGGGTGGGGTGACACGACGGGAAACGGTGACTACGCGTCGTCGCTGCGGTCCGCGAAGGTGCATGTGCTGTCGGACGCGACATGTGAGCAGGCCTACCCGGGCGGCGGGAACGGCGCGTACGACGCCTCTTCGATGCTGTGCGCGGGCGAACTTCTGGGCGGGTACGACGCGTGCCAGGGCGACAGCGGCGGGCCGCTGGTGGCCCGTGGGCGGCTCATCGGGCTGGTCTCCTGGGGGAACGGCTGCGCGCGCGTGGGCTACCCCGGGGTGTACACACGGATCTCCGCCGCCATCGGCTGGATGCCGAAAACCGGCTGACCGACTTCTTCGCGCGGGCACGAGAACGGGCGGCACCCCATCGGGGGTGCCGCCCGTCGGCCGGTCCGGGACCTGGCCCGCGCTCGTCGTGGATGCGAGGTGTCTAGTGCCGTTCCTCTTCGGCGGCCTGGGCCTGCACGGCCGTGAGCCGGTCCGTCTCATCCTGTATTTCCGCGGCGATCTTCTTGAGTTCCGGCTCGAACTTGCGACCGTGATGGGCGCAGAAGAGCAGTTCACCGCCGCTGATCAGGACGACGCGCAGATATGCCTGGGCGCCGCAACGGTCACAGCGGTCTGCTGCGGTCAGCGGGCTCGCGGGGGTCAGAACAGTAGTCACGTCGCCTCTTCTCTAGCTCGACGAGCTGTCGTACCAGGGTCAACATCCAACCAGGCCGAAAACGTTCCCGCTCGTGGCTTTTCTTCGAAACTTCTTCTCGGGATGGCTGTCTGTTGCCGGTTGGCGGCGAATGTGCCGTATTGCGTAGCGCTACGGGTTTCGCGTTGCTTGTCTTGGTGGTGCCCTCCCGGCTGGCTTGCCGGTTCGTTCATGAGGACGTGCCCGGAGCCTAAATGGTTCATGCGTCGAAGGGAACGTGATGTTCGCGTCACTCCTGCGAGGGATCGAACGTGTATGCGAGGCTGGACTAGTGTGAGGGGCGATGAAGGGTGGCGTTACAACCGCTCTACCAGGCCTCGGTACCCTCTCAGCGGCGACCGAAGCCGAGCCCGTTACCCACTGGGCCCCATTTGAAATTCAGCGAGGAGCGAACCGCGTGACCGCCGATACGTCCGTGCCGTCCACTGCGCTGCTGACTGGAGCAGACCGAGACGGCTCCAACTACACCGCGCGGCATCTGCTCGTACTCGAGGGGCTCGAAGCGGTTCGCAAGCGCCCCGGGATGTACATCGGGTCCACCGACAGCCGTGGTCTCATGCACTGCCTCTGGGAGATCATCGACAACTCCGTCGACGAAGCCCTGGGCGGCTACTGCGACCGCATCGAGGTCATCCTCCACGAGGACAGTTCCGTGGAGGTCCGCGACAACGGGCGGGGCATCCCGGTCGACGTCGAGCCCAAGACGGGCCTGTCCGGTGTCGAGGTCGTGATGACCAAGCTGCACGCCGGCGGGAAGTTCGGCGGTGGCTCGTACGCCGCTTCGGGCGGTCTGCACGGTGTCGGCGCCTCCGTCGTCAACGCGCTCTCCGCCCGGCTCGATGTCGAGGTCGACCGCAACAGCGCGACGCACTCGATCAGCTTCCGGCGCGGTGTCCCGGGGATCTTCACCGAATCGGGGCCGGACAGCCCGTTCGACCCGGCCAACGGCCTTCTCAAGGGCAAGCGGGTGCCGAAGACGCGCACCGGCACCCGGGTGCGCTACTGGGCGGACCGGCAGATCTTCCTCAAGGACGCCAAGCTCGGCCTGGAGACGCTCTACCAGCGCGCCCGGCAGACGGCCTTCCTCGTCCCCGGGCTGACGATCATCGTCCGCGACGAACGCGGCCTGGACGGCGAGGGGCGGACCGAGGAGACCTTCCGGTTCGACGGCGGGATCAGCGAGTTCTGTGAGTACCTGGCCCAGGACAAGGCGGTCTGCGACGTCCTGCGGCTGAGCGGGCAGGGCACGTTCAAGGAGACCGTGCCGGTGCTCGACGAACGCGGCCACATGACGGCCACCGAGGTCACGCGCGAACTCGCCGTGGATATCGCGCTGCGCTGGGGCACCGGGTACGACACCAACGTCAAGTCCTTCGTCAACATCATCGCCACTCCCAAGGGTGGCACGCACGTGACCGGATTCGAGCGCTCTGTCACCAAGACGGTCAACGAGGCGCTGCGCTCCGCCAAGCTGCTCCGCGTCGCCGAGGACGACATCGTCAAGGACGACGCGCTGGAGGGCCTCACCGCGGTGGTCACCGTGCGGCTGGCCGAACCTCAGTTCGAGGGCCAGACCAAGGAGGTGCTCGGCACCTCGGCCGCCAACCGTATCGTCGCCAATGTCGTGTCCAAGGAGCTCAAGGCGTTCCTGACCTCGACGAAGCGTGACGCGAAGGCCCAGGCGAGGGCGGTTCTGGACAAGGCGGTCGCGGCCGCGCGGACCCGCATCGCGGCCCGTCAGCACAAGGACGCGCAGCGTCGCAAGACCGCGCTGGAGTCCTCCTCGCTGCCGGCCAAGCTCGCCGACTGCCGCAGCGACGACGTGGACCGCAGCGAGCTCTTCATCGTCGAGGGAGACTCCGCGCTCGGTACGGCGAAGCTCGCCCGGAACAGTGAGTTCCAGGCGCTGCTGCCGATCCGGGGCAAGATCCTCAACGTTCAGAAGGCCTCCGTCTCGGACATGCTGAAGAACGCCGAGTGCGGTGCGATCATCCAGGTCATAGGAGCCGGGTCGGGCCGGACCTTCGACATCGACGCCGCCCGGTACGGGAAGATCGTCCTGCTGGTGGACGCCGACGTCGACGGCGCGCACATCCGGGTCCTGCTGCTGACGCTGTTCCAGCGGTACATGCGGCCCATGGTCGAGGCGGGGCGGGTCTTCGCCGCGGTGCCTCCGCTCCACCGGATCGAGCTCGTCCAGCCGAAGAAGGGCCAGGACAAGTACATCTACACGTACTCGGACAACGAGCTGCGCCAGCGGCTGCTGGAGCTCCAGCGGAAGAACGTCCGGTACAAGGACTCGATCCAGCGCTACAAGGGTCTGGGCGAGATGGACGCCGACCAGCTGGCGGAGACCACGATGGACCCACGCCACCGCACCCTGCGGAGGATCAACATCGGTGACCTGGACGCGGCCGAGCAGGTCTTCGATCTGCTGATGGGCAATGAGGTGGCCCCCCGCAAGGAGTTCATCACCAGCTCCGCCGCCACCCTGGACCGCTCGCGCATCGACGTCTGAGCCAGGCGTCCGGACGAAGCCGTCTCCACCCGCGGGTGGAGACGGCTTCTCCACCCGTGATCAACCCGTGGGCCGATGCCCCGGCCCGGCCGTTTCCGTAGCGTCGAAGGCGTCCCACCTTCCCGCACCTCGGAGGCCACCATGTCAGGGCTCGTCGGCGCCGCGCCGCGGCGTACGCCGGTTCACCGGGCGGGGCGATGCCCTGCCCGGGCGGGGAAGGACCGCGCGTGACGCCCGCGGCCTGGACCGGCTGGCCGACCCGGGAAGCCCTGTCGGGGACGAGCCACGCCCTGCCGCGCAGGGCGATCACCTGGTCGGTCCGGGCGGCGCTGGGCACCGCCATGCTCTGGGGCACGTTCAGCGGCGGGCGGTTCGGGCCCTGGGAAGTGGTGCTCGGGCTGGTGGGCGTGGCGGGATGCGCGTTCGTCGCGTGGGCGTACTTCCGTACCAGCCTTGAGCACCGGCTGTGGCCGTCGCTCGGTCTGCTGGCCCTGCTGCTGCTGGCTGCCTTCGGTGCGCAACGGGCCGGTGCGGACCTGCCCGCGCTGATTCTCTGGTGCGGCTGCGCCGTAGCCGCGCTGGAGCGGCTGCCGCTCACGGCGGGTCTTCCGGCGATGGCTGTGGCGCTCGGCGGGTACGCCCTCATGAGCACCGACGGCTGGCTTGCCACCGCCATGTCCACTGCGGGGCTCTCGCTGGCGGGCTACGTGCTCCGGCTCGACGCGGAGGCCCGGGGGAACGCGCAGAGACTTCTCGCGCAGGAACGCGCGGCCCGCGAGGCGGAGGCCGGGAGAGCCGCGCTGGACGAACGGGCCAGGATCGCGCGGGAGATCCACGATGTGCTCGCCCACAGCCTCTCCGCCCAGCTGGTGCATCTGGAGGCGGCCCGGCTGCTGATCGAGCGGGAGCCGGCGGGGGAGTTCCGGGACCAGGTGCTGGACCGGGTCGTGGCCGCGCGCGCCATGGCCCGCGAGGGGCTCGCGGAGACCCGTCAGGCGCTCTCCGCGCTCCGGGGGGAGGTCTCCCCGGTGGAGGACTTCCTGCGGCAGCTGGTGGCCGTCGAGCCGGCTCGGGTCAGCGTGGAGGGCGAGCGGCGGACACTGACTGCCGGGACCTCGCAGACGGTCCGGAGAGTGGCGCAGGAGGCCATGACCAATGTGCGCAAGCACGCGCCGGGGGCCGAGGTGCGCATACAGCTGGAGTACCTTCCGGGTGAAGTCGCCCTGGAAATCAGGGATTCGGGTGGAAAGAGACCGGAGAGCGAGCTGTCCGTCAGCGGCTCCGGATACGGTCTGCTGGGGATGAGGGAACGGGCCGAGCTGATGGGCGGGACGCTGGAGGCCGGTCCGGGTGAGGAGGGTTTCGTGGTGTGTCTGCGGGTGCCCGCGTGAACGCGCGGGTCGTGGTCGCCGACGATCAGTCGGTGGTACGCGAAGGGATCGTGATGCTGCTGGGACTGCTGCCCGGGATCGAGGTGGTGGGGGCGGCCAGGGACGGGGAGGAGGCCGTGTCGCTCGTGGCGGAGCTGTCGCCGGACGTCGTGCTGATGGACCTGCGGATGCCCCGGTGCGACGGGGCGGAGGCGACGCGGCGGATCCGCAGGGACTACCCGGGTACGCAGGTGGTGGTGCTCACCACCTTCGAGGACGACGATTCGCTCTTCCCCGCGTTGCGGGCCGGGGCCCGTGGCTACCTGACCAAGGACGCCGGCGGCGAGGAGATCGTACGGGCCGTCCAGGCCGTGCTGTCCGGTGAGGCCGGGCTCTCGCCCAGCGTGCAGCGCCGCCTGCTGGAGCGAGTGACCGAGGCTCCGCTCCCGCCTCCGCCGGTGCCCGAGCAGCAACTGCCCGACGGGCTGACGCCGCGCGAAGCGGAAGTGCTGGCACTGATCGCGGAAGGCCTGTCCAACCCGGAGATCGCCCGCAGACTGAGCATCTCGCAGGCCACGGTGAAGAGCCACATCAACAATCTCTTCGCCAAGACCGGAGTGCGTGACCGGGCGAAAGCCGTTCGTTACGCGTACGTTCGGGGCCTCGCACAGCCGCCCGGGTCAGTTATCACCTGAAGTGGTGAAGTCCGGCAAATGACGCGTCCACGTCCTTCCCGATCTGCACATTCTTGGGTACACGGCCGAAGTGGTCCGTGGACTAGGGGAGTTGTTCCGTGGAGAAGGAAGCAGGGCGTGAGACCGCAGCGATGCGTCTCGACGACCCGTGGTACGACGCGTTGGCCTCCGGATGGGGTGAGCCGGACGGTACGGGGGGTCTCGCTCCTGCCGGGGCGTCCGGGCCCGCGGACCCGTGCCGCGGACTCAGCGCGGCCGAGATCTATCTGGAGGTGCAGCGCAGCGAGGCGTTCCAGGAAGTGCGCCGCCGGTACCGGCGGTTCGTCGTTCCGGCCACCCTCGCCTTCTTCCTCTGGTATCTCGCCTACGTCGTCGCCGCTGTCGCGGTGCCGGGGCTGATGGACCGTCCGGTGGCTGGCGCGGTCAACGTCGCGATGCTTGCGGGGATCGGGCAGTTCCTCACGACCTTCCTGCTCACCTGGGCGTACGCGCGTCACGCGCGGCTGCGCAGGGACCGGGCGGCACTGGAACTGCGCTGGCAGACGCAGGAGATGACGCGAGGAGCCGAACGGTGAACGCCGATCACCAGACGCTGGCGCTCGTCCTGTTCAGCGTCTTCATCGCGGTGACGCTCGGGATCACCACCTGGGTGAGCCGCAACCGTCACGGTTCGGCGGAGGAGTTCTACGCGGGCGGACGGCTGTTCTCCCCGATGGAGAACGGATTCGCCATCGCGGGCGACTACATGTCGGCCGCCTCGTTCCTCGGCATCTCCGGTCTGATCGCGCTCTTCGGCTATGACGGCATGCTGTACTCGGTCGGCTTCTTCGTCGCCTGGCTCGTGGTGTTGCTGCTGGTCGCCGAACTCGTGCGCAACTGCGGCCGGTTCACGCTCGCCGACGTGGTGGCGGCACGGATGGCGGAGCGCCCGGTCCGGATCGCGGTGGGGACGTCCTCCGTCACCGTCTCGGTGCTCTATCTCGTGGCGCAGATGGTGGGCGCGGGCAGTCTCGTGGCGCTGCTCCTCGGCGGGACGAGCGGTGTCGCCCGCTCCTGGACCGTCATCGGGGTCGGCGCGCTCATGGTGATCTACGTGTCCTTCGGCGGCATGCGCGCCACGACCTGGATCCAGATCGTCAAGGCTGTGCTGCTGATGGTGGGGGCGGTCGTGCTGACCGTTCTCGTCCTGGTCCGCTTCCACGGCGACTTCAACGCCGTACTCGAATCCGCCGCCGGACGGAGCGGGCACGGAAGCCGGTTCCTCTCGCCGGGGCTCCTGTACGGCGGCACGTGGACCGCGCGCATCGACTTCATCAGCCTCGGGCTGGCGCTGGTGCTCGGTACGGCGGGGCTGCCGCACATCCTCTCGCGCTTCTACACCGTGCCCACCGCCAGTGCGGCGCGCCGCTCGGTCGTCTGGTCGATCGGGCTCATCGGCAGCTTCTACCTGATGACGATCGCGCTCGGGTTCGGGGCGGCTGCCCTGGTGGGTTCCGCCGACGTCCGGGCATCCAATGCCGCGGGCAACACGGCCGTTCCGCTGCTGGCCCTGGAGCTCGGGGGCGGCGAGGGGTCCACCGGGGGCGCGATCCTGTTCGCCGTGGTCGCCGCGGTCGCCTTCGCGACCATCCTCGCGGTCGTCGCGGGGATCACCCTCGCCTCGTCCGCCTCGGTGGCCCACGACCTCTACGCCTCGTTCCGGCGCCCGGGCGCCAAGCAGCACAGCGAGGTCGTCGTGGCCCGGGTGGCCGCGGCCGGTATCGGGGTGGTCGCCATCGCCCTGGGCCTGCTCGCCCAGGATCTGAACGTGGCGTTCCTGGTGGGTCTGGCCTTCGCCGTCGCCGCCTCGGCCAACCTTCCGGTGCTGCTGTACTCCCTGTTCTGGCGGAGCTTCACCACCCGGGGAGCGGTCTGGTCCGTCTACGGCGGGCTGATTCCGGCCGTTGTGCTCGTGGTGTTCTCCCCCGTGGTGTCCGGGAGTCCCGCCTCGCTCTTCCCGGGAGCCGACTTCCAGCTCTTCCCGCTGGAGAACCCCGGGCTGGTCTCCATTCCGCTGGGCTTCCTGGCGGGCTGGGCCGGAACGGTCACCTCCGCCGATCCGCCCGACGAAGCCAAGCACGCGGAGACCGAGGTCCGTGCGCTGACCGGGGCGGGCGCGGTGTAGCCCCGCGCCCCGCCGGTCCCCGAAGGCCCCCGTTCGTCCGTCACCACCCGCCGCTCAGCGCGGCGTCCCGTCTGCCGCGGCGGGCAGTGGCTGCGGAGGGCGGGGGCCGTTGTACTGCCCGCTGGGGCGGATCCGCAGCGGCCGTTCCCCGTACTCCTCCAGGGCGTGGGCGATCCAGCCGGCCGTGCGGGACACCGCGAATATGGTCTCTCCGGCCTCCACGGACATGCCGCAGGAGACCGAGAGCACGGCGAGCGCCAGATCGACATTGGCGTGCAGGGGGGTGTGGCCCGCGGTCGTGGTGACCACGTCACGCGCCGCCGCGAGCACTGCGGCGGCCTGCGGAACACGGGCCAGCAAAGCGAACAGCACCCGCGCCCGCGGGTCCTCGGCGGCGTAGAGACGGTGGCCGAGTCCGGGCACCTGGCGTCCGGTACGGAGATGGTCCGCGACCACCGGGGCCGCCGAGCCCCGCTCCAGGACCTCGGCCAGCATCCGGTGCGCCAGTCCGCTGGCCGCGCCGTGCAGCGGACCCTCAAGGACTCCGAGGCCCGCGGAGACCACCGCGTACGGATGGGCATGGGCGGATGCCGCGACCCTGGCGGCCAGCGTCGACGCTGCGAGGTCGTGGTCGATCAGCAGAGCCAGCGCGGCGTCCAGTGCGGCGATCGCAGGTTCGTCAGCGGGCCGGGCAGTGAGTTTCGGCCATATCCGCCGGGCCAGCCCGGCACCGCCCGCGTCCGTCGCCGGTTCTCCGGCTGTCTCGCTGCCCTGCGGCGCGCCCGGAACCACGGGCAGCACGTCGACCAGGGTCGGGACGAGACTTCGCGCGGCGGCGAGCACCGATTCCTGTGAGAGGTCGAAGCGGAGCGGATCGGTGGTCGCCGCCGCGACCACGGCCACCCGCAGCCGGTCCGTCGAACCGCTGTGCGCGGGCAGCGCCTCGACCGCCCGGCGCGCCGCGGCCAGCGCCTCGGCCGGGGCCGTGAAGCGGATGCCGGGCCGCAGTTCGCCGGTCCAGAGCCACTCGGCGACCTCTTCGTAGGCGTAGCGCCGGGCCAGCTCGGTCGCGTCGACGCCCCGGAAGTAGTAGTGGTCGTTCTCGATCAGCGTGACGCCGGTGCGGAAGGCCGGTTCGGCGGTGGCGGGGGAGACGGGGGGCCTGCGGTTCGTACGCCGGGCCAGCGCGTCGATCTCGGCGGCGTCGAACGTGCTGCCGCGCCCGCCCGGAGCGCGTCTGCTGCTCAGCTGTCCCCGGCTGACGTACGCGTACAGCGTCTCCGGCTTGACTCCGAGCCGCTCGGCAGCCTCCCGGGTGCTGAGGCGCTGCCCGGCAGCCTCCTTCCGGCCTTCGTCAGGTGCCACTTGATCCTTCATGCCATCAACCTTATCTACATTGATTCAATCAATATTGACAGGATTGAAGTCAATCATGGATGGTCGAAATCAATCTCTAAACGCCCTGCTGGGGCACGCATGGAGGAAAAGATGTCGACCACGACCAGCGGAAGCCCGCTCGATGTACCCCGTGGACTCGCGGGGGTCGTCGTCACCGAGACCGCCCTCGGGGATGTCCGGGGGCGCGAGGGCTTCTACCACTACCGGCAGTACTCCGCGATCGAACTGGCGCGGACGCGCGGTTTCGAGGACGTCTGGTACCTGATGTCCGAGGGCACACTGCCCGGCGCCGAGGCGCGCTCCGCTTTCGCCGCCCGCACCGCCGCGTTGCGCCGACTGCCCGCCGAGGTGGCCGGGATGCTGCCCGCCCTGGCGCGCGCCGGAGCCGCCAGCGGGCCGCTGGCCGGCCTGCGCACCGCCCTCTCGCTGCTCGGCGCCTCGGCCGGATTCCGGCCCGTGTACGACATCGACGCCGAACAGCGCCGGGCCGACGCGCTGGCGCTCTGCGCCGC
The DNA here is from genome assembly GCF_042883525.1 of Streptomyces sp. NPDC058195. NCBI lineage: Bacteria > Bacillati > Actinomycetota > Actinomycetes > Kitasatosporales > Streptomycetaceae > Streptomyces > Streptomyces sp. NPDC058195. The sequence goes on from NZ_JBHVVM010000008.1 coordinate 101,748, forward strand.
CGTACCCACCGTGCTCACCGCCCTGTACCGGATCGGCCGGGGCCTCGAACCGGTGGAGCCGCGCGACGATCTGCCGCACGCGGCCAACTATCTGTACATGCTCACCGGTTCCGTACCGGACGAGGACCGCGCCAGGGCCGTGGAGCAGTACCTGATCTCCACCGTCGACCACGGCTTCAACGCCTCGACGTTCACCGGCCGGGTCGTCGCCTCCACCGGGGCTGATGTGGCCGCCTGTCTGGTGGCGGCCGTCGGCGCGCTCTCCGGACCGCTGCACGGCGGGGCGCCGAGCCGGGCGCTCGACACCCTGGACGCCATCAAAACCCCCGACCGGATCGATGGCTGGATTCGCGAACGCGTGCTCGCGGGCGACCGGATCATGGGCTTCGGGCATCCCGTCTACCGCACTGAGGACCCCCGCTCACGCATGCTGCGGGACATCGCCCAGGGCTTCGGCGGTCCGCTCGTCGACTTCGCCGTCGAGGTCGAGTCCCGGGTCGAGACGATCCTCGCGGAGCTCAAGCCCGGCAGGGAGCTGCACACCAACGTCGAGTTCTACGCCGGAGTCGTCATGGAGCTCTGCGGGCTGCCGCGCGAGATGTTCACCCCGACGTTCTGCGTGGCGAGGGCGGTCGGCTGGAGCGCCAATATCCTGGAACAGGCGGAGGACTCCAAGATCATCCGCCCGGCGGCCCGCTACGTCGGCACGCGTCCGCCGCAGCCGGTCCCCGCACTCTGAGGCGCCTGAGAGAGGTCCCCGTTGAACCCGTCGTTCCCGCCCCGCGCACAGCAGATCCCGGTCGTCGTCCTCGCGGGGTTCCTGGGATCGGGCAAGACGACGCTGCTCAACCACCTGCTCCGCAACCGCTCCGGCAACCGGATCGGCGTGATCGTCAACGACTTCGGCGCCATCGACATCGACGCCATGACGGTCTCCGGGCAGGTCGGTTCCACGGTCTCGCTGGGCAACGGCTGCCTGTGCTGCGCGGTCGACGCGAGCGAGCTCGACGGCTTCCTGGAGACGCTGACCGGGCCCGCGGCCCGGCTCGATGTGATCGTCATCGAGGCCAGCGGGCTGGCCGAGCCGCAGGAACTCGTACGGATGCTCCTGGCCAGCGACAATCCGAACATCGTGTACGGGGGACTGGTGGAGGTCGTCGACGCCGCGGAATTCGGCGCCACCCGGGCCCGCCATCCGGAACTCGACCGCCACCTGGCCGTCGCCGATCTCGTCGTGCTCAACAAGACCGACCGGGTCGGGCGCGAGGAACAGGCCCGCCTCCAGGACACCGTCGCCGCGGCCAGTGCCCGCGCGGGCGGCGCCGCGGCCGTCGTCTGCGCGACGTACGGCCGGATCGACCCCGAGCTGCTCTTCGACCCGGCGCTACGGCCGGACAGCGAGGAGAAGGAGCGTCAGCTCAGCTTCGAGGACCTGCTCCTGGCGGAACGGGAGGAGCAGGACGGCGACGGGCACACGCACCATCTCCACGCCGCGTACGACAGCGTGTCCTTCACCGCGGACGTGCCGATGAACCCGCGCCGCCTGATGGGGTTCCTCGACTCACGGCCGCGGGGCCTCTACCGGATCAAGGGCTTCGTCGACTTCGGCAGCGGTGACCGGGCCAACAAGTACGCCGTGCACGCGGTCGGCAGGTTCCTGCGGTTCGAGCCGCAGCCCTGGAAGCGCGGCGAGCCGCGCGCCACCCAGCTGGTGCTGATCGGCTCCGGTATCGCCGCCGAGGCCCTGGGCAAGGAGCTGGCCGACTGCCGGGAGAGCGGCGGTCCGGCCCCGGACCCGGCGCAGGACGCCGCGCATGAGCGAAGCATGTGGGGCGTCCTGCGGTACGTACGGCAGCCCGGCGACGACGCGTAGGGCCTTGCGGGCCACGCCCCGTCGCCGGGGACCGGACGGCTACACCGGTCCGGCGACCACCGCGACCGGCTTGGCCAGCGGCGTACCCGAACCGTCGCGCCGGGGGTCGGGCACGGGCAGCTCGCTCGGCGCGCCGTTCTGCTGCGCGGCGCGGGCCGGTGTGGCGCCCGCCCAGGCGAACACCAGACTGTCCTCGCCCTTGAGGAACCGCTGACAGCGCACCCCGCCGGTGGCCCGGCCCTTGCGCGGGTACTGGTCGAACGGGGTGAGCTTGCAGCTCAGCATCGAGTCGTCCAGCAGGCCGTGCGAGCCGGCGACGGTGAACACCACCGCGTCCACCGCAGGGTCCACCGCGGTGAACGAGAGCACCTCCGCGCCCGCGGTGAGCTTGACCCCCGCCATACCTCCCGCGGGCCTGCCCTGCGGCCGCACCTGCGCCGCCGGATAGCGCAGCAGCTGGGCGTCGGAGGTAATGAAGACCAGGTCCTCCTCGCCGGTGCGCAGCTCGGCCGCGCCGACGATCCGGTCCCCCTCCTTGAGCCCGATGACCTCCAGCTCGTCCTTGTTGGCCGGGTAGTCCGGCACCACCCGCTTGACGACGCCCTGAAGGGTGCCGATCGCCAGTCCGGGGGAAGACTCGTCGAGCGTGGTGAGGCAGACGACCGACTCGTCGCTCTCCAGCGTGAGGAACTCGGCGACCATCGCGCCGCCCGACAGATTGGGCGCCGCGTGGGTGTCCGGCAGCTGGGGAAGATCGATCACCGCGAGCCGCAGCAGCCGGCCCGCGGACGTCACGACGCCCACGTCCCCGCGGGCCGTCGCCGGTACGGCCGACACGATCACATCGTGCTTGGCGCGCCTGGCGTCCTCGGCGAGCACCACCGGCTCGTCGTTGGCCGTACGGGCCAGCAGGCCGGTCGAGGACAGCAGCACCCGGCACGGGTCGTCCGCGACCTCCAGCGGAACCGAGGCGACCTGCGCACCGGCCGACTCCAGCAGCACCGTACGCCGCTCGGTGCCGAACTTCTTGGCGACCGCCGCCAGTTCGGTGGAGACGAGCTTGCGCAGCGCGTTGTCCGATTCGAGGATCGTGGTCAGCTCGTCGATCTCGCTGCTGAGCCGGTCCCGCTCGCTCTCCAGCTCGATCCGGTCGAACTTGGTCAGCCGGCGCAGCGGGGTGTCCAGGATGTACTGCGTCTGCGTCTCGCTCAGCGAGAAGTGCGCGACGAGCCGCTCCTTGGCCTGCGCCGAATTGTCGCTGGACCGGATGATCCGGATGACCTCGTCGATGTCGATCAGCGCGACGAGCAGCCCCTCGACCAGATGCAGCCGGTCGCGGCGCTTGCTCCGGCGGAACTCACTGCGCCGGCGCACCACGTCGAAGCGGTGGTCGAGATAGACCTCCAGAAGCTCCTTGAGCCCCAGCGTGAGCGGCTGCCCGTCGACCAGCGCCACGTTGTTGATGCCGAAGGACTCCTCCATCGGCGTGAGCCGGTAGAGCTGCTCCAGGACGGCTTCCGGCACGAAACCGTTCTTCACCTCGATGACCAGGCGCAGGCCGTGCTCGCGGTCGGTGAGGTCCTTGACGTCCGCGATGCCCTGGAGCTTCTTCGCCGAGACCAGGTCCTTGATCTTGGCGATCACCTTCTCCGGACCGACCGCGAAGGGCAGTTCCGTGACGACCAGGCCCTTGCGGCGGGCCGTCACGTTCTCCACGGAGACGGTGGCGCGGATCTTGAACGTGCCGCGCCCGCGGGCGTACGCGTCCTTGATGCCGCCCAGACCCACGATCCGGCCACCGGTGGGCAGGTCGGGCCCCGGCACGAACCGCATCAGGGTGTCCAGGTCGGCGGCCGGGTGCTTGATCAGGTGACGGGCGGCGGCGATGACCTCGCCCAGGTTGTGCGGCGGCATGTTGGTCGCCATACCGACCGCGATCCCGGACGAGCCGTTGACCAGGAGGTTCGGGTATGCGGCGGGGAGCACGGTGGGCTCCCTCTCCTGGCCGTCGTAATTCGACTGGAAAGTGACGGTGTCCTCGTCGATCGACTCCGTCATCAAGGACGTCGCGTCGGCCATCCGGCACTCGGTGTACCGCATGGCGGCCGGCGGGTCGTCGTTGCCGAGCGAGCCGAAGTTCCCGTGGCCGTCGACCAGGGGGAGCCGCATCGAGAACGGCTGCGCGAGACGGACCAGCGCGTCGTAGATCGACGCGTCGCCGTGCGGGTGCAGCTTGCCCATGACCTCGCCGACGACACGGGCGCACTTCACGAAGCCGCGGTCGGGGCGCAGGCCCATCTCGTTCATCTGGTACACGATGCGGCGGTGCACCGGCTTCATGCCGTCGCGGGCGTCGGGCAGGGCCCGCGAGTAGATCACGGAGTACGCGTACTCAAGGAAGGAGCCCTGCATTTCGTCGACGACGTCGATGTCGAGGATCTTCTCCTCGAAGTCGTCCGGCGGCGGGGTCTTCGTGCTGCGGCGGGCCATCGCTGCTGCGACTCCTTCACGGATTCTGTTCGGGCAACCTCAGGTTCTGACGCGGACCATTGTGGACCGCCGCACTGACAACCCCGACCTCGACCCGTCCCAAAGCGCGTCCGTGACCCGCGCCGGGACGGTTTTCTGCCCCGGCACGCGGGGGATGCGCCCCTCTTTCACGCGAACTTCCCCGGAACGGGAACTTCGCCAAGTGTCCGTCCGCTTGCTTAAAGTGGCAGGTCTCGCAGGAAATCCAGTATCGCGATCGAAGGGACGTACATGCCCATGGGTCACACGGCCACCGCTCAGGCCGGCTCCGGCGGCTTGACAGCGACCGAGCACCGCCTGGCCAACGGCCTGCGCGTGGTGCTCTCCGAGGACCATCTGACCCCGGTCGCCGCGGTCTGTCTCTGGTACGACGTCGGCTCGCGCCACGAGGTCAAGGGGCGCACCGGCCTGGCGCACCTCTTCGAGCACCTGATGTTCCAGGGCTCCGGCCAGGTCAAGGGGAACGGCCACTTCGAGCTGGTGCAGAGCGCCGGCGGCTCGCTCAACGGCACCACCAGCTTCGAGCGCACGAACTACTTCGAGACGATGCCCACGCATCAGCTGGAGCTGGCTCTGTGGCTGGAGGCGGACCGCATGGGCTCGCTGCTCGCCGCGCTCGACGAAGAGTCCATGGAGAACCAGCGCGACGTCGTCAAGAACGAGCGCCGCCAGCGCTACGACAACGTCCCCTACGGCACGGCGTTCGAGAAGCTGACGGCGCTGTCCTACCCCGAGGGCCACCCGTACCACCACACCCCGATCGGCTCGATGGCCGATCTGGACGCCGCGACCCTGGAGGACGCGCGCGCCTTCTTCCGCACCTACTACGCGCCCAACAACGCGGTGCTCTCGGTGGTCGGCGACATCGACCCCGAGCAGACCCTCGCCTGGATCGAGAAGTACTTCGGTTCCATCCCGTCCCACGACGGCAAGCAGCCGCCGCGCGACGGGGCGCTCCCGGAGACCATCGGCGAGCAGCTGCGCGAGGAGGTGCGCGAGGAGGTCCCGGCGCGGGCCCTGATGGCCGCCTACCGGCTGCCGCACGACGGCACCCGCGAGTGTGACGCGGCGGACCTCGCGCTGACCGTGCTCGGCGGCGGTGAGTCCTCGCGGCTCCACAACCGTCTGGTCCGCCGTGACCGTACGGCGGTGGCGGCCGGGTTCGGGCTGCTGCGGCTGGCCGGGGCGCCCTCGCTCGGCTGGCTGGACGTGAAGACGTCCGGCGGCGTGGAGGTGCCGGAGATCGAGGCCGCGGTCGACGAGGAGCTCGCCAGGTTCGCCGCCGAGGGCCCCACGCCCGAGGAAATGGAGCGCGCACAGGCCCAGTTGGAACGCGAGTGGCTGGACCGCCTCGGTACGGTCGCCGGGCGCGCCGACGAACTCTGCCGGTTCGCGGTGCTCTTCGGTGACCCGCAGCTCGCCCTGACCGCCGTGCACCGGGTGCTCGACGTCACCGCGGAGGAGGTCCAGGCGGTCGCCAAGGCCCGGCTGCGCCCCGACAACCGGGCGGTGCTGGTCTACGAGCCGGTCGAGGCGGCCGAGTCCGCGGACGCCGACGCTGACGACACCGACGCGCAGGAAGGAGCGGGCAAGTGACCGACGCCGCGACTGGAGTTTCGATGCAGTACCACCCGCAGCCGGTCCCCGGCGTCGCCCGTCCCTGGGCCTTCCCCGCCCCGGAGCGCGGCTCCCTGCCCAACGGCCTCACGGTGCTCCGCTGCCACCGCCCCGGCCAGCAGGTCGTGGCGGTCGAGATCTTCCTCGACGCCCCGCTGGACGCCGAGCCCGAGGGCCTCGACGGCGTGGCCACGATCATGTCGCGGGCCCTGTCCGAGGGCACCGACAAGCGCACCGCGGAGGAGTTCGCCGCCGAGCTGGAGCGCTGCGGTGCCACGCTCGACGCGCACGCGGACCACCCCGGCGTCCGGGTCTCCCTTGAGGTTCCGGCCTCCCGGCTGGCCAAGGCGCTCGGACTGGTCGCCGAGGCGCTGCGGGCGCCCGCCTTCTCCGACAGCGAGATCGAGCGGCTGGTGCGCAACCGGCTCGACGAGATCCCGCACGAGCAGGCCAACCCGGCCCGGCGCGCCGCCAAGCAGCTCTCCAAGGAGCTCTTCCCGGCACAGGCGCGCATGTCGCGTCCGCGCCAGGGCACCGAGGAGACGGTGGAGCGGATCGACGCGGCGGCCGTGCGCGCCTTCTTCGAGGCCCACGTCCGGCCGTCCGCCGCGACCGCCGTGGTCGTCGGTGACCTCACCGGCATCGATCTGGACGCCCTGCTCGCCGACACCCTGGGCGACTGGTCGGGCGAGGCCGCCGAGTCCCGCCCGGTGCCTCCGATCACCGCCGACGACACCGGCCGCGTGGTGATCGTCGACCGTCCCGGCGCGGTCCAGACCCAGCTGCTGATCGGCAGGGTCGGCGCCGACCGCCACGACCGTGTGTGGCCGGCCCAGGTGCTCGGCACCTACTGCCTGGGCGGCACGCTCACCTCCCGCCTCGACCGGGTGCTGCGCGAGGAGAAGGGCTACACGTACGGCGTGCGGGCCTTCGCCCAGGTGCTGCGCTCGACGGCCCCGGGCTCCGCCTCGGGCGCCACCGGTGCCTCGATGCTGGCCATCAGCGGTTCGGTGGACACGGAGTCCACCGAACCGGCGCTGAAGGACCTGTGGACGGTCCTGCGGACGCTGGCGGCCGGGGGCCTCACCGACGAGGAGCGCGAGACGGCGGTGCAGAACCTGGTGGGCGTGGCGCCCCTGAAGTTCGAGACGGCGGCCTCCGTCGCGGGAACCCTCGCCGACCAGGTCGAGCAGCATCTGCCGGACGACTACCAGGCGCAGCTGTACGCCCGCCTCGCGGAGACCGGCACGGTCGAGGCGACCGCGGCGGTCGTCAACGCCTTCCCGGTCGACCGGCTGGTCACGATCCTGGTCGGCGACGCGGCCCGGATCGAGGAGCCCGTCCGGACCCTGGGCATCGGAGAGGTGACGGTGGTCACCGGCTGACCGGCTGGTCATCGGTCGGCCTCTGGCCGCACCGATCGGTACGCAGTGGGGCAAAGGGGCGACCCTCGCGAGCGAGATCTCGCGAGAGTCGCCCCTTTTGTCCGTTCTGTTGCAAGGGTTGCCTGTCTGCCCTGTGGGATGCGCTACAAAACGCCCTGTCCGTTTGGCGGATGAAAGTCGCCCCGTTTAGCGTCGGCACGACTGTTCGCCACTCGTATGCCGCATCCGCGACGTACCGGACAGTCATCGCCGAGTCCCCGTCCGGCGCGAGCCCGGGGAGCCGGGGACCCACGCAGTCCCTGGGGTGAATCGGACGCCTGAGCCCCAAGGGGCCGGGGCGCCCGTAGGAGACCTTCCTGCTCCGAACCCGTCAGCTAACCCGGTAGGCGAGAAGGAAGGAAAGGATCAGCCACTCCATGGCGTTCACCCGTGCCACCGGGAAGCATCGTGCCCCGGGCCGACTGAAGCGCAAGGGCGCGAAGGCCGTCGGCGTCGCGGCCCTGGCCACCACCGGCGTCATCGGCGGTCTGGCCGCCCCGGCCGTCGCCGCGGACGCCGAGTCCGCCGCCGTCGAGGACACCGGCCTGACCCAGGTCCTCACCATCGACGAGACCCTCGCCGAGCGGATCGGAGCCCAGGCCGACGCGCAGCGGCACCAGGCCGACGCCGCGGCGAAGGCCGAGGCCGAGGCCAAGGCGAAGGCGAAGGCCGAGGCGCGGAAGAAGGCAGCGGCCAAGAAGAAGGCCGAGGCCAAGGCGGCTGCGGAGCGCGCGGCCGAGTCCCGCGCCGGGACGGCGACCCGTGTCGCCCGGTCCGCCGAGCGCACCGCGCTGGGCGCCTTCCACCTTCCGGTCGCCGGTTCGTACGTCTCCACCAGCTACAAGTCCGGCGGCTCGCTCTGGTCCTCCGGCAGTCACTCGGGCGTCGACTTCCACGCCGCGTCCGGCAGCTCCGTCGTCGCCGTCGGCGCCGGTACGGTCGTCGAGGCCGGCTGGGGCGGCGCGTACGGCAACAACATCGTGCTCCGGATGGCGGACGGCACGTACACGCAGTACGGCCACCTCTCCTCGATCGGTGTCGCGGTCGGTCAGGGCGTCGCCGCGGGCCAGCAGATCGGCCTCTCCGGTTCGACCGGGAACTCCACCGGGCCGCACCTTCACTTCGAGGCCCGGACGACGCCGTCGTACGGCTCCGACGTGGACCCGGTCGCGTACCTGCGCGCCCATGGCGCCGCCCTCTGACCGGCGCACCGCCACAGCTTCCGCCGAAGGCCCCGGGCTCCGCGTCCGGGGCCTTCGGCGTGCCCGCCGTGCGGTACGGGCGACCGCCCGGCGCCGGACCTTCGCGCGGCCGGAAGGTATTCATGAATTTCCACCCGGCATCGGAAATGGTGCCGCATTGCCATAGAGTCACGGAACAGGCGTCGGGCAGCCGCTTTTAGCGGGCATGGAGACGGAGGTTCGGGCATGCGCATTCCCGCGCATTCGGTAAGTACGGCGATCCGTGACGACATCGTCTCCGGTGTCTTCGGGCGCGGCAGCCGTCTCAGGGAGGAGGTGCTGGCCCGGCGGTACGGGGTCTCCCGCGTCCCGGTCCGCGAAGCGCTGCGCACCCTGGAGTCCGAGGGCTTCGTGGTCACCCGCAGACACGCGGGTGCCTGTGTCGCCGAGCCCACCGACCTGGAGGCGGCCGACCTCCTGGAGGTCCGGATGCTGCTGGAGCCGCTGGGTGCCGCCCGCGCCGCGCAGCGCCGCACCGAGGCCCACCTCAAGGTGCTGTGCGGCCTCGTGCGCCTCGGTCACGACCGGGTGCGGCGGGGCGAGGGCGAGGATCTGCGCGCGCTGGGCGGCTGGTTCCACGAGACGCTGGCACAGGCCTCCGGCAGCCCTGGCCTGATCGCCCTGCTCGGCCAGCTGCGGCACAAGATCGCCTGGATGTACGTGGTCGAGCAGCCGGCCCGGCCGGCGGACGCCTGGGCCGAGCGCGGGGCCATCGTGGACGCGGTGGCGCGCGGTGACGCCGACCGGGCCAGGGCGCTGGCCGTCCACCACGCGGAGCGAGCGGCGGCCGGGCACCGGCTGCGCTCCCGGCTTCCCGCGCCGATGCCCGGGTGAGGCCCCCGCAACATTCCGAAAACACCGCGGGCATCCGTTGTTAACGAGGACGCCGTATAAAAGGGATGAGGTTCCGTGCGGCCGGCCTTCTGGATTTCCCGTACCGCATTTCTTTCCCGGTTGAATGTCCCGGAACGTGAAAAAGCCGCGGCCCTGTTCGGTGGTGCCGCGGCTCTTTCGGTGAAAACGCTTCAGACGGTCTCCGGAAGCTCTTCGAGTCCCTCGGCGACCAGCTTCGCCAGACGGTCCAGAGCGGCTTCGGCGTCGTCCGCCTCGGAAGCGAGCACGATCTCCTCGCCCCCCTGTGCGCCGAGGCCGAGGACCGCGAGCATGGACGCGGCGTTCACCGGGGTGCCCTCGGACCTGGCGATCGTCACGGGGACGCCGGAAGCCGTGGCGGCACGGACGAAGATGGAAGCGGGGCGGGCGTGCAGGCCCTCGGCCCAACCGACGTTGACGCGGCGCTCAGCCATGGTTCTGCCCTTCACGAATCAACAGTTGTCTAGACCATTCTCGCATGCGGTGCGCGGTGTTCCGGCCGAGCCGCCGGACGTCCGTGACGTGCGGGACATCCCTTGATCGGCCCTCCCAGACTGCCCCGGCCCCGGTACGTACGCGACCGCTGACAGAGCCGTAGGCTTTGCCCATGGAGCCCGCCCCGGAGCAGAGTCCCCATCATGTCTACCCCGACCACTGGGAAGCGGACGTCGTCCTCCGCGACGGCGGCACCGCGCGCATCAGGCCCATCACCACCGACGACGCCGAGCGACTGGTCAGCTTCTACGAGCAGGTCTCCGACGAGTCGAAGTACTACCGGTTCTTCGCCCCGTATCCCCGGCTGTCCGACCGGGACGTGCACCGCTTCACCCATCACGACTACGTCGACCGGGTGGGGCTCGCCGTCACGGTCGGCGGCGAGTTCATCGCGACCGTCCGCTACGACCGGATCGACGAGCGGGGCAGGCCCGCCTCCGCGCCCGCCGACGAGGCCGAGGTCGCGTTCCTGGTCCAGGACGCGCACCAGGGCCGCGGCGTGGCCTCGGCGCTCCTCGAACACATCGCGGCCGTCGCCCGCGAGCGCGGCATCCGCCGCTTCGCCGCCGAGGTGCTGCCCGCCAACACCAAGATGATCAAAGTGTTCCGGGACGCCGGGTACACCCAGCAGCGCAGCTTCGAGGACGGCTCCGTCCACCTCACCCTGGACCTCGAACCGACCGCCGAGTCCCTCGCCGTCCAGCGCGGCCGCGAGCACCGGGCCGAGGCCCGCTCCGTGCAACGCCTGCTGGCCCCCGGCTCCGTGGCCGTCATCGGCGTCGGCCGGACCCCCGGAGGTGTCGGCCGCACCGTCCTGCGCAACGTCCTCGGCGCCGGGTTCACCGGCCGCACGTACGCCGTCAACAGCGCCTTCACCGCCGGACAGGACACGATCGACGGCGTCCCCGCCCGCCGCTCCCTCGGTGAGATAGGCGAACCGGTCGACCTCGCGGTCGTCGCCGTCCCCGCCGACCGCGTTCCGGAAGCCGTCGCGGACTGCGGCGAGCACGGGGTGCAGGGCCTGGTCGTCCTCTCCGCCGGGTACGCCGAATGGGGTGCCGAGGGCAGGGACCGGCAGCGCGAGCTGGTCCGGCAGGCCCGTTCGTACGGCATGCGGATCATCGGCCCGAACGCCTTCGGCCTCATCAACACCTCGGACGCGGTACGGCTGAACGCCTCGCTCGCCCCCGAGCCGCCCGCCCGGGGCCGGATCGGCCTCTTCACCCAGTCCGGAGCGATCGGCATCGCCCTGCTCTCCGGCCTCTACCGGCGCGGCGCGGGCCTGTCGACCTTCATCTCCGCGGGCAACCGCGCCGACATCTCCGGCAACGACTTCCTCCAGTACTGGTACGAGGACCCCGATACCGACGTCGCCCTGCTGTACCTGGAGTCGATCGGCAACCCCCGCAAGTTCACCCGCCTCGCGCGCCGGACCGCGGCCGTCAAGCCGGTGGTCGTGGTGAAGGGGGCCCGGCACAGCGGCTCCACCCCGCCCGGCCACGCGGTGCCGACCCGGCGCATTCCGGACGCCACGGTCTCGGCGCTCATGCGGCAGGCGGGCGTGATCCGGGTGGACACGGTCACGGAGATGGTCGACGCGGGTCTTCTCCTCGCCGACCAGCCGCTGCCCGCGGGCCCCCGGGTCATGATCCTCGGCAACTCCGAATCGCTCGGCCTGCTCACGTACGACGCCTGCCTCGCCGAGGGGCTGCGCCCGCGGCTGCCGCTGGACCTCACCACCGCCGCCACCCCGCAGGACTTCAGGGACGCCCTGGCGAAGGCGCTGGCCGACGAGGGCTGCGACGCGGTGATCGTGACGGCGATCCCCTGGGTCGGCGAGGACGGCCAGGCGGAAGCGGGCGACGGCGAAGTGCTCGCGGAGGCGCTGCGCTCGGCCGCCGCCGCGGGCCCGGCCAAGCCGGTGGCAGTCGTACACGTCGAGATCGGCGGGCTCGCGGAGGCCCTGGCCGCGGCCACCGGCACGGTTGCCCGCCCCTCGGCGGGCGGGGAAGCCCCGCAGGGCCCGCAGACCCCGCAGACCCAGCAGGGCCCCCGAGCCCCGGAGTCCGTGCGAGCGCCCGAGGCCCCGCAACCTCCGCCGGAAGCGGAGGCCCCCGGCCGCATCCCCGCCTACCCCGCCGCCGAACGGGCGGTCCGCGCCCTGGCCGAAGCGGTGCGGTACGCCCAGTGGCGGCGGCAGGCCGCCATCCCCGGCAAGGTGCCCGAATTCCTCGACGACACCATCGACGAGCCGGGCGCCGCCCACCTCATCGACACCCTCCTCGGCCCCGACCCCGACCTCCGGGGCCGACAGCTCGGCACGGACGAGGCCCGTGGACTCCTGGCCCGCTACGGCATCACCGTACGGCCGACGCTCCCGGCCCCCGACCCGGACGCCGCCGTCGTCGCCGCCGCCCGGCTCGGCTATCCCGTGGCGCTCAAGACCACCGCACCCCACCTGCGTCACCGCGCCGACCTCGGCGGCGTCCGGCTCGACCTGGCGGACGAGGACGCGCTGCGCCGGGCCTACGGCGAACTGACCGAGCTGCTGGGCGGCCCCGCCGAACTCCAGCCCGTCGTCCAGTCCATGGCACCGCGCGGCGTCGACACCGTCATACGGGCCACGATCGACCCGGCCGCGGGCGCCGTCCTCTCCTTCGGCCTCGCCGGAGCCCCCTCCGAGCTGCTCGGCGACACCGCCCACCGCCTCGTCCCGGCCACCGACCGCGACGCCGCGGAGCTGATCCGGTCCATCCGGGCCGCGCCGGTGCTCTTCGGCTGGCGCGGAGCCGCCCCGGTGGACACCGCGGCACTCGAAGAGCTGCTGCTCCGGGTCTCCCGGCTGGTCGACGACCACCCCGAGGTGGTCTCCGTCGCCCTGGAGCCCGTGGTGGTCGCGACCCGGGGACTGACCGTCCTCGGCGCGAGCGTCCGCCTCTCGCCGCCCCCGGCCCGTACCGATCTCGGCCCCCGCCGCCTGCCCAACTACTGACCGGAGCGGCCGCCGGCCGCCCCGTCGCGCAACGTCCCCGGCAGTCATCGGGCCCCCGTAGGATGGTGCCCATGGCAAAGACCGGTACGACGACCCAGGGGCTGCGCGCGGCGATCGAGCGCAGTGGCTACTACCCGGCCCTCGTGGCCGAGGCGGTGGAGGCCGCCGTGGGCGGTGAGCCGGTTGCCTCGTACCTGGTGCACCAGGAGACCACGTTCGACTCCAACGAAGTGCGCCGCCACGTCACCGTCCTGGTCCTCACGGACAACCGTTTCATCGTCAGCCACACCGACGAGCAGAACGCGGACACCAGCTCCCCGACGCCGTACGCCACCACCTCCACCGAGTCGGTCAAGCTCGACCGGATCTCGTCGGTCGTGGTCAGCCGTGTCGTGGCCAACCCGGAGAAGTACGTGCCGGGCACGCTGCCCCGCGAGGTCGTCCTCACCATCGGCTGGGGCGCGGTCTCCCGGATCGACCTGGAGCCGGCCGCCTGCGGCGACCCCAACTGCGAGGCCGACCACGGCTACACCGGCAACACCACCGCCGATGACCTGAGCCTGCGGGTCAGCGAGGCCGGCGACGGCCCCGACACCGTGCGCCAGACCCTCGCCTTCGCCCAGTCGCTCTCCGAGGCCACGGCCGCGACCGCGGCGACCGGCCGCTGATGGCACAGCCGGCCTGGCAGGAGCCCGATCCGCTCACGGTGGGGAGCGCCCCGGTCCCGGAGTACGGCAGCGGGTCGCTCGCCGATCTGCTGCCCACGCTCGTCGCCGGACAGGGCGTACCCGGCTTCACCGCCGCGATCCCCGAACTCACCCCCGCCGACCGGAACTGCGTCTTCCTGATCGACGGCCTGGGCTGGGAGCAGATCAAGGCCCACCCCGACGAGGCGCCTTTCCTGCACTCCCTGCTCCCCACCTCGCGCGGCGGCACCGGCCGCCCGATCACCGCGGGCTTCCCCGCCACCACCGCCACCTCGCTGGCCTCCGTGGGGACGGGGCTGCCGCCCGGGGAGCACGGCCTGCCCGGCTACTCCGCCCGCAACCCGGAGACCGGCGAGCTGATGAACCAGCTCCGCTGGCGCCCCTGGGTCTCCCCGGCGGCCTGGCAGCCCTACCCCACGGTCTTCCGGCTCGCGGACGCCGCGGGCGTGCGCACCGCCCAGGTCTCCGCGCCCGACTTCGAGCGGACCCCGCTCACCGAGGTCGCGCTCAGCGGCGGCTCCTTCCTGGGACGGCTCTCCGGCGAGGAGCGGATGGACACCGCCGCCGCACAGCTCGCCGCCGCCGACCGGACCCTCGTCTACACCTACTACAGCGAGGTCGACGGCAAGGGCCACCGCTTCGGCGTCGACTCCGACGCCTGGCGCGGCCAGCTGATGTACGTGGACGGGCTGGCCCGTCGCCTGGCCGAGCAGCTCCCGCCCCGCTCGGCGCTGTACGTCACCGCCGACCACGGCATGATCGACATCCCGTTCGACGAGCAGTCCCGGATCGACTTCGACGAGGACTGGGAGCTGCGCGCGGGGGTCGCCCTCCTCGCGGGCGAGGGCCGGGCCCGCCACGTGTACGCCGTCCCGGGAGCCGAGAGCGATGTGCTCGCCGTCTGGCGGGATGTGCTCGGCGAGCAGTTCTGGGTGGCGAGCCGGGAGGAGGCGATCGCGGCCGGCTGGTTCGGGCCGAGGATCGACGAGCGGGTCCACGGCAGGATCGGCGATGTCGTCGCGGCGGCCCACGACGACGTGATCATCACCGCCTCCGTCCATGAGCCGAACGAGTCCGCGATGGTCGGCGTGCACGGTTCGATGACCCCCGTCGAGCAGCTCGTCCCGCTCCTCGAAGTACGCTCGTAACCTTCTTCCTCCCACCCGTCCCCTCCCCACCCGAAAGGTGCTGGACCTCTCATGTCCGAGCTTGTGTTCTTCTCCGGAACGATGGACTGCGGAAAGAGCACGCTGGCCCTTCAGATCGGCCACAACCGTTCGGCACGCGGTCTGCAGGGCGTGATCTTCACCCGTGACGACCGGGCGGGGGAGGGCAAGCTCTCCTCACGGCTGGGACTGGTCACCGAGGCCATCGAGGCCGACGAGGCCATGGATCTGTTCGCCCATCTCGTCGACCGGATAAGCCGGGGCGGCCGGGCGGACTACGTGATCGTGGACGAGGCGCAGTTCCTGGCCCCCGTCCAGATCGACCAGCTGGCGCGCATCGTCGACGATCTCGGCATGGACGTCTTCGCGTTCGGCATCACCACCGACTTCCGGACCAAGCTCTTCCCCGGTTCGCAGCGGCTGATCGAGCTCGCCGACCGGGTCGAGACGCTCCAGGTCGAGGCGCTCTGCTGGTGCGGCGCCCGTGCCACGCACAACGCCCGGACGGTCGGCGGCGAGATGGTCGTCGAAGGCGCCCAGGTGGTCGTGGGAGACGTCAACCAGCAGGCTGGCGAGATTGGTTACGAGGTGCTGTGCCGACGCCACCACCAGCGCCGGACCACCAGCGTGACCGCCCGCGCCGCCGCGCTCTCCCCGGACGTGCTGCCGGTCGGCTCCGCCTGAGCCGCTCCGCCACGGTCTCGTGGGGCTGCTTAGGATGGCGGCGTGAACATGGCGAGCGGAGAAGCGGCCAGGTCCGGACCGGGCCCGCTGGCCAGGGTGCAGCCCCGGCAGCTGATCGTGACCGTCTACGGGCTGTACGCCCGCGACACCGGCGGCTGGATGTCGGTGGCCTCTCTGATCCAGCTGCTCGCCGACCTCGACGTCGAGGCGCCGACCGTACGCTCCAGCGTCTCGCGGCTGAAGCGGGCCGGACTGCTCGAAGCCCAGTCGGTCTCCGGGGCGGCCGGATACCGGATCTCGCCCGAGACCGAACGCATCCTGCGCGACGGCGACCCGCGCATCTTCGCCGCCCGCCGGGCCACTGCCGAGGAGGGCTGGGTGCTGGTCGTCTTCTCGGTGCCCGAGTCCGAGCGGGCCAGACGGCACACCCTGCGCACCCAGCTCACCCGGCTCGGCTTCGGCTCCGTGTCCGCCGGGGTGTGGATCGCCCCGGGCCATGTGCACGGCGAAGCGGAATCCATGCTGGCCAGGCACGGACTGCGCGCCTACACCGACCTCTTCCGGGCCGACTACCTCTCGGCGGCCGGGGGCGACGCCGATGACCTCGCCGGGAAGGTCCGCTCC
This sequence comes from Streptomyces sp. NPDC058195, assembly GCF_042883525.1. NCBI lineage: Bacteria > Bacillati > Actinomycetota > Actinomycetes > Kitasatosporales > Streptomycetaceae > Streptomyces > Streptomyces sp. NPDC058195. The sequence continues at coordinate 117,973 of NZ_JBHVVM010000008.1, forward strand.
TGGTGGGACACCGCCCGCCTGCAACGGCTGTACGTCGACTTCCTGGCCACGCACCGCCCGGTGGCCGAACGGATCGCGAGCGGTGCCCCGGTGACGGACCGCCAGGCCTTCGTGACGTACATCGGGCTCCTCACCGACTGGCGCAGACTCGTCTATCTCGACCCCGGCATCGCCCGGGAGCTGCTGCCCGGCGAGTGGAGCGGAACGCATGCCTCCGAACTCTTCGACGAGCTGCACGCCCGGCTGGCAGGTCCCGCCCACCGCCATGTGGAACGGGTCCGGGCACGCTGAACGGCCCCGTCGGCAGGCTCAGCCGGCCACCGAGCGCACGATCGTGAACGCCGCGCCCTCCGGGTCCGCCACCGTCGCCACCCGGCCGCTCGCCCCCTCCCGGGGCGGATGCAGCACATGGCCGCCGAGCTCCACCACGCGCCGCGCGGCCTCGTCGGTGTCGGCGACCTCGAAATAGGTCATCCAGTGCGGGCCCCGGTCGCGTGGCAGGGCGTGGCCGACCCCGTGCAGCGAGGCCACCGGGCGGCCGTCCAGACGCAGCGTCTGGTAATCGAAGTCGGCGGAGACCTCGGCCTCGGCCTCGTAGCCGAAGACCGTCTGGTAGAACTTGCAGACCGTCGAGGTCTCCCGGGTCACCAGCTCGTTCCAGACCGGCGTGCCCGGGGCTCCGGCGAGCGCCGTGCCGAGGTGCTCGGCGGCCTGCCAGATCCCGAAGACCGCGCCGCCCGGATCGGAGGCGATGGCCATCCGGCCCGCCTCGCCGGCGTCGAGCGGCCCCACGGCCACCGTGCCCCCGCAGGAGCGCACGGCCTCCGCGGTGAGGTCCGCGTCATCGGTGGCCAGGTAGGTCGTCCAGGCGACCGGCAGATGCCGGTCGGGCGGCAGCTGCCCGATCCCGGCCACCACCTTTCCGCCGATCAGCGCACGGACGTACGGGCCCAGTTGCTCCGGACCCGGCACGAACTCCCAGCCGAACAGCTCGGCGTAGAAATTCTGGGTGGTGCCCATGCCGTGCACGAGCAGGCTCACCCAGCACGGGCTTCCGGGCGTACGCGGAGCGGCAGCCTCGGTCATCGTCACTCTCTCCTCGGACCATCAGGGTGGCCGTACGGGGTAACGGGGCCGGTGTGCCGCCACGCGGTACGGGATGTGTGCGCCCCGTGCAGATGGTGGCACCCCCCGGCGCACGAAGCGTCCCGGCCGCGCCGCGTTGTTCCGGATCTCGACGCAGAGAGACCGGATTGCCGCGGTGCGCCCGTTTCGAAGGTGTCACGGGCGGGGCGGCGCCTGCGCGAGGATGGCACTCATGAAGCCCATCATCACCGCATCCGAATACGTGAGCGAGTCGGCGGGGCCACGTCCGCCGGTGCTCCTGGACGTACGTTGGCAGCTGGGCGGCCCACATGGCCGGCCCGACTACGAGGCCGGGCACATCCCCGGCGCGGTCTTCGTCGACCTGGACGCGGAGCTCGCGGGGCCGGCCGGGCGAGGAGGCCGCCACCCGCTGCCCGACCCGGAGGAGTTCGGGGCCGTTATGCGCCGGGCGGGCGTCTCCCGGGACACCCCGGTGGTCGTGTACGACGGAGGCCAGGGCTGGGCGGCGGCGCGCGCCTGGTGGCTGCTGCGCTGGACGGGTCATCAGAACGTCCGGGTCCTGGACGGCGGCCTCGCCGCCTGGCCGGGCGAGCTCCAGAAGGAGACCCCGGCCCCGGCCGGGGGTGACTTCCGCCCGGCCCCCGGAGCGCTGCCGCTGCTCGACGCGGACGGGGCCGCCGCGCTCGCCCGTTCTGGCCTGCTGCTCGACGCGCGGGCCGCCGAGCGCTACCGGGGTGATGTGGAGCCGGTCGACCGGGTGGGCGGCCACATCCCCGGCGCCGTATCGGCTCCGACCTCCGAGAACACCGGGGCCGACGGCCGCTTCCTGGCTCCCGGGGAACTGGCGGAGCGCTTCCGGGCGCTGGGCGCCGACCGGGCGGGAGAGATCGGCGTCTACTGCGGCTCCGGGGTCTCCGGCGCCCACGAGGTGCTGGCCCTGGCCGTCGCGGGCCTGCCCGCCGCGCTGTACGCGGGCTCCTGGTCCGAGTGGTCCGGCGACGCGTCCCGCCCGGTCGCCACGGGCCCCGAGCCCCAGTAACGGCGAACCGGCAGGAAGGCCCGTGCGCAGAGGCGTACGGGCCTTCCTCATGCCGGGGTGAACCCGCTCAGTCCTGCTTCTTGCGGCGGGTACCGAAGACGATCTCGTCCCAGGTCGGAACGGCGGCCCGGCGGCCGGGCCGGACGCCGTCCGCCTCGGCCTGACGGTCCGTCGTCCCGGTCAGACGGTCGCGGTGACCGGCCACCGCCCTCGGCATCAGCACGTCGGCGTAGGCGGAACCGGCACCCGCGGAGGCCGCGGCGGGCGGCTCGTCCGCCTCCGGCTCCTGCGCGGCGGGCTCCAGGGCGGGCGGCTCCGGCGGCGACGGACGCTCCGGCACCACCATGTCGCCGCGGAAGCTCGGCACCGCTTCCAGCAGGCTGGTCAGGGAATCTCGCTCACTGGCCGAGATGTGGTCCTCCGGCTCCGGCGGAGGAACCATGGGGCGTTCGATCTGGCGGTCGAGGGCACGGTCCAGCGGCCGGTCGCGCGGCAGCCGGGCGATCCGGGGCACGAACGGGAAGCTGGGCTCGGGCGCGGCGACGTCGTCGGTCTCGCCGATCAGTGAACGCGCCTCGTCGTCCACGGCCTGCACCAGGCGGCGCGGCGCGTCGTACGTCCAGCTGGCCGAGTGCGGCTCGCCCGCGACCCGGTAGACCAGGAGGACCTCCCAGGTGCCGTCGTCCCTGCGCCAGGAGTCCCACTGGACGGTCTCCTTGTCGGCGCCGCGCAGCAGCAGCCGCTCCTGCACGGCCTCGCCGAGCTGGGGGCCGGTGTTCTCGCCGGGGCGGCGTACGGGGGTCTTGCGGGCCCGCTCGGCCATGAAGGCGCGCTCCGCGAGCACGGGGCCCTCGAAGCGGCGGACACGGTCGACCGGGATCCCGGCGAACTGGGCGACCTCCTCGGCGGAGGCGCCGGCTCGTATCCGGGCCTGGATGTCGCGGGGGCGGAGGTGGCTCTCCACCTCGATCTCGATCTGGCCGAGGCGTGCGCGGTCGTTGCGCACGGCGGCTCGCAGCCGCTCGTCGATCGGGAGTGTGTACTCCGTGCTGTCAGCAGCCTTGAGCACCAGTCGTGTGCCGTCGTTGGAGACGGCCACGACACGCAGTTCGGGCATGGGGACCTCCCGGGTGGTGCCTGCCGACGTCACGTGCGTCGCTGCTTCCGCTAGTCGAGTGTGGCCTGCCCGGGTGCAGCCTGCCACAACATTGTCGTGTTGCCCGGTGTGTCGGGCGTGAGCCCTTGATCGCCGACGTGACACGGTGACCCGTTTCGCAACAGGAAGCGACCCATGGTCACTTCATGCAGCCAGTCCCCGCGCGATGCCGAGCGCCGCCGGATCGAGTGCCTCCTTCGGCTCCCTTTTTGAAGATCCGGAACATCCGCACGGGCGTCCGGCCCCAGGGCTCGACACAGTACTCCATTCGGGCCACGAGGGTGGAGCGCCGCGCCGTCGAAGTTCTCGTGAGGTGCGGGAGTTGGGTCGCCGGACCGGCTGGACGGACCCTCCCGGAGTGTCCTGCTTCACAGAATCCCCCGAAACGGAACTAATCACTTCGCTCATTTGTCCCTTCCTGGTGCATGGTGGGAGCGATGTCAACAGAGGGCTGGAAATGGTGCAGAAGCCGGAAAGTGACATAGAACCCAAGGAAAGGCGTATCGATCTGAGCCTGCCGCAAGTGGCGGGCAGTGCCGTGGCGGCGGTCGCGGCAGCGGTGGCGGCCTCCCAGCTGGGGGTGTACGGAACGATCCTCGGCGCCGGGGTGATGAGCATCGTCGCCACCTGCGGCGGCTCGGTCTTCCAGCACGTCTTCCGGCGTACCGGGGAGCAGATCCGCGATGTGACCGTACAGGCGCGCGGGACGGGTACGACGAAGACGCGGAGAGTGCCGGACCGGGCCCCCGGCGGAGCCGTGGACGCCACCGCGGTGCTGCCCGCGGCGGACGGGGAGTTCTCCGAGGCCACCACGCACGGCACCCGGCTGCGCGGCTGGAAGCGCTCGGCGCTCGGCGCGGTGGCCGTCTTCGTGCTCGCCATGGCCGGGATCACCACGTACGAGCTGGTCTCCGGCGGCGACCTGAGCGGGGGCCGGGGCACGACCGTCGGTTCCGTCGTACGCGGCAGCGGCGACCGGGGTTCCGGCACGGACACCCCGGCACCGTCGACGAGCACCGGCCGGGAAGGGGTTCCGGACCGGGAGGGCGGCGCGACGCCGGGGACGGACCCGCAGGGCGGCGCGAGCCGGACCCCGGACACCGGCCGCGGCGACCAGCCCTCCACCGGTCCGACGCCCGGCCCCGCAGCGTCCGGCGACACCGGCGGCGCTACGAACCCCTCGGCCCCGGAGACCGCGCCCACCCCGGCGCCGTCCGGCGACGGCACCACCGGCGCCCCGGCCCCCGCGGGCGGCGAGGCCCCGGCCCAGGGCGGCACAACCGCCGGGGGCACCGGAACCGGGCGGTGAACGGCCCTACTCGCCCAGGACCCGGCGCAGGTAGTCGTTGCCGAAGAGCCGGTCCGGGTCCAGCCGGTCGCGTACCGCGGTGAACTCGCCGAAGCGCGGGTACACCCCGGCCAGGTACTCGGCGTCGCGGGTGTTCACCTTGCCCCAGTGCGGGCGCCCGGCGTGGGCGGTCATGATGCGCTCCACCGCCGTGAAGTACGCCTGGTACGGGGTGCCCCGGTAGAGGTGGACGGCGATGTACGCGCTGTCGCGGCCCGAGGCCGTGGAGAGCGCGATGTCGTCGGCGGGGGCGGTGCGGACCTCCACCGGGAAGCTGATGCGCAGCGGTGAGCGCTCCACCATCGCCCTCACCTCGCGCAGCGCCTCGACGGCCGCCTCGCGCGGCACCGCGTACTCCATCTCCACGAAGCGGACCCGGCGCGGGCTGGTGAAGACCTTGTACGGGATGTCGGTGTAGGTCCGGGCCGACAGGGCGCGGCTGGAGAGCCGGGCGATCGACGGGATGGTGGCGGGGACCGCCCGGCCGAGGGAGCAGGCCACCTGGAAGATCCCGTTGGAGAGGAGCTCGTCCTCGATCCAGCCGCTGACCTTCCCGGGCGGGGCCGCGGGGCCCGCGCTGCGGTTGTTGCGCTTGGTGTTGCAGTTCCCGGTGTGCGGGAACCAGTAGAACTCGAAGTGCTCGTTCTCGGCGACCAGCTCGTCGAAGTCGCTCACGACCCGGTCGAAGCCCATCGGCTCCTCGCGGGCCGTCAGCAGGAAGACCGGCTCCACGGCGAAGGTGATCGCCGTGATGACGCCCAGCGCGCCGAGCCCGATCCGGGCGACGGCGAAGACATCGGCGTTCTCCTGCTCCGAGCAGGTCAGCACCGTGCCGTCGGCGGTGACCAGCTCCAGGGCACGGATCTGGGCGGATATGGACGCCGAGTCACGGCCGGTGCCATGGGTGCCGGTCGAGGTGGCGCCCGCGACCGTCTGCTCCATGATGTCGCCCATGTTGGTGAGCGAGAGGCCCTCGCGGGCCAGGGCGGCGTTCAGCCGCTTCAGCGGGGTGCCTGCCTCGACGGTCACCGTCATCGCCTCGCGGTCGATGCTCCGGATGCCGGTGAGCAGGTCCGGGCGGATCAGCACGCCGTCCGTGGCGGCCGTCGCGGTGAACGAGTGCCCGGTGCCGACCGGCTTCACCCGCAGGCCGTCCGCCGAGGCCCGGCGCAGCGCCTCGGCGAGCTCCGGCACGGAGGCGGGGGACACGGCCCGTACCGGACGGGCGGTGACATTCCCGGCCCAGTTACGCCACGCGTTCGTCTTCGTCCGTGCGTCGGTCATCTTCCGCGCGCCCTTCACTAGGAACCGGCCCGCTGAGCCGGCGATACCCCAGGAACGCCACCGCGGCCGCGAGCGCTCCCGCCACGAGGGGCACCACGTACCCCGCCTCGGCCCCCGAGGAGTCGACCACCCAGCCTGCGGCCGAGGAGCCGAGCGCCACGCCGACGGCCAGCCCGGTGCTCGTCCAGGTCATGCCCTCGGTCAGTTCGGAGCGCGGTACGTGCTGCTCGACGAGAGCCATGGTGGTGACCATCGTGGGTGCGATGGCCAGGCCCGCGACGAAGAGCGCCACGGCCAGGAACGGCAGGTTCCCGGCCAGTTGGAGGGGGATCATACTCACGGCCATCGCGCACACGCCCACCAGCCACCGGATGTTCGCCCGCCCCTTGAGATGGAGCAGCCCGAAGACCGCTCCCGCCAGGCACGATCCCAGCGCGTACACGGCAAGTACCAGGCTCGCCGCGGCCTTGTGGCCCTGCTCCTCGGCGAAGGCCACGGTCACCACGTCGATGGCCCCGAAAAGCATCCCGGTGGCCACGAAGGTCACCACGAGCACCTTGAGCCCCGCAGAACGCAGCGCGGAGCCGCCGCCCTGCTGCCCGCGCGGATGCGGGACCGGCTCGGTGGACCGCTGCGCGGTCAGCCACACGACGCCGACCAGCAGGAACACCGCCGCCAGGAGCGGCCCGGCCTCCGGGAACCAGATGGTCGACAGGCCGATCGAGATGATCGGCCCGAAGATGAAGCACGCCTCGTCGATGATCGACTCCCAGGCGTACGCGGTGTGCAGCTCCCGCGGTGAACCGCGGTAGATCTCCGCCCAGCGGGCCCGGATCATCGAGCCGACGCTGGGGACGCAGCCGACGCCCGCCGCGAAGACGAAGAGCGTCCAGTCGGCCAGCCGCTGCTGCGCGCAGACCAGCAGCCCGGCCACCGCCGTCAGCGCGACGAGGGCGGCGGGGCGCAGCACCCGGCGCTGCCCGTGCCGGTCGACGAGCCGGGAGATCAGCGGCCCGAGCACCGCGGCCGACATCGCCAGCGTCGCCGACAGCGCCCCGGCCAGCCCGTAACGGCCGGTGAGCTGGGAAATCATGGTCACTACGCCGATGCCCATCATGGACAGCGGCATCCGGCCGAGGAATCCGGCCGCCGAGAACCCCTTGGTGCCGGGGGCGGCGAATATCGCGCGGTAGGGACTGGGCAAGAGGTGCTCCGGGGCGGCGTGGTCATAGGCGTCGAAACGGCGCGCTTTCAACCGATACAGCCTACGGTCGGGCAGACCGGCCCTGCATCGGGGGCGGCCGGGAACCGATGTCGGTGGAGGGGCGGCCCGTCGGGAGTGGCAGGATCGACGGCATGTCCGATCTGCGCGACCCCGCCCCCTACGACGCCCTGCTCCTGCTCTCCTTCGGTGGCCCCGAAGGCCCGGACGACGTGGTTCCGTTCCTGGCGAACGTGACCCGGGGCCGGGGTATTCCCGAGGAACGGCTGAAGGAGGTCGGCAAGCACTACTTCCTGTTCGGCGGCGTCAGCCCGATCAACGCCCACAACCGGGCCCTGCTGGACGCCCTGCGCAAGGACTTCGCGGAGAACGGGCTGGATCTGCCGGTCTACTGGGGCAACCGCAACTGGGCGCCGTACCTCACCGACACCCTGCGCGAGATGACCACCGCGGGCCACCGCCGCATCGCGGTCCTCGCCACCAGCGCCTACGCCTCCTACTCCGGCTGCCGGCAGTACCGGGAGAACCTCGCCGCCTCGCTGGCCGCACTGGAGGAGGAGGGGCTGCCCGTGCCGCGGGTCGACAAGCTGCGGCACTACTTCAACCACCCCGGGTTCGTGGCCCCCATGGCGGAAGGCGTCCTCGCCTCGCTGGCCGACCTCCCCGAGGACGTACGGGCCGGGGCGCACCTCGCGTTCACCACGCACTCCATCCCCGTCTCCGCCGCCGGTACCTCCGGCCCCGTGGAGACGCACGGCGACGGGGGCGCCTACGTCGCCGAGCACCTCGACGTCGCCCGGCTGATCGTCGACGCGGTGCGCGAGGAGACCGGTGTCGAGTACCCCTGGCGGCTCGTCTACCAGTCGCGCAGCGGCGCCCCGCACATCCCGTGGCTGGAACCCGACATCTGCGACCACCTGGAGGCGCAGCACGCGGACGGGGTGCCCGCCGTGGTGATGGCTCCCATCGGCTTCGTCTCGGACCATATGGAAGTGCTGTACGACCTCGACACCGAGGCCACCGCGAAGGCCGCCGAGCTGGGCCTGCCGGTGCGCCGGTCCGCGACGGTGGGCGCCGATCCGCGGTTCGCCGCCGCCGTGCGCGAGCTGGTGCTGGAGCGGGCCGCCACCGAGCGGGGACAGCGCGTGGAGCGCTGCGCGCTGGGCGCGCTGGGGCCGTCCCACGACCTCTGCCCGGCCGGCTGCTGCCCGGCCCGTACCGCCAGGCCCGCCGCCGCGGGCGCCGACAGTCCGTACGCGTAAGAGCCCACTACCTCTGGAGAACCGTGAGCGAACACGATCTGGACGTACTGCTCGACCTCGCCCTGGACGCCGCCGCCCGCGCGGGCGCGCTGCTCCGCGACCGCCGCCCGGCCGATCTGGGCGTGGCCGCGACCAAGTCCAGTCCGATCGACGTCGTCACCGAGATGGACATCGCCGCCGAGAAGCTGATCACCGGCTTCCTGCGGGACCGCCGCCCGTACGACGGCGTCCTCGGCGAGGAAGGGGGCGGCACCGAGGGGCGCAGCGGCGTCCGCTGGGTCATCGACCCGCTCGACGGCACGGTGAACTACCTCTACGGCCTTCCCACCTGGGCCGTCTCCATCGCCGTCGAGCGGGACGGCGAACGGCTGGTGGGCGTCGTGGCGGCCCCGATGCGCGGGGAGACCTACTGGGCGGTGCGCGGTGGCGGTGCCCACGCCGCGGGCGGCGTGTACGGCGAGGAGACCGCGCTGCGCTGCCGCCCCGCGCCCCCGCTCGACCAGGCACTCGTCTCGACCGGTTTCAACTACGTCGCCGACGTCCGCACGCACCAGGCGGAGGTGGCGCGGCGGCTCATCCCGCGGCTGCGCGACATCCGCCGCAGCGGATCCGCCGCAGTGGACCTCTGCGACGTGGCCGCGGGGCGCCTCGACGGCTACTACGAGCGCGGGCTGCACCCCTGGGACCTGGCGGCCGGTGACCTCATCGCCCGCGAGGCGGGCGCGTCCACCGGCGGACGCCCCGGCCTGCCCGCCGACGGCGATCTGACGGTCGCCGCCTCCCCGGGTGTCTTCGAGCCGCTCCAGGCCCTCCTGGAGGAGTACGGCGCCTGGCGCGACTGAGGGGGTGTTTGGCACCGTCCTGCGGCGTCGCGGGGTGCGGTACGTACGCGTGGGGCGTCGCGGGACCGCCCGAGCGGCTGTGCCACGAGGGCGCTCCGGCGCCTTGTGGGCGCGGGAACCGGGCCCCTCTCCCGCACGCATGCGTGCGGGCGCCTCTGGCCCGCGTCAGGCGGGTGTCCCGCACACGGGCAGGGCCCCGACGCCGTTCAACGGCATCGGGGCCCTGCCCGCCGACGTGCTCAGACGCTGCTGGCGCCGATCTCGACGCCGTGTTCGGCGGCGAGGCGGTGAAGGTCGTCCAGTTCGCTCTGCTCGACGTCCGCGAGGAAGTCGTCGCCCGTCTCTCGGGCCCGGGTGAGGTCGTGCTCGGTGGTCCGGATCCGCTGCAGCAGACCTGCGGTGAACGCGTCCATAATGCGCCCCCTCATCGTGGGTCGGTGGCACGGGGGTGTGCCCGGGGTTTCCCTCCGCGCGGTAGCGGTAGGGCGGGTGATCACGCGCTCTCCGGGGACGGAGTGGCCTGTGGTACGCCACATTCAAGGCGTGATCTCGGGTGTGCATTCGTCCTCCCCGGGCCTTGGTCCAAAGAAACCTCAACTGGGCGGAAAATCCGGTGAATTCCCTTGAGCCCCAGGTGGGGCAGCGTCGCCTTACCGCCGGTTTATGCGTGTTGCGGGCAGGATGGAGCCGCACAGACATGCCTGCGAGCGTCCCGGACACGGACCGTGGGCTATCCGTCACGTTCTGAAGTTTCTAGGGAAGGACAGCGCCGTGCGCGTACTCGTCGTGGAGGACGAGCAGCTGCTCGCCGATGCGGTGGCCACCGGATTGCGCCGTGAGGCCATGGCCGTCGATGTCGTGTACGACGGCGCGGCGGCCGTGGAGCGCATCGAGGTCAACGACTACGACGTCGTGGTGCTGGACCGCGACCTTCCCCTGGTCCACGGCGACGACGTCTGCCGCCGTGTGGTCGAGCTCGGCATCCCCACCCGGGTGCTGATGCTCACCGCCTCCGGGGACGTCAGCGACCGGGTCGAGGGCCTGGAGCTGGGCGCCGACGACTACCTGCCCAAGCCGTTCGCCTTCAGCGAGCTCACCGCACGGGTGCGGGCGCTCGGGCGGCGTACGACAGTGGCGCTGCCACCCGTCCTGGAGCGGGCCGGCATCCGGCTCGACCCGAACCGGCGCGAGGTCTTCCGGGGTGAGGCGGAGGTCCAGCTCGCGCCGAAGGAGTTCGCCGTGCTGGAGGTCCTGATGCGCAGCGAGGGCGCGGTCGTCTCGGCCGAGCAGCTGCTGGAGAAGGCGTGGGACGAGAACACCGACCCGTTCACCAATGTCGTCCGCGTGACGGTCATGACCCTGCGCCGCAAACTCGGTGAGCCGCCGGTGATCGTCACCGTGCCCGGCTCCGGCTACCGGATCTGACGGCCGGTGCCCGCCGTCCCCGCGCCGCCCGCGACGCCTCCGAAGCCCACCTGGGAGCCCAAGCAGCAGGAGCCCCCCTACTGGCTGCGCCCGACCATCCGGATACGGCTCACGCTGCTCTACGGCGGCATGTTCCTGATCGCCGGCATCCTGCTGCTGTCGATCATCTACATGCTGGCCGCACAGGCCCTGCACGTGGGAAGCGAACTGCCGTTCGAGATCGTCAACGGGCAGGTCACCAGCACGGTCTGCAATCTGCCGGAGAAGGCGTCGCCGGACACCTTCAACGCGGCGATGAACTCCTGCGTCAACCACCAGCGGCAGCAGGCGCTCGACACCCTGCTCAACCGCTCGCTGCTGGCCCTGGTCGGCCTGAGCGTCATCGCCTTCGCCTTCGGATACGCGATGGCCGGGCGGGTCCTCTCGCCGCTGGGCCGGATCACCCGTACCGCCCGCCGGGTGGCTGGAACGGACCTGTCCCGCCGGATCGAGCTGGACGGCCCGGACGACGAGCTCAAGGAGCTGGCCGACACCTTCGACGAGATGCTGGACCGCCTGGAGCGGGCCTTCACCGCCCAGCAGCGGTTCGTCGGCAACGCCTCGCACGAGCTGCGCACACCGCTCGCGATCAACCGCACGCTGCTGGAGGTCCACCTCTCCGACCCCCAGGCCCCGCCGGAGCTCAAACAGCTGGGCAAGACCCTGCTGGCCACCAATGAGCGCAGCGAGCAGCTGGTGGAGGGCCTGCTGCTGCTGGCCCGCAGCGACAACCAGATCGTGGAGCGCAAACCGGTCGACCTCGCGGAGGTCGCCTCCCGGGCGATCGACCAGACGCGCGGCGAGGCGGAGGAGCGCGGGGTGGCGATCCGCGGTGAGCGGAGCCCCGCCGTCGTCCAGGGCAACGGCGTCCTGCTGGAGCGGATCGCGCTGAACCTGGTGCAGAACGCCGTGCGGTACAACGTCCCCGAGGGCGGCTGGGTGGAGGTCGGCACCGAGCTCCAGGGCGGTCAGGCCCTGCTGGTGGTCGCGAACACCGGCCCCGTGGTGCCGGCGTACGAGATCGACAACCTCTTCGAGCCCTTCAGGCGCCTGCGTACGGAGCGAACGGGCAGCGACAAGGGGGTCGGGCTCGGCCTGTCGATCGCCCGGTCCGTGGCGCGTGCCCACGGCGGCCGTATCATCGCGGAGCCCCGCGAGGGCGGTGGCCTTGTGATGCGTGTCTCACTCCCGGTGTGAGAGGTCGGACGGAGCGATTCGGCGGGGCACGGGATTGTTCGCTTTGGGCGGAATTTTCGGGACCTGAACCAGGGTGATCCGTGTGTGATCGATCACAAGAACGAATTTCCCGCCAACAACGCTCCGTGATCGCCAACCCCAGGGGAAAGCCCGTAAAAGTCGGGGTTTTCGGGGTCGAGCATCACGGGAAGTACACGGGGTGGCGCCCGTGGAGCGCGACGCCGGGACCGTGTACGGTCCCCATCGCCACCCAAGCGGGCCGCTCTCGAGCGGTCCTCTTGGGTGTCGATTGAGTAACAGACCTTGATGTGAGGCAAAATCTCCGCCTCAGGTCGGGCACAAGTCCGGCCTCTCACGCGTTACGTGCGCTGAGACACCCGCAGACACCCAGAGGGGGAGAGCGACATGGCAACGGATTACGACACCCCACGCAAGACCGACGACGACGTCGATCAGGACAGTCTCGAAGAGCTCAAGGCTCGTCGGAGCGACAAGACGGCCTCGGCCGTCGACGTCGACGAATTCGACGCGGCCGAAGGCCTGGAGCTGCCCGGCGCGGACCTGTCCAACGAGGAGCTGGCAGTACGGGTCCTGCCCAAGCAGGCCGATGAGTTCACGTGCATGAGCTGCTTCCTCGTGCACCACAGGAGCCAGCTGGCACGGGAGAAGAACGGCCAGCCGATCTGCCGCGACTGCGACTAGGCAGGGCCGGCCGTGACAGGCGACACACCGTCCCGGAAGCGGCGCTTCCGGCGTAAGAAGTCGTCGGAGGCGTATCAGGGCGGCCCAGGCTCGGCACAGGACGCGACAGCGCCCGCCGAGCGGTCCGCCCTGTCACCCTCCCCGGGTGATCGGGACGGCGAGCGGGGCCGGTCGGCCTCGCTCGAAGCGGTGGCCGCGGCAGCAGTCGAAGCAGCGGCAGCGGCCGGACAGAACGCGGCGACAGCCGTGGAGGTCGACGCGGCCGACAGGGCCGGACAGGTCGACAGGACGGAGCCCGTGACCGGGGCAGGCCGTCTGAGTTCAGTGAAACGGGGCGTACGCAAGGGCGGGGAGAGTGCCAAGGCGGCGATAGGTCAGATCGCCGACCTGATCATCGACAACGCTCCCCGCATCCCTGTGCGTGATCTCGCCACTCTGCGCAGGCAGTTCCCCGGGCTCGGTCCGGAGGAGCTCGCCGACCGGCTCGTCGCGGGGGCGAGCAGGGCCAGCGCCACCGTCGGCGCCGGGATCGGCGCGGCGGCCATGATGCCCGTACCGCCCGCCATGCTCGCCGAGCTGGCGGCGGAGGTCACCGGCGTCGCCGCGATCGAGATGAAGCTCGTCGCCGAGCTGCACGAGGTCTACGGGCTGCGCCCGCCGGGCGGCCTCGGCCGACGTTCCACCGCCTACCTCACGTCCTGGACGGAGGAGCGCGGGATCGACGTCTCCCAGCCCACGACGGTCAACGCCGCGCTGGGCGGCCAGATGAAGCGCGAGCTGCGCCAGCAGATCATGAAGCGCATGGCGCGCGACCTGCCGAGCCTGGCCCCGTTCCTGGTCGGCGCCGCCGTCGGCGCGCTGATGAACCGGCGTGACACCAAGAAGCTCGCCGGACGGATCAGGAAGGACCTGCGAAGGCGCCAGGTGCCCTGGGACCGGCTTCCCGAGCTGCCCCCGCTGGAACGGCAGCCCGGCCTGCGCCAGGGCCTGCTGCGCAAGCTGGAGAACCCGCCGGGCGAGCTGGAGGCGTAGCCCGAGGGGCCGCTGGGCCGGTGCTAGGGCCTCTCGTTTGGATCATGCCGGGCTCGCGGGGGCCGGCACGCACATCTGCCGCGTTGTCGTCAGTCACCGACGCTCCGCGTCGGCTCCTTCCTCCGCCTTGCAGCTGCACGCACCAGCCCCCGCTCCCTGATCCAGCCTGATCCAAACGAAAGACCCTAGGCGCGTCCGGCTTCGAGCGCCGCGGCCAGGGCCTGCGGCTCGCGCGTCGACAGGTAGAGGTACGGCGTCGGGTCCTGCGGGTCGGTGACCGGCACCCGGACCGCTGTCGGGATGTAGCTCCGCAGCAGCATGAACGCGCGGGTGTCCGCCTTGTACGTGCGCCACGCCCGCGCCTCCTCCCCTTCCAGCACCTCGGCCTCGCCGAGCGCCGTCACCGGGATACGGGCGTCCCCGGCCACCAGGGCGCCCGACACGACCCGGATCCTGGCCGAGCCGTACGAGCTGACCGCGACCGCCGCCAGGGCCGTACCGCCCACCAGGCCGGCCAGCAGGGGCAGCCCGCCCAGCGGCAGCAGCATCAGCGCACAGGCGATGCCGATCAGAAGGGCGATGAACCACCAGGAACGCGGCGCGGTCAGTCGTTCGTCGAAGGGCGGTGTGGAAGGCTGCATGCCCCAAGCTTGGCACGGCGCGACCCGCGGACAGCCGCGCGGGTAAGGTCTGCGCCTGTGAGTGGAACATCTGAGGCCCTGAAGCCCCCGGCCGACGCGGTGAAACCGGTCCGGCACCCCGACGCCCCGGCCCCCGGGGAACTCCTCGGCGCGCATTACGAGCACTGTTTCGGCTGCGGCGACGGACAGCGGCACGGGCTGCACCTCCAGGCACGGGCCGGTGAGGGTGTCAGCGTCACCGCCGAGTTCACCGTGCAGGCCGCCCACCAGGGCGCCCCGGGGCTGGCGCACGGCGGCATCCTGACCACCGCGCTGGACGAGACGCTCGGTTCGCTGAACTGGCTGCTGCGGGTGATCGCGGTGACCGGGCGGCTGGAGACCGACTTCGTCCGCCCGGTGCCGGTGGACACCGTGCTGCACCTGGACGCCGAGATCACCGCGGTGCACGGGCGGAAGATCTACTCCCGCGCGACCGGCCGGACCGGCGGCCCGGACGGGCCCGTGGCGGTCCGGGCCGAGGCGCTCTTCATCGAGGTCAAGGTCGACCACTTCATCGAGAACGGGCGTCCGGCCGAGATCCGGGCCGCGATGGCCGACCCGGACCAGATCCGGCGGGCCCGCGCCTTCGAGGTGAACCCCTGATGCGGCGGCCCGTGGACGTGCTGATCCGCAGGGTCGACCCGGACGTGCCGATCCCGGCCTACGGGCACCCGGGCGACGCCGGGGCCGACCTGGTCACCACCGAGGCCGTCGAGCTGGCTCCCGGTGAGCGGGCCGTGCTGCCCACCGGAGTGTCGATCGCGCTGCCCGACGGGTACGCCGCGTTCGTGCACCCCCGCTCCGGTCTCGCCGCGCGCTGCGGGGTCGCGCTGGTGAATGCCCCCGGGACGGTCGATGCCGGGTACCGTGGAGAGATCAAGGTCATCGTCATCAACCTCGATCCGCGCGAGCCCGTGCGGTTCGACCGGTTCGACCGGATTGCCCAGCTGGTCGTCCAGCAGGTCGAGAAGGTGCGGTTCCACGAAGTGTCGGAGCTGCCCGGTTCGGCCCGCGGCGAGGGGGGCTTCGGATCCACCGGGGGACACGGATCCGGTGATGCCGATGGCGTCAGGGGCGGGATTACCCAGGGCGGGAACAGCTACGCTTCGGTCGTACCCGACCGGGAAGGACAGTGACGTGTTCGGACGTCGCAAGAAGAGTGGTTCCGCCGAGGACGTGGCGGACGAAGCGCGCGAGGCCGAGCAGGTCGTCGACGAGCTCGATGACGCCGACGGTGCCGGCGCACGCCGGGTGAATCTTCCGCCCGCGCCGCGGCCGGACGGGCCGTGGGACGTCTCCGAGGTCTCCCAGCCCGGTGAGGGCCGGGTCGACCTGGGCGGCATCTTCGTGCCCGGTGTCGAGGGCATGGAGCTGCGGGTCGAGGTGGCCGGTGACGCGATCGTCGCCGCCACCGTCGTGCTGCACGACAGCGCCGTCCAGCTCCAGGCGTTCGCGGCGCCGAAGAAGGAAGGCATCTGGGGCGAGGTCCGCGAGGAGATCGCCGCGGGCATCACCCAGCAGGGCGGGATCATCGACGAGGTCGAGGGCCCGCTGGGCTGGGAGCTGCGGGCCCAGGTCCCGGTACAGCTCCCGGACGGCACGAACGGCGTGCAGCTGGTGCGCTTCGTCGGCGTCGACGGGCCCCGCTGGTTCCTGCGCGGAGTGATCTCCGGCCAGGGCGCGGTGCAGCCGGAGGCCGCGGGGCTGCTGGAGACGATCTTCCGGGACACCGTGGTGGTCCGTGGCGAGGGCCCGATGGCCCCGCGCGACCCGATCGTCCTGAAGCTGCCCGACGACGCCCAGATGGTGCCCGAGGGCGTCCAGCAGGAGAGCCAGGAGAACTCGCGGTTCTCCGGCGGCATGGGCCAGCTCCAGCGCGGTCCCGAGATCACCGAGGTGCGCTGAGCCGGTACGGGCGGACGCCCGGCGTGGTTCTTTTCCGGCCGGTGGGCCGTACTCCTCTCCGAGGAGTACGGCCCACCGGCCGTTTGCGCGTCCGGCAAGGGGCCGCAGGCCCCTGAGGGCGGGCGAGGGGCGGATTCCGGACAGGTTCGGTGACGGCGTGCGCGACGGGGCGTGTATGGGGCGCGTATGAGGCACGTATGCGCGCCGTCAAGGGCGGGCCGCTCCCCGTATGGAAGCCATCAACGCAGGCCAGAACGGTCGTAACGGGAGGTTTGCTCAAGAGGTCCGAGAATCCGTACCTCATCTAGGAGCACACGATGGCCGACGTGGCCTTCGTCGTCACCACGATCGCGGTCTTCGCGCTGGTGGCCCTCGTCGCCAAGGGGGTGGCGAAGCTGTGACCGCCGAGAACATCGTCGGCCTGGTCGTAGCCGTCGCCCTGCTGGGCTACCTCGTCCTCGCCCTCCTCTACCCGGAGAGGTTCTGAGCGCGATATGAGTCCTGTCCTCGCCGGTGTGCTCCAGATGCTCGCGCTCCTCGTGGCGCTGGGCCTGGTGTACCGACCGCTCGGCGACTACATGGCCGGTGTCTACTCCTCGACCCGGCACCTGCGCGTCGAGAAGTGGATCTACCGGGCCATCGGTGCCCGCCCGAACACCGAGATGCGCTGGCCCGCCTATCTGCGCGCGGTGCTCGCCTTCTCCGCGGTGAGCGTCCTCTTCCTCTATCTGCTGCAGCGGCTGCAGGGCGTCCTGCCTGGTTCGCTCGGCTTCTCCTCGATCGACCCCGACCAGGCGTTCAACACCGCGGCTTCCTTCGTCGCCAACACCAACTGGCAGTCGTACTACGGCGAACAGGCCATGGGCCACGTCGTGCAGACCGGCGGTCTCGCGGTGCAGAACTTCGTCTCGGCCGCCGTCGGCATGGCCGTGGCGGTGGCCCTGGTGCGCGGCTTCGCCCGGTCCCGCACCGGCGAACTGGGCAACTTCTGGTCCGACCTGGTGCGCGGCACCGTACGCATCCTGCTGCCGATCGCCGCGGTCGGCGCGCTGGTGCTGGTGGCCTGCGGGGCGATCCAGAACTTCGCGGGCATCCACGAGGTCGGGCAGTT
The DNA here is from genome assembly GCF_042883525.1 of Streptomyces sp. NPDC058195. NCBI lineage: Bacteria > Bacillati > Actinomycetota > Actinomycetes > Kitasatosporales > Streptomycetaceae > Streptomyces > Streptomyces sp. NPDC058195. The sequence continues at coordinate 135,324 of NZ_JBHVVM010000008.1, forward strand.
CCTCGGCGGGACGCAGCAGTGGAACGGCGGCGCCGTCGCCTCCCAGGAGGCCATCAAGGAGCTGGGCACCAACGGCGGCGGCTACTTCAACGCCAACTCGGCCCACCCCTTCGAGAACCCCAACGGCCTGTCCAACCTGTTCGAGATCTTCCTGATCCTGGTCATCCCGTTCGCACTGACGCGGACCTTCGGCCGGATGGTCGGCTCGCTCAAGCAGGGGTACGCGCTCCTCGCCGCGATGGGCGTCATCTGGATCGGCGCCACCGGCCTGATGATGTGGACCGAATTCGCCCATCACGGGCCCGCGTACCAGATCGCGGGCGGGGCGATGGAGGGCAAGGAGACCCGCTTCGGGATCGCCGGATCGTCGCTCTTCGCGGTGGCCACCACCCTCACCTCCACCGGCGCCGTGAACTCCTTCCACGACTCGTACACGGGCTTCGGCGGCGGGATCACGATGCTGGACATGCAACTCGGCGAGCTCGCGCCCGGAGGAGTGGGTTCCGGCCTCTACGGCATCCTGATGATGGCGATCATCGCGGTGTTCATCGCCGGGCTGATGGTCGGCCGTACGCCGGAGTACCTCGGGAAGAAGATCGGCACCCGCGAGATCAAGCTCGCGGCCTGCTACATCCTGATCACCCCGGCCCTGGTGCTCTGCTTCACCGCCCTGGCGATGGCGCTGCCCACCCCGCCGCACTCGATGACCAACACCGGCGCGCACGGATTCTCCGAGATCCTCTACGCCTACACCTCGGGCGCGAACAACAACGGTTCGGCGTTCGGCGGGCTCAACGCCGACACCCAGTGGTTCAACACCACGATCGGTCTGGCGATGCTGTTCGGCCGGTTCCTGCCGATGGTGTTCGTCCTCGCGCTGGCCGGCTCGCTCAGCGAGCAGAAGCCCGTTCCGGCGACCGCGGGAACCCTGGCCACGCACCGACCGCTCTTCAGCGGACTGCTGGTCGGCACGATCCTGATCATCACCGGGCTGACCTTCTTCCCTGCCCTGGCACTGGGCCCGCTGGCCGAAGGACTGGCGTCATGACCACTCGTACGGAGCAAGAGGACTCGATGTCCACTGTCACCCCCACCCGGGCACCGCACCAGGACGCGCCCGCCGGCCACCAGGGCGAAGGACGCGTCGGCAGCGGCCTGTTCGACCCCAAGCAGCTGATCCGCTCCTTCCCCGACGCCCTGCGCAAGCTCGACCCCCGGGCGATGGTCAGGTCCCCGGTGATGTTCGTGGTGCTGATCGGCTCGGTCCTCACGACCGTGCTGGCCTGCCTGCACCCGGGGGAGTGGTTCGGCTGGGCGATCGCGGCCTGGCTCTGGCTGACCACGGTCTTCGCCAACCTGGCGGAGGCGGTCGCCGAAGGGCGCGGCAAGGCCCAGGCCGAAACACTGCGCAGGGCCAAGACCGACACCGTCGCCCGGCGGCTGACCGGCCGCGACGAGGAGCACGTACCCGGCACCGACCTGCGCGTCGGTGACCTGGTGGTCTGTGAGGCGGGCGACATCATCCCCGGCGACGGGGACGTCGTCGAGGGCGTCGCCAGTGTGGACGAATCCGCCATCACCGGCGAGTCCGCGCCCGTCATCCGGGAGTCCGGCGGCGACCGCAGCGCCGTCACCGGCGGCACGAAGGTGCTCTCCGACCGGATCGTCGTCAAGATCACCACCAAGCCCGGCGAGACCTTCATCGACCGGATGATCGCCCTGGTCGAGGGTGCCGCCCGGCAGAAGACGCCCAACGAGATCGCGCTGAACATCCTGCTCGCCTCGCTCACGATCGTCTTCCTGCTCGCCGTCGTCACCCTCCAGCCCTTCGCGCTCTACGCCGGGCAGGGGCAGTCGATGATCGTGCTGACCGCGCTGCTGGTCTGCCTGATCCCGACGACCATCGGGGCGCTGCTCTCCGCGATCGGCATCGCCGGGATGGACCGCCTGGTCCAGCGCAACGTGCTCGCGATGTCGGGACGGGCGGTGGAGGCCGCCGGAGACGTGTCGACGCTGCTGCTCGACAAGACCGGCACCATCACCCTCGGCAACCGCCAGGCCTGCGAGTTCGTCCCCGTGAAGGGCACGACCGAGGCCGAACTGGCGGACGCCGCCCAGCTCTCCTCGCTGGCCGACGAGACGCCCGAGGGCCGCTCGATCGTCGTCCTCGCCAAGGAGAAGTACCGGCTGCGCGAGCGCCACCAGGGCGAACTGGCCGGTGCCGAGTGGGTGGCCTTCACCGCCCAGACCCGGATGTCCGGCGTCGACGTGGACGGACGCAGGGTCCGCAAGGGCGCCTCGGGATCGGTGGTCGCCTGGGTGCAGGAGCGCGGCGGCACCGTCCCGCAGGACGTGGCGGCGCTCACCGGCACGATCGCCCAGGCGGGCGGTACACCGCTGCTGGTCGCCCGGGAGGACGCGAACGGCGCCCGGGTCCTCGGTGTCATCCACCTCAAGGACGTCGTCAAGGAGGGCATGCGGGAACGGTTCGACGAACTGCGCCGGATGGGCATCCGTACGGTCATGATCACCGGCGACAACCCGCTGACCGCGAAGGCCATCGCCGAGGAGGCGGGCGTCGACGACTTCCTCGCCGAGGCCACCCCCGAGGACAAGATGGCCCTCATCAAGCGCGAGCAGGCGGGCGGCAAGCTCGTCGCGATGACCGGCGACGGCACCAACGACGCCCCGGCGCTCGCCCAGGCCGACGTCGGCGTGGCCATGAACACCGGCACCTCGGCCGCCAAGGAGGCCGGGAACATGGTGGACCTGGACTCCAACCCCACCAAGCTGATCGAGATCGTCGAGATCGGCAAGCAGCTGCTCATCACCCGGGGCGCGCTGACGACGTTCTCGATCGCCAACGACGTCGCGAAGTACTTCGCGATCATCCCCGCCATGTTCGCCGTGGTCTATCCGGGCCTGGGCAAGCTGAACATCATGCAGCTGTCCTCCCCGCAGTCCGCGATCCTGTCGGCGGTCATCTTCAACGCGCTGATCATCGTCGCCCTGGTGCCGCTGGCCCTGAAGGGCGTGCGCTACCGGCCCAGCGGCGCCGACTCGATGCTCCGGCGGAACCTCGGGCTGTACGGGCTCGGCGGACTGGTCGCCCCGTTCATCGGCATCAAGATCATCGACATGATCATCTCCCTCATACCCGGTCTGCACTGAATCCAGGAAGCGGCTGACCCGCCATGAACAACTCCGTAGCGAACACCACCCGGCTGCTCTGGGCCGGGCTGCGCGCCCTGCTCGTCCTCACCGTCGTCTGCGGCGTGCTCTACCCGCTGGCCGTCACCGGGGTGGCCCAGGGAGTCTTCCCCGGCAAGGCCAACGGCTCCGAGATCACCGAGAACGGCAAGGTCGTCGGCTCCGAACTCATCGGCCAGCGCTACGACCTGCCGCTGAAGAAGGGGGAGGAGACCCCCGCCCCGGACCTCAAGTGGTTCCAGCCGCGCCCCTCCAACGGCCTGGGCAGCAACACCGTCAACACCCAGTACAAGCTGATCCTCTCCGGCGCGACCAACCGCTCCGCCGACAACAAGGAACTCATCGACTGGGTCACCGCCGCCAAGGCCGCCGTGGTCAAGGACAACTCGGTCCCCGGCCACCCGGTCAGGCCCTCGCAGGTTCCCGCCGACGCCGTCACCTCCTCCGGCTCCGGTCTCGACCCGGCCATCTCCCCGGCGTACGCGCAGCTCCAGGTGCGCCGGGTGGCCGAGCGCAACCACCTGCCCGTCAACCGGGTGGAGAAGCTCGTCGAGCGGCACACGGACGGCCGGATCCTCGGTTTCGTCGGCGAGCCCACGGTCAACGTCCTCCAGCTCAACGTCGCGCTGAGGCAGCTGACCGACCGGACCTGACGGCACCCGTGCCGCGCCCCGTACGCCTCGTACCCCGCCGTGGTGCGCAGGCAGTACGGGGCGCGGCCATTGTCCGATCCTGGGCGCCTTACCCATACTGTCGGTTCACGGGATCGATCACGTTCGGGGAGAGACATGACCGAGAGCACGGGCCGCACGGCCACCGAGGGCCAGGGCGGCGTCGCGGTCGCCGGGGAACCGGGCGGCGGCCCCATGGTGCGGGTCGAGGACCTGCGCCGTTCGTACGGCTCGGGCCCCGGCGCGGTGCACGCGCTGCGCGGGGTCTCCTTCGACGTGCCGCGCGGCGAGCTGGTGGCGCTCAAGGGGCGCTCCGGCTCGGGCAAGACCACCCTCCTCAACCTGCTCGGCGGGCTCGACACCGCCGACGCCGGCCGGATCGTCGTCGACGGCACGGACCTCGCCGAACTGGGCGAGAACGGGCTCCTGGAGCTGCGCCGCGAGCGGGTCGGCTTCATCTTCCAGTCGTTCGGCCTGATCCCGATCCTGACGGCGGCGGAGAACGTCGGCGTACCGATGCGGCTGCGCAAGGCGGACCCGCGCGAGCGCGAGGAGCGGGTGGCGCTGCTGCTCGCCCTGGTGGGCCTCGCCGATCACGCCGCCCAACGCCCCGGCGAGCTCTCCGGGGGACAGCAGCAGCGCGTCGCGATCGCCCGCGCGCTCGCCAACCGCCCCGCCCTGCTGATCGCCGACGAACCGACCGGCCAGCTCGACGCGGAGACCGGACTCGCGGTGATGGAGCTGTTGCGGGCGGTGGTGCGCAGTGAGGGTGTCACCGCGCTGGTGGCCACGCACGACAGCCAGCTGCTGGGGCTGGCGGACCGGGTCCTCGAACTGAGCGACGGCCACATCGTCGAGTACGCGTAGCACCCGGCGCAGGGCCCTTGAAGAGCCCTGCGGGGGCCGCGTTCCCGTTTCCCCGGCATCCCGGCGTGCCGAGGACAAACGCCCCGGCGTGCCGAGGCCCCTGATGCCCCGGCGCGTCGCCCGGGGCGTCAGAATCCTGTCAATTCGGTCCCTCCATCCCCCTCCCCGTCCTCTTCGCCCCCGTTCCGCGAGGTAGCTTCGAAGCGGCTGCCGCATCGGACGCGGCCGGTTCAAGAGAAGACAATGGGGCCATGGCACGCGGCAAGCTTCGGATCTACCTGGGGGCGGCACCCGGCGTCGGCAAGACGTACGCGATGCTCTCCGAGGCCCATCGGCGGGTGGAGCGGGGCACCGACTGCGTCGTCGCCTTCGTGGAGCACCACGACCGGCCGCGCACCGAGGTCATGCTGCACGGCCTGGAGCAGATCCGGCGCAGCGAGATCGAGTACCGCTCGGCCGTGTTCACCGAGATGGACGTCGACGCGGTGCTGGAGCGTGCCCCCGCCGTCGCCCTGGTGGACGAGCTGGCCCACACCAACGTGCCGGGCTCCCGCAACGCCAAGCGCTGGCAGGACGTGGAAGAGCTGCTCCAGGCCGGGATCGACGTGATCTCCACCGTCAACATCCAGCACCTGGAATCGCTCGGCGACGTCGTCGAGTCCATAACCGGCGTCCGGCAGCGCGAGACCGTCCCCGACGAGGTCGTCCGCCGGGCCGACCAGATCGAGCTGGTCGACATGTCGCCGCAGGCGCTGCGCCGCCGGATGGCCCACGGCAACATCTACAAGCCGGACCGGATCGACGCCTCACTGTCCAACTACTTCCGCCCCGGCAACCTGACCGCCCTGCGCGAGCTGGCCCTTCTCTGGGTCGCCGACCGGGTCGACGAGTACCTCCAGCAGTACCGTGGCGAGCACAACATCCGCACCACCTGGCAGGCCCGCGAACGCATCGTCGTCGGCCTCACCGGCGGCCCCGAGGGCCGTACGCTCATCCGCCGGGCGGCCCGGATGGCGGCCAAGGGCTCGGGCAGTGAGATCCTCGCCGTCTACATCGCCCGCAGCGACGGCCTGACCTCCGCCTCGCCCAAGGAACTCACCGTCCAGCGCACCCTGGTGGAGGACCTCGGCGGTACGTTCCACCACGTCATCGGCGATGACATACCCTCCGCGCTCCTCGAATTCGCCCGCGGGGTGAACGCCACCCAGATCGTCCTCGGCTCCAGCCGCCGCAAGGCCTGGCAGTACATCTACGGACCGGGCGTGGGCGCCACCGTCGCCCGGGAGTCCGGGCCCGACCTCGACGTCCACATCGTCACCCACGAAGAGGTCGCCAAGGGGCGCGGCCTGCCCATCGCGCGGGGCGCCCGGCTCAGCCGGGCCCGGATCATCTGGGGCTGGGTGGCCGGTGTCGGCGGCCCGGCCCTGCTCACCCTGCTCCTGGCCTGCGTGGACAGCGGCCCCGGGCTCGCCAACGACGTCCTGCTCTTCCTCTTCCTGACCGTGATCGCCGCGCTGCTCGGCGGACTGCTGCCCGCCCTGGCGTCGGCCGCCGTCGGCTCGATGCTGCTGAACTACTGGTTCACCCCGCCGACCCACACCCTGACCGTGCAGGACCCGGAGAACTTCGTCGCCATCGTGATCTTCTTCGCGGTGGCGGTCTCGGTCGCCTCGGTGGTCGACCTCGCGGCCCGACGCACCCATCAGGCGGCCCGGCTGCGCGCCGAGTCGGAGATCCTCTCCTTCCTCGCGGGCAGCGTGCTGCGCGGCGAGACGACGCTGGACGCGCTCCTGGACCGGGTCCGCGAGACCTTCGGCATGGAGTCCGTCGCCCTGCTGGAACGCCGCAGCGACGTGGACCCGTGGACCTGCGCGGGCAGCGTCGGGCCGGGTCCGGTGGCCCGGCCCGAGGACGCGGACGTGGACATGCCGGTCGGGGACCACATGGCACTGGCGCTCTCCGGCCGGGTGCTGCCTGCCGAGGACCGCCGGGTGCTCGGCGCCTTCGCCGCGCAGGCCGCCGTCGTACTGGACCGGCAGCGCCTGGTCGGCGAGGCGGAGGAGGCCCGCCGCCTCGCCGAGGGCAACCGGATCAGGACCGCGCTCCTCGCCGCCGTCAGCCACGATCTGCGCACTCCGCTCGCCGCCATCAAGGCCGCGGTCAGCTCCCTGCGCTCCGACGACGTCGCCTGGTCCGAGGAGGACCAGGCCGAACTCCTGGAGGGCATCGAGAACGGCGCCGACCGCCTCGACCACCTCGTCGGCAACCTCCTCGACATGTCCCGGCTCCAGACCGGCACGGTCACCCCGCTGATCCGTGAGATCGACCTCGACGAGGTGGTCCCGATGGCGCTCGGCGGCGTCCCCGAGGACAGCGTCGACCTGGACATCCCCGAGACCCTGCCGATGGTCGCGGTCGACCCCGGGCTGCTGGAGCGGGCGGTCGCCAACATCGTCGAGAACGCGGTGAAGTACAGCCGCCGCGCCGAACGCGTCACCGTCGCCGCCAGCGCGCTCGGCGAACGCGTCGAGCTGCGGGTGGCCGACCGCGGCCCCGGCGTGCCCGACGAGGCCAAGGAACGCATCTTCGAGCCCTTCCAGCGCTACGGCGACGCCCCGCGCGGCGCGGGCGTCGGACTGGGGCTCGCGGTGGCCCGCGGCTTCGTCGAGTCCATGGGCGGCACGCTGGACGCCGAGGACACCCCCGGCGGCGGCCTCACCATGGTGCTGACCCTCAGGGCGGCAGCGGGGTACGTTCCCGTCAGCCCCGACCTGCCCGAGCGGGTCATCTCATGACCGCACGGGCCGTCCCATGACCGCACAGGTCACCTCATGATCCCCATGATCACCGGAACGCCCCGGGAGATCGCCGTACAGCAGAAAGGCAGGGCCCCCATGACCCGGGTGCTTGTGGTCGACGACGAGCCGCAGATCGTACGCGCCCTCGTGATCAACCTGAAGGCGCGCAAGTACGAGGTGGACGCGGCGCCCGACGGCGCGACCGCCCTCCAGCTCGCCGCCGCCCGCCACCCCGACGTCGTCGTTCTCGACCTCGGGCTGCCGGACATGGACGGCGTCGAGGTGATCAAGGGGCTGCGCGGCTGGACCCGGGTGCCGATCCTGGTGCTCTCCGCCCGTCACACCTCGGACGAGAAGGTCGAGGCCCTGGACGCCGGGGCCGACGACTACGTCACCAAGCCGTTCGGCATGGACGAGCTGCTGGCCCGGCTGCGTGCCGCGGTCCGCCGCGCCGAGCCCGTCGGGCAGCAGGGCAGCGACGACGTCGTGGTGGTCGAGACCGAGGGGTTCACCGTCGACCTGGCGGCGAAGAAGGTGCACCGCGGGGGCCGGGACGTACGGCTCACCCCCACCGAGTGGCACCTGCTGGAGGTGCTGGTCCGCAACGGCGGCCGTCTGGTCAGCCAGAAGCAGCTGCTCCAGGAGGTCTGGGGTCCTTCGTACGGCACCGAGACCAACTACCTGCGGGTCTACATGGCCCAGCTGCGGCGCAAGCTGGAGGCCGATCCCTCGCACCCCCGGCACTTCGTCACCGAACCGGGCATGGGCTATCGCTTCGAGCGCGGCTGAACGGACCGCGGGGCCCGGAGTCCGCCCCGGGCCGGGACCGCGCCGGCCGTACCCCGGTCACTCGTCCGAGTGAGACCAGGGCCACCCGCCCGGAGTAGCCGGGACCGGTACCCTTCGGGTATGAGTGCTGTTCCACGATCCGACAGGCCCGGCAAGGCGGATAAGCCGTCGGGCCGCTTCCGCCGGATGCTCGACAGGCTGTCCAGCTCCCAGGAGGACCTGGAGTCCGAGGAGCTGCAGGAGGACGCGCAGGCGTCGGGGTGCACCCGGATCTCCGACTGCACCGACCGCCAGATCGTGAAGGTGACTGGTACCTTGCGGACCGTCACCCTGCGGCCGCGCGCCGGAGTGCCCGCCCTGGAGGCCGAGCTCTTCGACGGTACCGAGCCGCTCGACGTCGTCTGGCTGGGCCGACGCTCCATCGTGGGCATAGAACCGGGCCGCCGGCTCATCGCCTCCGGGCGCATCGCCATGAGCCACGGGCGTCGGGTGCTGTTCAATCCCACATACGAACTCCGACCGCTCGGCAAGGAGTAGCCGGTGACGTCCCTCGACAAGCCGACGTCCGACACGGACCGCACCACCCGCACCGACCAGCAGGAAGCCGACGCGAAGGCGGTCACCGAGGCAGCGCTCTTCGAGGCGTTCGGCGGTGTCCGGGGCATGGTGGAGACGGTCGTTCCCGGGCTGCTGTTCGTCACCATCTTCACGATCAACAAGAACCTCCACACCTCGGCCATCGCGGCCCTGGTGGTCTCCCTGGTCCTGGTGGTCGTACGGCTGATCCGCAAGGACACCGTCAAGCACGCCTTCAGCGGCGTCTTCGGCGTGGCCTTCGGCGTGGTCTTCGCGATGATGACGGGCAACGCCAAGGACTTCTACCTCCCGGGCATGCTCTACACGCTCGGCCTGGCCCTCGCCTATCTGATCACCACACTCGCCGGGATGCCGCTGATCGGCCTGATCCTGGGGCCGGTGTTCAAGGAGAACCTCTCCTGGCGCACCCGTAACCCGGGCCGCAAGAAGGCGTACGCCAAGGCCAGCTACGCCTGGGGGCTGATCCTCCTCGCCAAGTGCGCGATCCTCTTCCCGCTGTACTGGTGGGCCGACACCACCCAGCTCGGCTGGGTCCTGGTCGCCCTGAAGATCCCCCCGTTCCTGCTGGCGGTCTACCTGACCTGGGTCTTCCTCGCGAAGGCGCCGCCGCCCATCGACGTCTTCGCCGAGATGGAGGCGGAGGAGCAGGCCGAGAAGGAGCGCAAGGCCGCCGCCGCGGCGCGCGACCAGGAGTTCTGAGCGCCGCCACCGAGCCGTGCGAAGGGGCCCGCGACCGTGTCATACGGTCGCGGGCCCCTTCGCGGTTCCGGCCGGTTCAGCTCTCGGTGTCGCTCCGGCGCACCGACAGCAGGTCCTCCAACTGCTCCTCGCGCGCCTGCGCGGCCACGAACAGCAGCTCGTCACCGGCCTCCAGGGTCTCCTCGGTGCTGGGCGTCAGCACCCGCTGCCCCCGGATGATGGTGACCAGCGAGGTGTCCTCCGGCCAGGCCACTTCGCCGACCTGGGTGCCCGCCAGCGCCGATTCCGGCGGCAGCGTCAGCTCGACGAGGTTGGCGTCACCGTGGCTGAAGCGCAGCAGCCGGACCAGATCGCCGACGCTCACCGCCTCCTCGACCAGGGCCGACATCAGGCGCGGCGTCGAGACCGCGACATCGACGCCCCAGGCCTCGTTGAACAGCCACTCGTTCTTCGGGTTGTTGACCCGGGCGACGACCCTCGGCACGCCGTACTCGGTCTTGGCGAGCAGCGAGACGACCAGGTTCACCTTGTCGTCACCGGTCGCGGCGATCACGACGTTGCAGCGCTGGAGCGCCGCCTCGTCGAGCGAGGTGATCTCGCAGGCATCGGCCAGCAGCCACTCGGCCATCGGCACCCGCTCCACCGAGATGGCCGTCGGCGCCTTGTCGACGAGCAGCACCTCATGCCCGTTCTCCAGCAGCTCGCCCGCGATGGAACGGCCCACCGCACCGGCCCCGGCAATCGCGACACGCATCAGTGACCGCCCTCCTCAGGCCCTTCGGCGAAGGCCGCTTCGACCTTCTCGACCTCGTCCGTACGCATCATCACGTGGACCAGGTCACCCTCCTGCAGCACCGTCTGCGAGGTGGGCAGTATGGCTTCGCCCAGCCGGGTGAGGAACGCCACGCGGACGCCCGTCTCCTCCTGAAGCGTGCTGATCTTGTGCCCGATCCAGGACGGGGTGGTGTGCACCTCCGCGAGCTGCACCCCACCGCTCGGATCGCGCCACAGCGGCTCGGCGCCCGAGGGCAGCAGCCGCCGCAGCATCTGGTCCGCCGTCCAGCGCACCGTGGCGACCGTGGGAATCCCGAGCCGCTGGTAGACCTCGGCGCGGCGGGGGTCGTAGATCCGCGCCGCGACATTCTCGATGCCGAACATCTCGCGGGCCACCCGTGCGGCGATGATGTTGGAGTTGTCGCCGCTGCTCACCGCGGCGAAGGCACCGGCCTCCTCGACGCCCGCCTCGCGGAGGGTGTCCTGGTCGAAGCCGACCCCCGTGACGCGCCGCCCGCCGAAGCCGGACCCGAGGCGGCGGAACGCCGTGGGGTCCTGATCGACGACGGCGACCGTGTGCCCCTGCTGCTCCAGGGTCTGCGCGAGAGCGGCCCCCACTCGCCCGCAGCCCATGATGACGATGTGCACCTTGCGCCTACCTCGCAGTCCTGATCGTCCGGCTGACCTGCGAAAACACCCTGCTCACACTTCTTTCTCAGCTTGCCGGGCAAACAACGGGGCAACGGTGTGTCCCGTTGCCCAGGATGAGCTTATGCGGACCGGGATGCGAGGCCTCATCCGAGTGGGCTTTCGACGCGCCCCGGCCGGCGGGCGGCGGTCCGGAGCCGGCAGAAGATTCCCCCGGGGCCGGCTCTTGAGTACCGAGCCAACAGACATCTAACATGTCAGTTCATGGAGACCTTGCGACCCGTCCGGCGGACGCTGCTGCGGGACACCGCCTACGAGGCGATCCGCGACGCCATCGTCCGCGGCGACCTCCCGCCCGGCGCCCCCGTCCGCGACGCCGATCTCGCCGAACGGCTCGGGCTCTCCCGGGCCCCGGTCCGCGACGCCCTCGCCCGGCTCTCCGCGGAAGGGCTCGTCGAATCCAAGCCACAGAGCTACACCCGGGTGACCCGGCTGGTGCCGCGCGACGTCCGGGACGCGGCCGCCGTCGTACGCGCCATGCAGGAGCTGGCCGCCCGGACCGCGGTGCCCCACCTCGTCGACGCGGACCTCACCGTGATGCGTACGGCCAACCGCCACTTCCGGGCCGCCGTCGACCGCGGTGACGTGGCGGCCGCGCTGCACCACGACGACCTGATCCACGACGTCCTGGTCGCCGCCTGCGACAACCGCGCGGTGACCGCCACCATCGAGCGCTACACCCCCCTGATCCGGCGTCTGGAGTGGCGGCGGTTCGGCACGGCCGGAACCGCGCACGGCTCCGCGGAGCTGCACGAGCGGCTGATCGAGGCGTGCGCGGCCCGCGACGCCGAGGCGGCGGCCCGGATCACCGCCGAGATCTGGCAGGCACTCGAAGAACTCGCCGACGAACCGGACGATCCACACGCGTAGCCGGACGGGCCACACGCGTAGCCGGTCGGTCCGTGTGCGTAGTCAGCCGGTCGATCCGCACGTGCGGCGGGGCACGCCGCGCGCGCAGCCGAACGAGTCCGGCACGTAGCCGGGCACGTAGCCGGGCACGTCCGGCGCGCCATCCGGACGTGCCCGGCGCGCAGGCGTGGCGATGCCCCGTCCCGCCCCCGCCGTACCTCTGTGTCCTCCGAGCCAGGCAGCCCTATCCCCCGAGTCAGGCAGCAGAGCAACACCCCCTATCCGCACCAGCCAGGGAGCCCTCGTGACCGCCGCAACGCCCACCTCGCCGTCCTCTCCGCAGCCTTCCGCTTCCTCCCCGTACCCGTCCGCCGTGCCGTCCCTCCCCGGACACGCGCGCTACCCCCTGCTCTTCGGTCCGTCCCCGGTGCACCGGCTCGACCGCCTGACCGAGCACCTCGGCGGCGCCGAGGTCTGGGCCAAGCGGGAGGACTGCAACTCCGGCATCGCCTACGGCGGCAACAAGACCCGCAAGCTCGAATACCTGGTCGCCGACGCCCTCGCGCAGGGCTGCGACACGCTGGTGTCCATCGGCGGCGTCCAGTCCAACCACACCCGCCAGGTCGCGGCGGTCGCCGCCCGCGCAGGTCTCGCCTGTGTACTCATCCAGGAGAGCTGGGTCGAGTGGCCCGACGCCGTCTACGACAAGGTCGGCAACATCCTGATCAGCCGACTGGCGGGCGCCGACGTGCGGCTGGTGCGCGCCGGATTCGGCATCGGCGTCAAGGAGAGCTGGGAGCAGGCACTGCGCGAGGTGGAGGAGCGCGGCGGCAAGCCGTACGCCATCCCGGCGGGTGCCTCCGACCACCCGCTGGGCGGGCTCGGCTTCGCGGGCTGGGCGTACGAGGTCGCCGAACAGGAACGCGCGCTCGGCGTGTTCTTCGACACCGTGGTGGTCTGTTCGGTGACCGGCTCCACCCAGGCGGGCATGGTCGCGGGCTTCGCCGCGCTGGAGGAGGCGGGCGCCCGCCCCCGCCGGGTGCTCGGAATCGACGCCTCCGCCGAGCCCGCCCGCACCCGCGAGCAGATCGCCCGGATCGCGGCGGGCACCGCACGGCTCATCGGGGTGCGCCGGGAGCTCACCGTGGACGACGTCGAGCTGGACGAGCGGTACCACGCGGGCACCTACGGCCTCCCCGACGACACCACCCTCGACGCGATGCGGCTCGCCGCCCGCACCGAGGGCATGGTCACCGACCCCGTGTACGAGGGGAAGTCGATGGCGGGAATGATCGACCTCGTGGAACGCGGCGAGATCGCCCGCGATTCCGCCGTTCTCTACGCGCATCTCGGCGGACAGCCCGCGCTCAACGGATACAGCGCCCTTTTCTCGGACTCCTGAGACAACCCCCGGGAGAGTCCCGGGAGAGCCCCCGAGGGGGTCGACGAAGGGATCTTCGAAGGGATCCTCGAAAGACCCGCCTCGGGCCGGTGGAAGCGCAAGGATTTCGTTAAGGATTTCGTGGTTTTTTCGGCCGAGTGCAGGAGATTGCGGGGCCGTGGCGGTGATGCGTCCGAACCCTCCGGACGAAGCGCTTACGATCCTCTGCGTGTCCAAACTGACCGACGTGCCCAAACGGATTCTGATCGGGCGGGCGTTGCGCAGCGACAAGCTGGGAGAAACGCTCCTTCCCAAGCGCATCGCACTTCCCGTCTTCGCATCCGACCCGCTGTCCTCGGTGGCGTACGCACCAGGAGAAGTTCTCCTGGTGCTCTCCGTCGCGGGCGTGTCGGCCTACCACTTCAGCCCCTGGATCGCGCTCGCGGTCGCGGTGCTGATGTTCACGGTCGTCGCTTCGTACCGGCAGAACGTGCATGCCTATCCGAGCGGTGGCGGTGACTACGAGGTCGCCACCACCAACCTCGGCCCCAGGGCCGGACTGACCGTGGCCAGTGCGCTGCTGGTCGACTACGTGCTGACCGTCGCGGTGTCGATCGCCTCCGGTGTGGAGAACCTCGGCTCCGCGATCCCGTTCGTCGTCGAACACAAGACGGTGTGCGCGACCGTCGCCATCGTGCTTCTGACGCTGATGAATCTGCGTGGCGTCAAGGAATCCGGAAAACTCTTCGCCATCCCCACGTATCTTTTCGTGGCCGGTGTGTTCATCATGATCGCTTGGGGTGCGTTCCGGGGACTGGTTCTCGGCGACACCATGAGCGCGCCGACCGCCGGCTTCGAGATCAAGGCGGAACACCAGGGGCTCGCCGGATTCGCGCTCGTCTTCCTGCTGCTGCGGGCCTTCTCCTCCGGATGTGCCGCCCTCACCGGCGTCGAGGCGATCAGCAACGGCGTACCCGCGTTCCGCAAGCCGAAGAGCAAGAACGCCGCGACCACGCTCGCGATGATGGGCCTGCTGGCCGTCACCATGTTCTGCGGCATCATCACCCTGGCCATGGCCACCGATGTGAAAATGGCCGAGAACCCGGCCCGGGACCTGATCAACCACGGCATCCCGGTCGGCTCCTCCTTCGTTCAGGACCCGGTGATCTCACAGGTCGCGGCTGCCGTCTTCGGCAAGGGCAGCCTCCTCTTCGTCCTCCTCGCCGCCGCCACCGCGCTCGTTCTCTTCCTCGCCGCGAACACCGCGTACAACGGCTTCCCGCTGCTCGGCTCGATCCTCGCGCAGGACCGCTACCTGCCCCGTCAGCTCCACACCCGCGGTGACCGGCTCGCCTTCTCCAACGGCATCGTGCTGCTGGCGGGCGCGGCGATCCTGCTGACCTGGGTCTACGGGGCGGACTCCACCCGCCTGATCCAGCTCTACATCGTCGGCGTCTTCGTCTCCTTCACGCTCAGCCAGACCGGCATGGTCCGGCACTGGAACCGTCACCTGAAGACGGAGAAGGACCCGGCCAAGCGCCGCCGCATGAAGCGCTCCCGCGCGATCAACACCTTCGGGGCCTTCTTCACCGGCCTGGTGCTGGTCGTCGTGCTCGCGACCAAGTTCACCCACGGCGCCTGGGTGGCCCTCCTCGGCATGGTCATCTTCTACGGCACGATGACCGCGATCCGCCGCCACTACGACCGGGTCGCCGAGGAGATCGCCGCCGACGAGACCCCGTCCGACGAGACGATAAGGCCCTCCCGGGTCCATTCGATCGTCCTGGTCTCCAAGCTTCACCGGCCCACCCTGCGCGCCCTCGCCTACGCCAAGCTGATCCGCTCCGACCGGCTGGAGGCGTTGTCCATCAGCGTCGACCCGGCTGAGACCAAGGCGCTCAAGGACGACTGGGAGCGGCGCGGCATCGACATCCCGCTGAAGATCCTCGACTCCCCGTACCGTGAGGTGACCCGGCCGGTCATCGACTACGTGAAGGGCCTGCGCCGGGAGAGCCCGCGCGACGTGGTGAGCGTGTACATCCCGGAGTACGTGGTCGGCCACTGGTACGAGCACCTGCTGCACAACCAGAGCGCGCTGCGCCTCAAGGGCCGTCTGCTGTTCACCCCGGGCGTCATGGTGACCTCGGTGCCGTACCAGCTGGAGTCCTCCGAGGCCGCGAAGAAGCGGGCCAGGAAGCGCGCCGAATGGAACGCGCCGGGCTCGGTGCGCCGCGGCCCCGTGGAGCGCAGGCCCAAGGAACCCAGCGGCAAGGGCTGACCTGCCCCGCCCACCCCCGCCCGCCCGCTCGTGGTGAACGGCCGGACGACACCCACGTAGACTCGTGGGTTGTTGTCCGGCCGTTTTCCCCTTGATCTCTGGAGCCACCCCCTCATGCAGAACGAACCCACGTCGTCGCTGGTCGGGGAGGAGTACGAGGTCGAGGTCGGCCCCGTCGCACACGGCGGCCACTGCATCGCCCGTACCGGCGAGGGCCAGGTCCTCTTCGTACGGCACACGCTCCCCGGCGAGAAGGTCGTCGCGCGTGTCACCGACGGCGACAGCGACTCCCGCTTCCTGCGCGCCGACGCGGTACGGATCATCGAGGCGTCCAAGGACCGCGTCGAGGCGCCGTGCCCCTATGCCGGACCCGGCAAGTGCGGCGGCTGCGACTGGCAGCACGCCAAGCCGGGCGCGCAGCGCCGCCTCAAGGGCGAGGTCATCGCCGAACAGCTCCAGCGCCTCGCGGGCCTCACCCCGGAGGAGGCGGGCTGGGACGGCACGGTCATGCCGGCCGAGGGCGACAAGCTCCCGGCGGGCGAGGTGCCCGCCTGGCGCACCCGGGTCCAGTACGCCATCGACGAGGAGGGCCGGGTCGGCCTGCGCAGGCACCGCTCGCACGACGTGGAGCCCGTCGAGCGCTGCCTGATCGCGGCGCCCGGGGTCACGGAGCTGGGCATCGAGAAGCGGGAGTGGCCCGGCATGGCCTCGGTGGAGGCCATCGCCGCCACCGGCTCCCATGACCGCCAGGTCATCCTCACCCCGCGTCCGGGGGCCCGGCTCCCGCTCGTCGAGCTGGACAAGCCGGTCTCCGTGATGCGCGTCGACGAACGCGACGGCGGCGTCCACCGTGTGCACGGCCGCGCCTTCGTCCGTGAGCGCGCCGACGACCGGACCTACCGGGTCGGCTCCGGCGGCTTCTGGCAGGTCCACCCGCAGGCCGCCAACACCCTGGTGCGCGCGGTCATGCAGGGCCTGCTGCCCCGCAAGAACGACACGGCCCTCGACCTCTACTGCGGCGTCGGCCTGTTCGCCGGTGCCATCGGCCAGCGCATCGGGGAGAAGGGCGCCGTCCTCGGCATCGAGTCCGGCAAGCGCGCGGTGGAGGACGCCCGCCACAACCTGAAGGACCTGGACCGGGTCCGCATCGAACACGGCAAGGTCGACCAGGTCCTCCCGCGCACCGGCATCACCGAATGCGACCTGATCGTTCTGGACCCGCCCCGCGCGGGCGCCGGCAAGGCCACGGTCAAGCACCTCGCCACCCTCGGAGCCCGCCGCATCGCCTACGTCGCCTGCGACCCGGCCGCCCTCGCCCGCGACCTGGCGTACTTCCGCGACGGCGGATACCGGGTGCGGACGCTGCGGGCGTTCGACCTGTTCCCGATGACCCACCACGTGGAGTGCGTGGCGATTCTGGAGCCTGCGGACAAGGGTGCCTGACCTGCGGGTTTGTTGAGTGCGCGGGATAGGCGCTACGTGCGTTACGGGCGATATCCTGACGCATATCTGACACACGTGACACACGTTTGACGCACGCCTGGCTTGTTTGCTGACGTGCCGTCAGTAGTGGAAAGCCGCCCTCCCCACCGGCATGACATCCGGGCTGGGAGGGCGGCTTTTCTGCTGTGCGGACACCCATCGTGCTTCGTCTCCCGCTGCATCCACGGTCAAGGCGGCCGGTCCGCCGGGGGTGCGCCGACGTAGGTTCCGGAGAGCGGACACGTCGGGTGCGTAGGGGGCTGGAGTTCCGCGGTGGCGGCGCTGGCGCCGCCGCCCTGGCTGTAGCCGTTCAGGCCGGTGCGGGACGGTGCGGTGACCGAGGGGCGCCGGGGTGCGGCACGGGCGGCGTCCAGCAGGGCGTGTGCCTGGTCGAGGCGGTTGGCGTAGGCGTGCGGGCGGTCGGTGGCTCGATGTAGGCACTGATCAGGCCCACCGGCTGTCCGGGCGAGTTGGTGGACTTGTGCATCAGGCGGGTCGCGGTGTCCGGCGTCGGGCGGCCGTCCGGGCCGGGGATGCTCAGACCGGGCGGCAGTGCCTCCCTCGGTGTGGATCAACACGGCGTTGGCGGAGGGAAGTTCGGCTGGAGGGTGGAGAAGGCGGGGATGGTGGCCCCGCGGGAGACGACGGGTTCCGGTGCGGCCGTGGAGGCCGGTTGCCGCCGGCAGGCCCGCCGCGTACCGTGCCGCCGGCAGGCCCGCGCGGACCGTGGCGGCGACGGCGACCCCGGCCAGCAGGCGCAGTCCCGCCCGGTTGCCACGGCCGGTCGCCGTGCCGGTGGTGCGGCTGGAGCGGGAACGGGTTCTCTCACGGCTCATGGTGTGTTCCTCGTTCGACAGTCGGATAGCGAGGGGGCCGTGGCGATGCGGTGCCCGGCGATGGCGGCCCCGGCCCGTTCGGCCACGGCGGCGAACACGCTTGCGGCGGTCGGTTCCGCGATACCGGCGAGCAGAGCGTGCGCCTGCGGGGAATGGGTGTGAGCGGCCCCTGGAGAGGGGGCGGGGTGCCGTCCGATCGATGTGGTCGTCCGAACTGCCCAGGCGGGACAGGTCCTTGGTGACCGATGCCGCCCGAACTCGTCCGTCAGGGGCGATGCGCGCCAGGTGTTGCGCGGAACCGCATGGTTACGTGCCGGGCACGTGCGGCGGCGTAGGTCTGTGGGGCGGTCAGTGACAAGGCGTCTGTGTGCGTCGTCCGGGAAGAGCCCGCCGTGCTGTGCGCGGCTTCGGAGGGCCTGCCCCGCTGCCCCCTGGGGGAGTGCCGCCCGGCCGCGCGCGGTTCGCTGGACTGCGGCGGGCCGCAGTCGGGGAGAGCCGGGTGGTCCTTCGTACGGACGGCGGGCAGCCAGGCCGTGGCCAAGACCTTCGTGCCGGGGACGCGGATCCGGAACCAGACTGTGGACCGGCGGTCTTCTTCGTCGAGGATCGGCAGCCCGGAGGCCAGTCGGCATTCCGCCGTCAGGATGTCGCCGTGCCACACCCGGGTGTCCACGACGTTCTCGGTGGTGTAGGGCCGCCGCGGGTCGATCGCGAGGCCCAGACTGCAGCGGAGGTCGCGGTCGCGGCGGTCCTGGCAGTCCCGC
This sequence comes from Streptomyces sp. NPDC058195, assembly GCF_042883525.1. Classification (NCBI taxonomy): domain Bacteria; kingdom Bacillati; phylum Actinomycetota; class Actinomycetes; order Kitasatosporales; family Streptomycetaceae; genus Streptomyces; species Streptomyces sp. NPDC058195. The sequence goes on from NZ_JBHVVM010000008.1 coordinate 154,027, forward strand.
TCGGCATTGAACACCCGGACCCGGGCGGGGTTTTCGGGGAGGTCATGGAAGGCCGCGGGATCCTGGCCGGTTTCTTTCCTCACCGCGTAGGCCCAGAGCGCGGCGGCGGCCGCGCACCCGGTGAGGGCGAGCACGAGGGCGCGCGCCCGAAGGCGGGCACCGGAGCGGTCGCGGAGGCGGTCGCGGAGACGGATACGGGGGCCGGGGCGGCGAGTCGGGAGACCGGCCTCGTGGGCCCGGACGCGTTCGAGGAGGTGTTCGGCGGTGTGCGGGGCGCGGGCTGTGTGGCTGGGGGCCAGGCAGTCGGCGGCGAGGGCGCGCCAGAAGGCGGGGACGGCGCTGTCCATCCGCAGGGGCGCCCCGCCTGCGGCGTACTCCTGCACGGCGGCCCTGCGCGCCGTCGGCGTGGCGCCGGGGAACGGCAAGGCGCCGTGCGCGAACACCTCGTGGACGATGACGCCGAACGCCCAGATGTCGGCACTGGTCCGCACTTGGACGCCGCGCTCCGCGAGGGGCTCCCGCCACCGCTCGGGCGGGAGGTAGTCGAGGGTGCCCATCGGGCCGGACCAGCCGTGGGTGCCGGTCAGTTCGATGGCGAGGCCGAAGTCCGAGAGCCGTACCTTGCCGTCCCGCCCGATGAGGATGTTCTCGGGCTTGAGGTCGGTGTGCACCCAGCCGCTGCGGTGCAGATGGGCGAGGCCCTCCACGATGCCGGTGACGAGCCGGGTGCCCTCGTCCTCGGTGATGCCGGTGGCGAGCAGCTCGCGCAGGCTGCACCGGGCCCGCTCCATGACGAGGACGATCGCGTGGTCGAAGGACGGCTGGTCGGGAGCGCTGAGGACCAGGGAGTCGAGGAGCCGGACGAGCCGGGGATGGCCGGCCCTGCGGCTGAGATCGATCTCCCGGCGGGCGGCCTCGGCCACGCTGCGGGCCTGTCGGGGCGCGAGTCCGGCGGTCGGCATGACCTTGAGCGCGACCTCGTCCCCGTCCGCCGGGTGCGTCGGCCGGTCGGCCGCAGGGTCTGCCTCGTCCGCAGGCCCGTCGGTGGCGCGGTCCGTCGTCCGGTCCGCCGCGCGTCCGGCGTAGACGGTGGCCCAGCCGCCCGCACCGATCGGCTCGCCGACGACCCAGGGGCCGATCCGGTGGCCCTGCGGCAGGAGTTCCGGTCCGCCACTGTTCCCCGGCGCAGGCCGGTCGTGCACCGTCACCGCTCCGCCCTACCGGTCGCGCTTGGCCGGCTCGGCGCGCGGCGGCAGGAGGGCGAGGTGCTCCTCCCGTGCGAGCCCGAACTTCAGCGCGATCCCGACGACGGCCTCGCGCTTGCCGTTGCGGCGGTCGGCGCGGGCCGCCCCGTCCGTGGCGGAGGGAGCGCCGATCCGCAGCTTCTCGTCGGCGAGGTAGTCGATGTGCGCACTGACCGCGCGGGCCGTCAGCCTGGCGCAGCCGGCATGGCCCCGGAGCCGCTCGACGACCTCCGGCGTGGTCGGCACGGCGACCGGCGAACGATCACGCAGCCAGGGCTCGCAGAGCGCGACCAGAACCAGGAAGTAGGTGGCGGTCTCGTTCAGGGAGTAGGCCGTGAGGGTACGGCTCTCCCACGATCCGTCGCCGATCGCCTGCGGGTCCAGGTAGACGTGGTCGGGCGCGAACACCTGGAAGAGAACCGGGGTGTCGCTGCGGGACGGCAGCACCACCCGGGAGAGCTCGAACGGGATGGGCGCTCCGACCCGGCGCGGCGGGACGCGCAGGTACTCGCCCGCGCCCTCCGGGTTCTCCACCAGGTAGCCGTGGGTGGTGCTGAGATTGCTGAGCTGCCAGTGGTCGTCCGTGGCGCGGATCTCCCCGGCCAGCCGGGACACCGCCTCGTCGGCGAGGCGGAGTTCGACCGGTGTGTGCGCCGATCCGCGGCCGAACCGGACACGCTCCCCGGGGCCGAGCCGCAGGGTCACCGCACCGCCGCCGTCCCCTTCCGGCAGGTGCACGACAATTCCACCCATTGTCTTCCCCATCCCGCGCGCCGACCACCGTTGCTCAACGGTCGAACGTTACCCCTGTGTGCGCGGTGATTCACGAAGTTGCCCGGGCCACTCCGCGGGAGCCGGGGACGGAGGCGGAGCCGGATCAGCGGGGCGGCAGGCGCCGGTCTGCCCGCGACGATCTCTCATGCTCCCCTCGCGCCTGGTGGCGGGCGGGTGCCGCGCCGTGGCGGGGTCTCGGATGACGCTGGGTCAGGGTGGACGGCTCTCCTTCGCTTCGGCGAGACCGGGGCAGGGACGGGAGACGAACGGCGGAGAACGGACGGCGGGGAGTGGTCAGGGCCGGGCCCGGGCGCCGGAGAAGACGGCCGCGACGGCGCGCCCGCCGAACGCCGTCCAGGGCCGCCAGGCGCCGCTGGGCTGTTCCTGGACGCGGGTGCGCACCCGCCCGTCGGCGGTGACCGCGAACAGGTGGAGACGGCCGGTGGCGTCGGCCGCGGCTGACGGGCTGGCGGCGAGCACGACGCCGGGCTCGGTGAAGTCCTCCCCGGCGCTCCAGGTGCCGCCCGGCGCGAGCTGCCAGCGGTGGTCGAGCCGCTCGCCGCCGGGGGCGAGCGTGAAGCCCTCCAGTCGGCCGTCGGCGCTGGGGACGAGCAGCGGGGCCGCCGTCGACCAGCCGAACAGCGGCTGCCAGTCGTCCCACCCGCCGCTCGGGACCGACTGGCGCCGGTGGAAGGCGGCCACGCCGGAGGGAGCGATCACGGAGACGGTGAGCCGCCCGCTGCCGTCGCGGGTCACGCGCGGGGCCGCGCCGGCCGGGGTGCCGAAACGGTTCCACGGGGCCCAGCTGCCGCTCGGCGTCCCCTGCCAGCGGTGCAGGAGCGCGGCACCGCCGGGCGCGAGAGCGAAGACCTCGAGGCGCCCGTCCGCGTTGACCCCGACGACCGGCGGTGCGCCGACCGGGCCGCCGAAGCCCGCGTCCCACGGATCCCAGGTCAGCGAGCCGGGCGACCACTGGCGGCGGCGCGTGACGAGGGCGCCGCCGGGGCTCGTCGCGAAGACCTCCAGGCGGCCGTCGGCGTTGCGGACGACGGCGGGCGCGGCGCCGGCCGGGCCGCCGAACTCCTCCCAGTCGTACCAGCTGCCGTCCGGCCGCTGGACCCTGTGACGCAGATGGACACCGCCAGGGGCGAGCGAGAACACCTCCAGACGGCCGCTGGTGTTGCGGCCGAGCGTGGGGACGGCGCCCGCCGGGCCGCCGAACGGCTCCCATTCCGACCAGGTGTCGGTGTCCGGGTCGAGCTGGACCCGCCGCAGCATCGAGCGGTCCACGGCGTCGAGCGCGAACACGGTCAGGCGGTCGTGGACGTCCAGGGCGGCGACCGGGTTGTCCGGGCTCTGCCACACGGGTGGGGTGTCCTGCCAGTGCAGGGGCGCCAGCGAGAGCCCGCGGCAGAACCAGCCGGCGGCGCTCGCGTACCAGTCCTGTCCGTCGGTGACCGGTTCGACCGCGTGACCCGGCAGGTGGCCCGCGTACCCGTCGAGGGCGAAGCGGAAGGGATCGCGGGAGGCGAGCACGTCGGTGCCCTGATAGCCACCGCGCGGCCCGATGAACAGGTAGTACCAGCCCTCCCGTTCGACGACGTACGGCGACTCGGTGACGGACACGCCGTCGGCGGTGGTGCTCTCGTCGGCGAACGCGATACCGGGCGCGCTCCAGTTCAGCAGGTCGGTGGAGCGGCGGTGGCAGACGAGGTGGCGCCCGTCGACGGCGGACTGCTCGGTGTAGTACATGACCCACTCGGTGCCGATCCGCGCCACCATGGGGTCGCGCGCCGCGGGGCCCCGGAACAGGGGACCGGACGGAAGCCGGGTCCAGGTGAACAGGTCGGTGGAGGTGGCCAGGTTGATCGCGGCCCCGTCGCGGCCGCCCGCGGCGTAGAACATCCAGTAGGTGCCGTTCGCCTCGATGACGTGCGGCGCCCAGAGGTGTTCCTCACCGTGGTACGCCGGATCAACGGTCAGCGCGTCGGCATGGGTGGTCCAGGGACCGTGCAGGCCGGGGGCGGAGGCGTGCGCGAAGGCGGCCTCGGCGGCGCTGTCCGGGGCCTCGCCGGGCGCGGCGCTGTCGCCGACGATGGAGAACAGGTGCCAGCTGCCGTTCGTCCGGATCAGGGTGTGGTCGTTGAGGTAGCGGCGCCGGCCGGGGACGGACGGGTCGTACACGGGGGCGAACGGGCCGGAGCCGATCCACTGGTGGGGCGGGAGGGGGGCGGCGAAGGCGGCGCCACGGCCCAGGAGCGGGAGCGCGAGCGCTCCCGCTCCGGCCGTACGCAGCAGGTGCCGCCTGCTGATCGGATGCATGACGCCTCTTCGGAGGAGACCCGGGCGGGTCAGTTGACGGGTGGGCCGGAGGTGGTGTTGAGCCAGGCCCAGTCGGACCAGGTTGTGAAGCCGGTCTGCCATTTGTGGTAGGTGCCGGTGTTGTTGGTGCCGAAGACTTCGATGCGGCCGTCGGCGTTGGCGGTGGCGGTGATTTCTGTGCCGCCGGTGCCGAAGTTCTCCCATGGGCCGTAGGGGGCGTTGACTCCGTTCTGCCAGATGTGCTGGGCCGTGTTGTTGTTGATCGCGAAGACTTCGACCCGGCCGTCGGCGGTGCGCTGGCTGGTGAGCTGGGAGTCGGCGGGGCCGCCGGTGGGTTCCCATGCGGACCAGCTGGTGGCATTGGTCTGGTACTTGTGGAAGACGCCCGTGGGTCCGGAGGCGAAGACTTCGAGGCGTCCGTCCTGGTTGTGGTCGAGGGTCAGGTCGCGGCCTCCGCCGCCGAAGTTCTCCCAGGGTGACCAGGTGCCGTTGACCGCTGTCTGGAAGAGGTGCTGGAAGGTGTCGTTGTTGAGGGCGAAGACTTCGAGGCGTCCGTCGGGGGACTTCTCCATTTCGATCCGGCTGTTGGCGGGGCCGCCGCCGGTGGGTTCCCAGTCGGACCAGCCGCCGTTGGGGGCGGTCTGGTACTTGTGGAAGATTCCGACGGGTCCGGAGGCGAAGACTTCGAGGCGTCCGTCGCCGTTGGCGCCGACGGCGATGTCCTTGCCGCCGGTGCCGAAGTTCTCCCAGCCCGACCATTTACCCGAGGGTGAGAGCTGGTAGAGGTGCTGGAAGACGTTGCCGTTGAGGGCGAAGAGTTCGAGGCGTCCGTCCTGGTTCGGGCCGATCGCCAGTTCCGCGCCGCCGGGGCCGCCGAGGGATTCCCAGTCGGACCAGCCTCCGTTGACGCTGGTCTGCCAGGCGTGGTGGACGCCGTCGGGCCCGGCCGCGAAGACCTCCAGGCGTCCGTCCGCGCCCCGCGCCGACACCACCCGGCCCGACTCCGCCGGATACACCAGTGGTCCGGGGCCGGGCTCGTGGTGGCCGAGCCGGTCCACCGCGGCCCGCGCCGCATCCATGTGCCTCCAGTGCAGGCCCGCGTTGTAGGTGGACCAGGGCTGCCAGTCCGTTCCGCCGGAGGAGATCGCGAAGGCGGCATTGGCGTTGCACTGGGCGTTGTAGGCGCAGGCGTCGTTGACCTCGGGGTGCCAGTAGTCGTTGATCTGCCACAGGCCGCGGTCCCGGGACGGGGGCGTGTTGTTCTGGGTGTTGGTCACCGACGGATCGCAGCCGGACTCCGCGAGCGCGACGGCGATGGCGGTCACCAGGCCGTCGCCGCGGAAGCCCGCGTTGTAGCCGACCTCGGCGCACAGGTCACTCGAAGCGGCGTGGGCCGGCGAGGCGCCGAGCATGGCCCCCGCGGTCAGCAGCAACGAGGCCAGTGTCGACAGGACGACGCGGTGGGGCGCTCTTCGGGCCCGCCGCACGGTGCTCACCTTTTCACTGGTCACCTGCTGTCTCCTCAGTTGACGGGTGGGCCGGAGGTGGTGTTGAGCCAGGCCCAGTCGGACCAGGTTGTGAAGCCGGTCTGCCATTTGTGGTAGGTGCCGGTGTTGTTGGTGCCGAAGACTTCGATGCGGCCGTCGGCGTTGGCGGTGGCGGTGATTTCTGTGCCGCCGGTGCCGAAGTTCTCCCATGGGCCGTAGGGGGCGTTGACTCCGTTCTGCCAGATGTGCTGGGCCGTGTTGTTGTTGATCGCGAAGACTTCGACCCGGCCGTCGGCGGTGCGCTGGCTGGTGAGCTGGGAGTCGGCGGGGCCGCCGGTGGGTTCCCATGCGGACCAGCTGGTGGCATTGGTCTGGTACTTGTGGAAGACGCCCGTGGGTCCGGAGGCGAAGACTTCGAGGCGTCCGTCCTGGTTGTGGTCGAGGGTCAGGTCGCGGCCTCCGCCGCCGAAGTTCTCCCAGGGTGACCAGGTGCCGTTGACCGCTGTCTGGAAGAGGTGCTGGAAGGTGTCGTTGTTGAGGGCGAAGACTTCGAGGCGTCCGTCGGGGGACTTCTCCATTTCGATCCGGCTGTTGGCGGGGCCGCCGCCGGTGGGTTCCCAGTCGGACCAGCCGCCGTTGGGGGCGGTCTGGTACTTGTGGAAGATTCCGACGGGTCCGGAGGCGAAGACTTCGAGGCGTCCGTCGCCGTTGGCGCCGACGGCGATGTCCTTGCCGCCGGTGCCGAAGTTCTCCCAGCCCGACCATTTACCCGAGGGTGAGAGCTGGTAGAGGTGCTGGAAGACGTTGCCGTTGAGGGCGAAGAGTTCGAGGCGTCCGTCCTGGTTCGGGCCGATCGCCAGTTCCGCGCCGCCGGGGCCGCCGAGGGATTCCCAGTCGGACCAGCCTCCGTTGACGCTGGTCTGCCAGGCGTGGTGGACGCCGTCGGGCCCGGCCGCGAAGACCTCCAGGCGTCCGTCCGCGCCCCGCGCCGACACCACCCGGCCCGACTCCGCCGGATACACCAGCGGGGTGGGACGGGGCCCGGAGCCGGGGGTGCAGGGCAGTACCACGCCGCGTTCCGCGAGGTAGGGCTCCGGATCGATGCCGTACGGGGTGGACGGGTACCCCCAGATGCGCAGATGGAGGTGCGGACCGGTCGACTCGCCCTCGGTGCCCATCAGGGCGATCCGCTGACCGGCCACGACGTGGTCGCCGACGAACACGTCACGCTGGTACATGTGCCCGTACTCGGAGATCGTTCCGTCGGGGTGCCGGATGCGGATCCACTGGCCGTAGCCCTGGGCGGGGCCGGAGTCGATCACCTCGCCGTCGCCCACGGCGTAGATCGGAGTGCCGATGGCGTTGGCGATGTCGACGCCGTTGTGGCCGTTGCCGTAGTGCTGGGACACGTAGCCGGCGGCCGGGCATGCCGCGGTGAAACCGGTGGCCTGGGCGGCGGCCGGAGAGGCCAGGAGCAGTCCGGGTGCCACGGCCGCGGCCGCGGCGAGCAGGACGCGCAGCGCGCGTCGGGGGAGAGGGAACGACATGTGACGCCCTTTCACGCCTTGCGCAGGCGGGCGATGATGCCGTTGATGTCATCCTGCATCTGGTTGGCGCGGATTTTATGCCCGCCGTCCACCTCGCGATACTCATGAGGGATGCCGGCCTGGGAAAGCAGCCCGCGGAACTCACGCTGTCCTGCGAGTACCTCCCCCTCGGTGACGGATTGGTACCAGTCGATCGGTTCGGGGCTGGTGCCGGCGACGAGGAAGATCCGCTTGTTGCGGTAGCTCTCGATGCGCTGGACCGGGTTGTCTGCGGAGACCCTGGCCTCGTCCCACAGCGGCGCGCCGTAGACGGTGCCGCCGGCCAGGTCGACGGCGGCGGAGGTCGCGTTGGCCCAGTGGGTGACCAGGCCGAAGTTGCGGCGCAGGCTGGCCGGGCCGGAGTGGGCGCTGACCGAGGCGAAGTGACCGTAGTACTTGGCCGCGTACTTGAGCGCGCCGAAGCCGCCCATGGAGAATCCGGACACGGCCCGGCCGTTGTACTCGGCGTAGGTACGGAAGTTGGCCTCGACCCACGGCAGCAACTGGTTGATGTGGAAGTACTCCCAGTTGCGGGGACCGACGTTGGAACTGACGGGGTTGCAGTACCAGCCGGTGTGGCCGCCGTCAGGCATGACGACGATGAGGGGCTTGCCGGCGGTCCAGGCGCGGACGCCCTCGTGGTCGAAGGTGACGAAGTCCTGGAGCCCGCCGTGGAAGAGGTAGAGGACGGGGTAGGTACGGCCGCTCCAGTGGTAGTCGTCCGGCAGCAGCACGTTGACACCGGGGTTCCAGCCGATCGCGCTGGTCTGGAACCGGAAGTACCGCATCCGGGGGTCTCTCTCGTCGCGCTCCACGATGTGCAGGCCGAAGCCGTCTCCGACGGCCGCGGCGGACGATGCCCCCGCGAGCACGCCTCCGGCGCCCAGGGCCAGGGCGGCGGTGGCGCCGCCAGCGGTCTTGAGGATGTTTCTGCGGGTGGGCTGGTGCGAGGTCAACGTAGCCTCCTGGGGAAAAGACGCCGCGCCGGATTGTCCGACGGCCGCGTGACAGGCGGTTCGGAAGCTAGCGATGCGTCTCCCCGGCGGAGAACCCGGAACCTTACGGACTGACAGGCACGGCCCGGCCGCGGTACAAGACGAACGGGATCGATCCTTGCGTCACGTGTTCGGCCACGGCCGTCTCGGCCGCGACCGGCGTGTTTCACCCGTCTGCCGCCCGCGCCCGTCTGCCGCCGCCCGCTGTCGTGCCGACGCGCGAGACTCGGCCACCGTGGCCGTAGCGGCCAACGGGCCCCCGGGCGCCGCCGGGCGACGGCCCTCCGGTGACCCGTCGGATTCCGCGTATCCCCGGCGGGCGCGCGGCGTACGCGGCGTACGCGGTGTGACGGGAGCGGTGTACGTGATGTCACGGGAGCGGTGTGCGCGACGGGAAGGGAAGGGCGGCGGATGGCACGGGTGGAGCAGGGGCCGGGACGAGCGGACGCCGGCTGCCGGAATCACGCTCCCTCTGCCGTGAGCCGCACTGGTCGTTGGCCCTGAGCGCCGGGAGCTGGGAGCGGCGCCGGACCGGCTGTGGGCGGACGTGCCCCGCCCTCGCGCACGCCTGTCCGCGGCGATGGCCGGGAAGGTGGCCACGGTCCTGGAGACCGGCCGCGCGCGGCTGGCCGTGACGGAACATCCCATCGACGCCACCGGTCAGTGGACCGTTCCGGCCGTGCTGGTCACGACGGCCACACCAGCCATGCGGACCCTGGAATCCATGCGGGTCAGGAGGACCAGGAGGATCACACAGAACACGGAGGCCACACCGGTCGTGAGGGCGGTCCCGATCACACCGGCCAGTCTGACCACACCGGTCATGAGGGCGATCCCGATCACACCGGCCAGTCTGACCACACCGGTCACGACGGCCAGGCAGGCCGCGGGAACCAGACCAGCCGTGGCGACCACGCCGGACACGCCAGCCACGCGGCCCACGGCGGTGACGGCATGGCGATGCCGGTGGCCTGCCGATGGAGGAGCCCGGTGAGGACCGCGACGGTCTGACGCTGGACCGCCCGCACGTGTCGCTGGGGCCGCGTCTGGCCGTCTGACCGGTCGGCCGGTCAGACGGCCGGTCGGCCAGACGGCCGGGATGGTCATCCGGGTCGTGCTGCGGGGAGCCGTCGTTCAGCGGGCCCGGCTCGTGGAACCGCGTACGACCGGATCGGCCGAGCCGTTCTGGGCCCGCCCGTGGGTAGGGGCCGAGGTGGGCGAGCCGGTGCCCGTGGCGGAGGCGGCCGGTGGTGTGCGGCGGCCCGTCTGGGCAGTCTGGGCCGGTTGCTGGCGGTGGCGGGCTGGCCCGCCGGGGCCGTGACGGCCAGACGGCTCCCCGGCGACCTGCTGGAGCGGGCCCCGCGCAGGCATGGCCGCCCCGGACGGTGCGCCTCGCCCGGCGGGTCGGGCGGTCGCGGACCCTGTACCGGCTGACCCTTGCCTGACCTGCTGTTTCGTGTACAGCCGTCCAGGCCGACACCTTTCCGATGACGCATCACGTGGAGTGCGTCGCCATCCTGGCGCCGGTGAAGTAGGGCGTCCGCGCGAGTCCGCGCTCTTCGCACGGGAGTTCCTTCCGTGCGAAGAGCGCGTCGTCAGTGTGCGCCGGAGTTGCCGCGGACGAAGTCGATGACCAGCCGGTTGAACTCCTCGGCGTGCTCGATCATCGCCCAGTGCCCGCACCGGTTGAGCAGGACCAGCCGGGAGTCCGTGATGTTCGCCAGCAGGAACAGGGAGTTCTCGAAGGGGACCACCCGGTCGTCGCGGCCGTGGATGAGCAGCGTGGGCACCGTGATGCCGCTCAGCCGGGCCGGGTCCACCCAGCGCGGCAGCGGTGCCCCCTGCGGCAGCCCCGCCACGTAGTTGGACAGGTGCTCGGGCCGGGCGAGGGCCGCCTGCGAGCGGGCCTCGCACAGCTCGGGCGTCGCGAAGCGCGCCTTGTCGTAGCACATGATCTCGACGAGTCGCCGCATGTTCTCCGGGCTCGCGTCCTGGTAGGCCTCGATGAGGACCTTCAGGCCCTCGGACGGCCCGTCACCGGCCCCGAACAGGCTCGGCATGCGCCCGACCGGCGGCCCCATGGTCACCAGGTGGCTGATCCGCTCCGGGTGCTCGGTGGCCAGGCGCAGAGAGGTCTGGCCGCCCATCGAGTTCCCCACGAACGCGGCCCGGGAGATGCCCAGCGCGTCGAGGAACTGGATCGCGGCGTCGACGTGGTCGAGCCGGTCGACCGTGGCCGGGTCGGACTCGCCCCAGCCGGGCATGTCGACGGCGTACACGTGGAAGTGCTCGGCGAGTGCCTCGATGTTGCCGCTGAAGTTGCTCCAGCCGGTCGCCCCCGGGCCGCTGCCGTGCAGCAGCACCAGCGGGTGGCCGGAGCCGGCCTCGTAGTAGCGCAGCGACCAGTCGCGGGTCTGGACCGAGCGCGTGATCTGTTCCTTGTCGAGTGCCATCAGCCCTCTCCTCCTTCGGAATCCAGCGGGGACGGCGCGGCGGCCAGCAGCCCGGCCACCACGCCCGGCGGGCGGTGGCCCCAGCTGTGCAGGCGGTCGAGGGTGCGCACCTGCCAGGTGGCGTCGTCGATGATGAGCCCGCCCCAGCCGTACTCGACGGAGAAGCCGGAGGGGGTGAAGACGTAGAAGCTGAACATGTGGTCGTTGGGATGCATCCCCAGCGTCATCTCGAACGGCTGCCCGGCGTCCATGCAGCGGTCGTAGGCCAGGCCCACGTCCCGGATGTCGGTGACCTCGACCATGAAGTGGTGGGTGCGCTTGGGGGAGGGCATGTCGCCGAACGCGACGGTGTGGTGGCGGCCGTTGCAGTGCAGGAAGATCAGGTCGGCGACGATGCCGGGGGCCAGCTCCTCGACGATGATGTCGCTGATCCGGAAGCCGAGCAGGTCGCGGTAGAAGCCCAGGTACTCCTCGCGGCTCACCCCGTGGGCCAGCAGCACCTGGTGTCCGGCGCCACCGGCCCCGGTGACGAACTCGCCGAGCAGGCCCGGGGAGGCGAACGGGGTGGGGGCGTCGGCCAGGCCGGTGACCAGTTCGACGCGGTTGCCCATGGGGTCGGTGGTGGCGAAGAGCCGCTCCACCCGGCGGGCCGCGGCGAGCGCCGCGTCCCCCTCGTCGACCTGGAGCCCCGCGGCCCGCAACCGCTCGACCAGCGCGTCGAGTTCCGCGTCGCTCCCGATCTCGTACCCGCTGGCGGCCAGGTCGTCGGCCGGGCCCCGGGTCACGATCCAGCGGTGCGCCTTCTCGTCCAGGCGCAGACTGAACCAGTCGTCACCCCGCTCGCCGGGCTGCATGCCGAGCAGCTCGACTCCGAAGCGCTCCCAGTCGGCGAGATCGCCGACCTCGTAGACGACGTAGGCGAGTTCTTTGACTCCGCTCATGGGAGATCCCTCCTTGAAGACAGATGGACGGGCGGTCAGGCGGGGACGCCGAGGCCGCTGGTGTCGGCGGCGGCCACGAAGCGGTCGGGGCGCAGGGCCACCGCGCGCACGCCGTACCGGCGCAGCCAGGAGCCGAGCACGCCCTCCAGGTCGACGAGTTCGTCGGGCCCCTGGGTGTAGGCGTTCTGCGGACGGACCGCGAGGTAGCGGGCGCCGAGCGCGTCCCACTGACCGCGCTCCTCCTCGGTCAGCAGCGTCGAGGGATCGACATCGTCGCCCAGCAGGACGAAGGCGTCGCCGAGCAGCTCGTCCAGCCGCGCCATCCGGCCGACGGTGTCGCCGACCACGGGCTGCGGCACCATCCGGCCGACGATGCTGGCGTCGCCGAGCGGGCCGCGCAGCCAGCCTGCCTCCAGCACCGGCGGCGCGATCAGCGGCGGCTCGAAGGGGGTGACGCGTCCCTCCGGCGGCGGGGCGGACAGCGCGGCCCGCTCCTCCTCGGACGCCTCCTGCTTGATCACCCGGCCGAGCTGCACCGCGAGGCCGGTGTAGAAGTCGGCGTTGGGGCGGCGCTCGGCCTCGTAGGTGTCGAGCCAGGACTCGGGCAGCTGTCCGGCCAGTACCCGGCCGAGCTTCCAGCCCAGGTTGTGCGCGTCGCGCATTCCGGTCTGCATCCCGGCCCCGGCCCACGGCGGCATCAGATGCGCGGCGTCACCGGCCAGGAAGACCCGTCCGGAGCGCCAGGTCCGGGCCGACCGTACGTGGTGCCGGTAGAAGGCGTGCTGGTGGATCTCGACGTCGTCCTCGCTCACGCCCAGCGCCTTGAGCAGGGGCCACACCTCGGCGCTGGTGGGGAAGTCGGCCTCGGTCTCGTGCGGCTTGAGCGGGATCTCCCAGCGGTGGTTGCCAGCCGACAGCGCGATGTCGACGACCGGCCGCTCGGCGTCGGTCCAGAAGGTGAGGAAGTTGCGGTCGGGCCACCAGCGCTTGACCCGGCAGTCGATGACCACCCAGGTGACCTCGTTGGTGTCGCCGAGCAGTTCGATGCCGAGGCGCTGCCGGGTGGCGCTGCTGCCGCCGTCCGCGGCGATCGCGTACCGGGTGCGGTAGCGGCTCACCTCGCCGGTGGCCGTGTCGGTGGTGGTGATCGTGACCCCGGAGTCGTCCTGCTCGATCTCGGTCACCTCGGCGCCGTAGCGCACCGAGATCGCGTCCTCGCGCTCCTGCGCGCACGAGCGCAGCTCAGCCTCCATGATCGGCTGGTAGATGTTGTAGAAGCGCGGTCCCGCCCCGAGTGTCGACGGCGGATGCTCGATGCGCATCACCTCGTGCCCGTCGTACGTCACCCAGCGCAGCGCGCGCTGCGGGTCGATCACCTTCTCGACGCGCTCGCCGATGCCCAGGCTCTGGAAGATCCGCATGGTCCAGTCGTTGACCGTGACCGCGCGGGCCCGGGGGTAGATGTCCCGGTCCCGTTCGAAGGCGATCACTCGCGCGCCCTGCTGGGCGAGGGTCAGAGCACCGACGACGCCCGTGGGGCCGTAGCCGATGACGGCGACGTCCGCGTCGAAGTTCTGGGGCATGGCGGCCTCCTTGCCGGTCGTGCCAAGTTTTGGACCGGTCGTTCAGTCCAATAGTGCGGACTGTCACACGACTGAAAATGCAGGTCAAGAGGGTGCAACGCGGATTCCGCACAGCAGAATCAGCCGCTGTTCCGCCTCGGGCCGCCTAAGATCCACTCGGCCGTGCGCGGGTATGCTTCAGGGCGTGGAACCCAGGCGCGACATGACCGGCAACCGCAGAGGGCGGCGCTCCCGGGACGAGATCCTTGAGGTCGCCTCACGCCTGATGGCCGAACGCGGATACGCGGCGACCACGTTGTCGGAGCTCAGCCGGGAGTCGGGGCTGCCCAAGAGCGCGGTCTACCACCACTTCCGGTCCAAGGGCGGGCTGCTCTGCGCGGTGATGGAGCACGGCGCCTACGCCTTCTTCCGGGACATGGCGCGCGCGCAGGAGCATCCGCCGCCGCGGCAGGACGTACGGGAACGGCTCGGCTGGTACCTCCAGCGCACCGGGGAGGTTTTTCTCGCCAACCCGGACTTCCTGCGGCTGCACTTCATCCTGGTGATGAACGCCGAGGCCGCTCACGACTCGGAGGCCGAGGAGATCGACCGGATCCTCGAACGGGTGCGGCGGGACGGCCGTGCGCACATGAACCACATGATCGCCGACTCGTTCGCCGCGTACGGGCCCGAGGCAGCGCAGGCCGTGGCCGACCAGCTGGACTACTTCGCCATCGCGGGGTTCGACGGGGCCTTCGTCGCCTGGCAGGCCGATCCCTCCCGCTCGATGGAGGAGGCGATGGAACTGCTCACCGACGCGGTCGCGGCCCTCGGCGCGTCCGTCGCGGCGCGTCTGCGTTCCTGAGGCGGGCGGTACGGCCGCCGGGGCGTTCCCGCGCGGCCGGACCGGGCCGCGCGGTGGCGGAGCCCGTCGTGGTGCGGGCCGGGTCAGCGGCGCTCGGCGAGGTCGTCCGCCAGGGCGCGCGCCGTGGCGTTCAGAGCTGTGACCAGGGACGGGAGCCGGTGCGGGTCGTAGCGCACGCTGGGCATCGACACCGACAGGCCGGCCAGGGCGGTGCCGTCCTGGTCACGCACCGGTACGCCGACGGCGATCAGGCCCCGCTCGGACCGCTCCTTGTTGACGGCGAAGCCGTTGCGCCGCAGCCGCTTCACCTCGGTGCGCAGGCGGGCGAGGTCGGGTCCGTCGGCCGGATGGTCACGGCGCTCGGGCGCGTACAGCTCGTCCAGCTCCTCGTCGGGGAGGTCGGCGAGCAGGAGCAGCCCCGCCGTGGTGCGGTGGGCCGGGAACACCATGCCCTCCCGGGAGCCGACCCGCAGGGCCTGCCGGCATTCGACGCTGGCGATGAACCGGACCGTGCCGCCGGTGCGCACCGTCAGGTTCGCGGTCTCGTCGAGCAGGCCGACGACCTGGTGCAGATGGGGCATGGCCGCCGCGCGCAGCCGTGAGACCAGGGACTGGGAGTGCGCGGCGAGCTCCAGCACCGGTCCCGCCCGGTAGAGGCGGTCCTCGTCCTGCACGGCGAAGTCCCGGTACACCAGCATCGCCAGGATCCGGTGGGCGGTGGACCGGGCGACGCCCAGCCGTTCGGCGATCTGCGAGACGGTCGAGCCGCCCTCCAGCTGCAGGATGGCGGCCGCGCGCAGCGCGTGGTCCACGCTGGCGACCGGGTAGGGCGGCGGTGTCTTCAGCGGTTTGTCCATGACGGTCCTCTGATTCTGCTCTCCAGAATCTCCATGTTCACCCGGCAGACCCGCCGCACGCTGAGTCCGTGACTGAGATCTCCTTTTCCCACGACGCCGTCACGGGTACCCCGGTCCGCCTCCGGGCTGTTGCCGCGGAGGGGCAGCCCGAGGTCACCCCGGCACTCGAAGAGCTCTACCGGGGGTTCGAGCAGGAACTGCTCGTCCCTCTGTGGACCGAGATCGGCGACCTGATGCCGTCCCACCCGCGCTCGCACGCCGTGCCGCACCTGTGGCGCTGGGAACGGCTGCGAAGGCTGGCGGAACAGGCCGGGGACCTGGTCCCCGTCGGCCGCGGCGGCGAGCGCCGGGCCATCGCGCTGGCCAATCCCGCACTCGGCGGGCGGCCCTTCGCCACCCCGACCCTGTGGGCGGCCATCCAGTACCTCATGCCCGGTGAGGACGCCCCCGAGCACCGGCACACCCAGCACGCCTTCCGCTTCGTCGTCGAGGGCTCGGGCGTGTGGACGGTCGTCGGCGGCGACCCGGTGCCCATGAACCGGGGCGACTTCCTCCCGCAGGCCGGCTGGAACTGGCACGCCCACCACAACGCCGCCGCCGAGCCGATGGCCTGGATCGACGGCCTGGACATTCCCTTCCAGTACGTCACCGAGGCGCAGTTCTTCGAGTTCGGCCGCGACTCGATCAGCGACGCCGAGCGGATCACCCCGGAGCGGTCGCGCTCCGAGCGGCTGTGGGGCCACCCCGGCCTGCGCCCGCTCTCGGCCGCCCCGTCCGCCCCGGGCAGTCCGCTGCTGTCGTACAAGTGGGAACACACCAACGCCGCTCTCCGCGACCAGCTGCTGCTGGAGAAGGAGGGCTTCGGCGGCACCGTGGAGCCCGGCCACGCAGCGGTGCGCTACACCAGCCCGTACGACGGCTCCGACGTCCTGCCCACGCTCCGCGCCGAGTTCCACCGCGTCGCCCGGGGCGCCGAGACGGCGCCGGTGCGCGAGACGGGCTCGTCGGTGTACCAGGTCTTCGACGGCTCCGGTGTGGTGACCGTCGGCGACACGTCCTGGACGGTGGCCCGCGGCGACCTGTTCGCCGTCCCGTCCTGGCAGCCGTTCACCGCCAGGTCCGAGGCCGGTACGACCGACTCCGACGAGGGATCCCTCGACCTCTTCCGCTTCTCCGACGCGCCCGTCTTCGAGGCGCTCCGGCTCCACCGCACCCGTAAGGACGTCTGACCATGAAGCTCGCCACCATCCGCACCACCGACGGCACCCGGGCGGTGCGTCTCGACGGGGATCGCCTGGTCGACCTCGGGTACGCCGACCTGGGCGAACTGTTCGCCGAGGCCGACTGGCAGGACAGGGCCGCCGCCGCGTCCGGCGCCTCCCGCCCCGTCGAGGGCGCCGACTTCGCGCCGGTCGTCCCCAACCCCTCCAAGATCATCTGCGTGGGGCACAACTACACCAACCACATCAAGGAGATGGGCCGGGAACTGCCCGACTACCCGACCCTCTTCCCGAAGTTCGCCGACACCCTGCTCGGCGCCGGAGACGACATCGTCAAGCCGGCCGAGACCGACGCGCTCGACTGGGAGGTCGAGCTGGCCGTCGTGATCGGCCGGGCGGTACGCCGCGCCGACGAACAGCGGGCCGCCGACGCCATCGCCGGTTTCACCGTCATGAACGACATCTCGGCGCGCGACTGGCAGTTCCGCACCATCGAATGGACCCAGGGCAAGATCTGGGAGGCCTCCACCCCGGTCGGTCCCTACGTCGTCACGCCCGACGAAGTCGGCGGCGTCCGGCCCTCGCTGGAGGTGCGGACGGTCGTGGACGGGCAGGTCATGCAGCACGACGACACCGGCACGCTGCTGTTCGACCCGGTGTTCCTGGTGCAGTACATCTCCACCGTGACCACCCTGCGCCCCGGCGACATCATCGCCACCGGCACCCCCGCCGGTGTGGGCAACGCCCGCGACCCCAAGGTCTTCCTGCGCCCCGGGAACACCGTGGTCACCGAGATCTCCGGCCTGGGCACCTGCACCAACAGGGTGGTCGAGGCATGACCGGCACCGTACGGACCGTCGCCGACGCCCGTGCCTGGGCCCGCACGGGCACGGAGCTGATGCTCGACGCCGTCGCGGACCTCGACGGGACCGGCTTCTCGGCCAGCACCGCGCTCCCCGGATGGACCCGGGCCCACGTCGCCGCGCATGTCGCGGCGAACGCCGACGCCCTGGGCAACCTCGTGCACTGGGCGGTCACCGGTGAGGAGACCCCCATGTACGCCTCCGCCGAGGAGCGCGCCGAGGGCATCGCCAGAGGCCCGGCCCTCTCGGCCGACGAGCTGCGGTCCTGGCTCACCGCCTCCGCGCACCGGCTCGCCGAGGGGTTCGACGGGCTCACCGACGAGCAGTGGCGGCACGAGGTCGTCACCGCCCAGGGCCGCACGGTCCCCGCCGCCGAACTGCCGTGGATGCGGGCCCGCGAGGTGTGCGTCCACGCCGTGGACCTGGCCACCGGCGCCACCTTCGCCGACCTGCCGGAAGGCTTCCTGGCCGCACTGGTCGACGAGATCCGCGACAAGCGCGCACTGACCGGCCTGCCCGGCCGCCCCCTGCCGGAGCTCGCGGCCTGGCTCTCCGGCCGCCCGCACCCGATCGCCGAGGCCCCCGCGCTCGGCCCGTGGCTCTGAGGAGTCGACTCATGTCCCACCCTGATGTGATCGTCGTCGGCGGCGGCCTCGGCGGCCTCGGCGCCGCGTTCGCCCTGACCCGCCAGGGCCTGAGCGTCCGCCTGCTGGAGCGCGCCCCGGCCTTCGGCGAGGTCGGCGCGGGCATCCAGCTCGCCCCCAACTGCACCCGCATCCTCGACGACTACGGCCTTCTCGAAGAGGCCCGGCGCCTCGGTGTCGTCCCGGACGCGATGGTCATGCGCGACGCCGTCGACGGCGACGAGCTGACCCGGCTCGACCTGCGGGACCTGGAGAAGCGCTACGGCTACCCGTACCTGGTCATCCACCGCAGCGACCTGCACGGCCTGCTGCTGCGCGCCTGCGAACGGGCCGGTGTCGAGCTGATCACCGGCGCGGAGGCGGTCGCGTACGAGAACACCGACGGCGGTGCCCGTGTGACCCTCGCCTCGGGCGAGACCCACGAGGCCGGTGTCGTGATCGCGGCCGACGGGCTGAACTCCGTCGCCCGCACGCTGCTCGTCGACGACGAGCCCGTCTCCTCCGCGTACGTCGCCTACCGCGGCACCGTGCCCGCCGAGCTGCCGCGGGCGCGGTCGGCCGATCTCAGCGAGGTCGTGGTCCACGTGGGGCCCGCCTGCCACTTCGTCCACTACGCCCTGCGCGGGGGCGAGCTCGTCAACCAGGTCGCCGTCTTCGAGTCGCCCAAGGCGCTGGCCGGACAGCAGGACTGGGGCACGCCCGACGAACTCGACGCCGCCTTCGCCGGGACCTGCGACTTCGTCCAGGACGGCCTGCCGTTCATGTGGCGGGACAAGTGGTGGCGCATGTTCGACCGCAACCCGGTCATGAACTGGGTCCACGGCCGGATCGCACTGCTGGGTGACTCCGCGCACCCGCCGCTCCAGTACATCGCGCAGGGCGCGATCATGGCGATCGAGGACGGCTGGGTGCTCGCCGAACACGTCGCCCGCAACCGCTCCGCCGACGGCACGGTCGACTGGACCGCCGTCTTCACCGCCTACGAGGCCGTCCGCCCGGAGCACTGCCGCCGCGTCCTCACCACCTCCCGCGCCTGGGGCGAGCTGTGGCACCTCGACGGCCCGGAGCGCGAGCGGCGCAACGCCCTGCTGCGCGCCCGCGACACCTACGACTACGCGTTCGTCGACTGGCTGTACGGCCCGACCGCCCTGACACCGGACCAGGAACCGCCCATGTTCACACCGGTCCCCCTGCCCCCGCTGTACGCCGGGGCCCCGGAGACCGGCGCGGCCTGATCGCCGCCCGCCCCGCCGTCCGGACCGCGCCGCACCCCCGTCGGCGCGGTCCGGAGACAGGGCCTACGGCCCGTCGGGGGAGTCCGGGGCGGCCCGGCGGGTACCGCTCTTCCCGGGGCGGCGGGCGGTCTGTTCGGCCGTGCGGGCGATGTTGCGGGCCATTCCGCCGAAGACGACGGCGTGGAAGGGGGAGACGCTCCACCAGTAGGCGTGGCCCAGCAGTCCGTGCGGGTGGAACAGGGCGCGCTGACGGTAGCGGGTGCGGCCGGTGTCGTCCGTGTCGGCGCGCAGCTCCAGCCAGGCCAGTCCGGGCAGGCGCATTTCGGCGCGCAGCCGCAGCAGCCGGCCGGGCTCGATGTCCTCCACCCGCCAGAAGTCGACCGAGTCGCCCACGCGCAGCCGGTGCGCGTCGCGGCGTCCGCGGCGCAGTCCCACACCCCCCATGAGCCGGTCGGCGAAGCCGCGGACGGACCAGGCCAGGGGGAAGGAGTACCAGCCGTTCTCCCCGCCGATGCCCTCGATGACCCGCCACAGGGTCTCGGGAGGGGCGTCGACCGGGCGGTCCCGCCGGTCGGTGTAGAGGCTGCCGCCCGCCCAGGAGGGGTCGGTGGGCAGGGGGTCGCTGGGGGCGCCGGGCACCGAGGCGGAGGACCAGCGGGTGGCGACCTCGGCGTCGCGCACGCGCTTGAGGGCCAGCCGTACCGCCTCGTCGAAACCGATGGGGTGGCCGGGCGGGTCGGGGGCGTAGCGGGTGATGTCGTTCTCCCGGCACACCACCTCGTAGCGCAGCGACTCCGTCAGCGGCCGGGCGATGGACGAGGGGACCGGGGTGACCAGGCCGACCCAGTGGCTGGACAGACCGGGCGTGAGCACCGGCACCGGCAGGATCACGCGCCGGGGAAGCCCGGCGACCGCCGCGTAGCGCAGCATCATGTCCCGGTACGTCAGTACGTCGGGCCCGCCGATGTCGAAGGCGCGGTTCACCTCCGCGGGCATCCGCGCACTGCTCACCAGCAGGCGCAGCACGTCGCGGACCGCTGTCGGCTGGATGCGGGTGCGCACCCAGCTCGGCGTGACCATCACCGGCAGCCGCTCGGTCAGGTAGCGCAGCATCTCGAAGGAGGCCGAACCCGAGCCGATGATCACTGCGGCGCGCAGCACCGTGGTGGGCACCCCGCTCTCCAGCAGGATGTGCCCGACCTCGGCCCGGGAGCGCAGGTGCGGCGACAGTTCGCGCTCGGGCACCCCGGACGGGGTCAGCCCGCCCAGGTACACGATGCGGCGCACACCGGCTTCGGCGGCCTGCGCGCCGAAGACACGGGCGCTCTCGCGGTCGGTCTCCTCGAAGCCGCGTCCGGTGCCGAGCGCGTGCACCAGGTAGTAGGCCACGGTGGTCTCCCGCATCGCGGCCCCGACCGAGACGGGGTCGGTGACATCGCCCCGGACCACCTCCACCTCCCCGGCCCAGGGGTAGTCACGCAGCTTCCCGGGGGAGCGGGCCATACAGCGCACCCGGTACCCGGCGGCCAGCAGTTCGGGCACGAGCCGCCCGCCGATGTACCCGCTGGCCCCGGTCACCAGGCACAGGGGCCGGTCCGCCGTCCTCTCCATGACTCCGACTCCTCCCTCCGGCTGTCCGGCCGTCGCACCGGACGGCCGCGCGTGCCGCGCCGGTGACTTCCCGCCTTCGACCGATACTGCGCACTCGCGTGCGGGTGCGCGCGCCGGGCGGGGCGGGCGGGTCGCGCGGTGCGCGCGGTGTCGCGGTGCGGCTTCGCCCGGCGGTGCTCCGGGCTCAGGGCTCTTCGGCGGGGCCGAGTTCCCCGGTGGCGGAGGGGCCGAGGGAAGGGGCGGGGGAGCGGGGCTGGTGGGTGAGGGTGTGGGCCAGATGCTGGGCCAGACGGGGGACGGTGGCCGGAGGGAGGTAGGCCTCGGCACCGGCGTCGAGGAGGCGGCGGACGGGGCCCTGGTAGTCGACCCCCAGCTCGGGATCCTCGATCTCGGTGACGACGACCCGGGCGTCGGGGAACGCCGAGCGCAGGGATCCGATCAGCTGGGGGCTGATCGGGGGGACCAGGAGGACATCGGCCGACCGGGGAGCGGCGTGTATGTCGAGGACGATGTAGTCCGGGCCGAGCTGGTCGGAGAGCGCGTTGCGGGCCGACTCGGAGAGCTCCATGGCCGTGACGACGACCGTGACCGACGGGCCGTCGGGCGGTGGTTCGGTCCCGGGGGCGTCCGACGGGGGGATGACGGTGCCGACGAGGACGTTCCTGGTGAGGGCGGAGATCCGCGCGAAGGGTGCGCCGTCCCGGGTGATCACCAGGTCCTCGCCGGGGCCGAGGGCGTCGACGAGCGCCACGACGTCCTCGGGCAACTGCCCCGCGTCGATCTCGCGCGCGGGGTCTTCGCTGGTCATCGGGCGGCGGTAAGGGGGGCTGCGGCGGACTGAACGGGGAGCGTCCTCACAGCGCCCGATCCTGTCATATCCAGCACGTGATCTCCGGGTGCATCATCCGTTCGGCCAGTTGCCGGGGGCTCGCGTCGTCGGTCGGCAGGACGACCGTGCCCGTATCCGTGGCCAGGCGCTCCTCGCAGGCCATCGCGCTGTCGATCCGGGCGAGCCGCCAGGCCCGCACCCCGGCGTCGCGCACCGGGTCGTCCGGGTGGACGACCTGGGCGGTGATGCGTCGCGCGAGGAGCTCCCGGCCGACCGACAGCCAGACGTGCAGGAGGTCGTCGGTGTCCTCGCGGACGATGTCGAAGATCTCCCGCCGGTAGGCGTCGTTCAGCACGGTCATCGGGACGACGAGAAGGTGGTCGGGGTAGTGCCGGACGAACGCCGCGCACGACCGGGCCACGACGTCGCGCCAGCACGCCAGGTCCTGGAAGTCCCCCGATTCCGGCATCGGCACCCAGGCGCGGAGGTGGAAGCCGGCCTCTTCCGGATCGAAGACGATGACGCGGTCGGCGAGCCGTGTCAGCTGCTCGGTGACGCTCGATTTACCGGCGCCGAACGGGCCGTTGATCCATACCAGCATGCTTCTCTCCTGCCTGTTACGGGAGGTGCTTCGGGCAGCAGCGGTCGATGGGCTCGTATACGTGCAGGACCACACCGGCGCGTCCCGGCCACCGGCTGTCCAGGTCTCCCAGCGCGGCGGTGTGCGCCAGCTCCACGCAGACGGACCGCGCCGTCCGCTCGTCGATGCCGGAGAAGGACGGGTAACTGGCGTTCACCAGGCCCTGCAGCCAGCCGCTCAGCGTCCGGGTCTCCTCCCAGCGCGCCAGCTCGATCCTGCGGTGCACGAAGCCGCGGCGCAGCAGCCACCCGTGCAGCCGCTGCCGCTGCCCCTTGGTCCAGTACGGGAAGACCCCGCCGGACACGTCCGCCAGCCGGGCGGTGACCGCCTCCTGGAGGCGGCCGATCCCGGCGGCGGGCGAGGTCTCCAGCTCGACGCGGTAGAACCTGCCGCCCAGCGCCAGGACCCGGGCGACCTCGGCGGCCGCCAGCAACGGCTCCGTGCAGAAGTCGATGCTCTCGTGCTCGACGACCGCGTCGAACGACCCCGTCGCGAACGGCATCGCCATCATGTCGCCGTGCCGCACGTCCAGACCGTCCCTGCGCCCCGCGTCGATCATCGCGCGCGACGCCTCGATCCCGGTGTAGGAGCCCGCGAACGGCGCCACGTTACGGCCCAGCCTGCCCGTGCCCGTACCCAGTTCCAGCACGCGCAGCGAGCCCAGGAAGTCCGTGGCGAAGCCGCGCAGCACGGCGTTGAACCGCTCGGTCACCGGCCGTGCCGGGGCGTACCGCCGTGCCAGCTCCGGCCCGTAGAGCGCGCCGTCCGTGAGCGGCGCCCCGGCGAGGCCGTCCGCAGCGAGGTCCACCCGGGTCAGGGGGCGCTGGTTGGCGTTGAACCAGGCGACGCACTCCAGCGCCGCCCGCACCGTCATCCGTTCGGTGCGGGCGTACCCCGCCAGCTCCGGGGGCAGCCCGCCGAACGCGAGGGCGCAGCCGTCGCGCGCGCCCCGCAGCCGTACGTACGCGCACGCCGCGATCAGCGTCGCCGTCTCCTTCGCGGTGACCGGGGCGTCCGGCCGGGCGCCGGAGGCGTACCGGGCCGCCACCTCGGCGACCGGGGGCAGGATCTGCCGGGCGAGTGCCGTCAGCGTCGCGGCCCGCCACGGCGGGACGTAGTGGAACCGGCGGTCGCACGGCGGGACGGCGGCGCCGTCGCCCGCCTCGCGCACGATCTCGATCGCGGCGCTCACCGGGCGGCCCCGCCGTCGGCCGGACCGGTGTGATCCGGCCAGGTGAGGACGAGATTGCCGCGTACATCGCCGTCCGCGAGCCGTTTGAGCGCCGCGCGCGCCTCCTGGACCGGCAGCACGTCGTCCACCAGGGGCCGGATGCCGGTGGCGCGCATCAGCGTGAGCATCCGCCCGTACTCCTCCCGCGTCCCGCTGAACGAGCCGACGACGTTGATCTGGTGGAAGTAGATCCGGTGCAGCCGGGCGGGCGGCACATCGCCCGTCGTCGCGCCCGCGACCACCACCGTGCCGCCGTGCCGGACGCTGCGCAGGGTGTGCGTCCACGTCTCCCTGCCCACGCTGTCGATCACCGCGTCGACCGGCTCGGGCAGCGTGGCCCCCGGCCCGTAGGCTGCGCTCGCGCCCAGGCGACGGGCCAGGGCCCGTTTCGCGGCGGACCGGCCGGTCACCCACGTACGCACCCCGCTCGCCGAGGCCAGGCTGATCAGCGCGGTGGACAGGCCGCCCGCGGCGCCCTGGACGAGCACGGTGTCCCCGGGGCGCAGCGCCGCCTTCGTGAACAGCATCCGGTAGGCGGGAAGCCAGGTGCACACCAGGCACGCCGCCTCCTCCCAGGACAGATGGTCAGGGACGGGCAGCAGGCTCTCCGCAGGAGCGGCGAAGTACTCGGCGAGGGTGCCAGGCCGGGCACCGACCAGCTGTGCCGCGGGCATCGCCAGGGTCTCGTCGCTCACTCCCGGCGGGGAGTCGAGGAGCGGGTACAGCACCACGCGCGTGCCGTCCGGCCGTCGCCCCGCCGCCTCGCAGCCGAGGATGCGGGGGTACTGGTCCGGGTTGATCCCCACGCCGCGCAGGGTCCAGAGGTCCTTGTGGTTCAGGGAGGCGGCCCGGACCTCCACCCGGACCCAGCCCGGAGGCACCTCGGGGTCGGGGCGGTGTCCGACGACGACGGCGGACAGCGGGTCGTCGGGGTCGGGGGCGGTTGCGAACACGGCCTTCATGCGTCCTCAGTCCTCAGTCCTCGTCTTTGGGCTGGCCGGCGGCGGTACCACGCACATGACGTCCTTCGCGTCAGGGGGACGGGGTGCTGGAGCGGGGCGGGGCGCCGAGCAGTTCGGCGGTCGGCACGGTCGCGCGCGCGAACCACATCGAGAATCCGGACACCACCAGCGCCCGCACCCGGAGCGAGGGCCCCGCGCCGCCCGTGTCGCACCGCACGCGCACCTCCCCGCCCGCCGCGACGGTGTGCACGCTCCTGGTGTGCAGGCCCCGGCTGCCGTCGTCGACGTCGATGACCACCCGGGCGGACGGACCCGGCCGTTCCCCGGCGAGCCCCCACGCGCCGAAGAACCGCACGCCGACCGCTTCCGGCCCCGCCAGGGTGATCAGGGGGAACCGCTCCCCGTCCGACGACCGTGCCAGATGCCCGCAGACGTCGCACCGTGCCCAGAAGCACTCCCGGCCGTCCGCCGCGCTCCGGGCCACGGCGACCCGGACCGGAAGTCCGCACAGCCGGCAGGCGCACAGCGTCCCCGATCCCGCGGGCTCGAAGAGCAGCCCGGTCTTCATGGCGCGCTCGACGGACCGGGCACCGATCGCGGGCACCGAGGCCAGCACGTTCGCCAGCGCGCTCGACGGGGCGCTCGCCGGAACGCCGGCCGGGACGTTCGCCAGGAGGGAGATCAGCTCCCGCTCGAACCGCTCGGCAAGTGCCTCCATCCTGGCGGCGCACTGGGTGAACTCGGCCCGGACCGCCTCGCGGTACAGCGCCCGCTCCCTCGCCGCCGACAGCACCGCGGCGGCCCGCATCGCCCAGCCGGAGGCCCGGTCGATCCCGCGCGCGCAGGAGTCCAGCGTCCCGCGCGCGGACGGGCCCGCCGCCATGCGCAGGGCGAGGAGCACACCGCGCGCGTCCTGGACCGTCCGCGTCAGGGCCAGCAGCCGTGCCCGGTCCTCGGACAGGCGCGCCGAATCCGCCTCGATCCCGGCGAGTTCGCCCACCAGGGACACCACGGCCGCCCTCCGCTCCGTGGCGCCGGGGCCGTGGCGCAGCAGCACCGGGTCGCCCAGGCACAGCGTCCCGGCCGACCGGTCGTCCCCGTCCGGCGCGGCCCCGCCGAGCTGGGCCAGCTCGTGGGTCAGGATCGCCCGGCGCGATGTCGGCATCCGGTAGAGCGACCCGCACAGCGTCCCCGCGTAGGAACTCGCGAAGGCGTCGACGAAGTTGGTGGCGGGCAGGCTGCGCCGCCAGTCCGGGATCAGGGCCCCGCACGATCCCAGGTGGATCCAGGAGCAGCGGATGTCGTCGAGCCGGCACAGCCGCAGCCCGTTCGCCGCGCAGGCGCAGTCCTGTCCGGGGAAGGCGGTCGCGCTGTGCGCGCAGACGAACCTGTCGCCGACCTTCACATGGGACTCGTTGCCGTGGCCGTAGACGGAGACGCTGTGCACGTTCCCGGCGCCGGGAACGGCGAACTCCGCAGCGTCGCCCACGACGCACGCGGCGTCGGCGGCGTCGACGAAGACGTGTCTGCCGTCCCGTTCCTGCCTGGCCAGGGCCATGCGCCGGAGCAGGAAGCTCAGCTCCCCGGAGGAGCGCGCCGGCAGCGCGCCCACCCGGAGGCCGGTCTGGCGCCCGAGGTCCACGATGTCCCCGGCGAGCCGGAGGTCGAACGCCTGCCGGGCGACGACCACCAGGACGTACCCCGCCGACGCCGGGACCGACCGCTGGGCGGAGCCCCGCCGCCAGTCGTCGAGCGAGGTGTGCGCGGCCACGCGACAGCCGAGGGGCGCCAGATCGGCCTGGTACGGGAGGGGGGCGCG
The DNA here is from genome assembly GCF_042883525.1 of Streptomyces sp. NPDC058195. NCBI lineage: Bacteria > Bacillati > Actinomycetota > Actinomycetes > Kitasatosporales > Streptomycetaceae > Streptomyces > Streptomyces sp. NPDC058195. The sequence continues at coordinate 180,167 of NZ_JBHVVM010000008.1, forward strand.
GTCCACGACGATCACCGCGCCCTGGGGCCACGTCCGTCGGGTGGCGTCGCGCCCGGGAGGCCGGGACGCGTACCAGTCCAGCACGTGCCGCCACCGCGTGCGGGCCAGGTCGGTGGATCGGTGCGAAGGTTCCACGATGCTCCTCACCGCTCTCTAGAACCCGGGGTACGGGGCCAGTTCGTCCAGCGAGAGCACGGCCCCGACCTGCTCGTCGGGCACGTCGTCGAACCAGTCGGCGTCGTCCTTCGCGGGCGCGCCCGCGGGGGTGGCCGCGTCCGCCGTCACCGGGGCGTGGTCGTGCTCGTCGTCGCGTGTCCGCTCAGCGTCCTGCACAGCGTTTCTCCTTGTCCTCGTCCTCATGTGAAGGGATCGGCCAGCGGCCCGCGCTACCCCACGCGGGCACGGATCTGCTCCGCCAGGTACGCCCCGTACCGGCGGTGCGCGTCCGACGTCAGGTGGATGCCGTCGGCGAGGAAGTCGGACGCGTCGAGGTCCGACCACTGGCGCACGGCGTGGACCCGGTCCTCGCCCCACTCGACGACCGACTCCACGGTGGCGTCGTGCACCGTCGCCCATTCCGCGGCGGTCAGCCCGCCCGGCCCCTTGCGGTCGCGGAACCGGGGACTCGCCGGTGCCAGGAACACGACCACCTCGCAGCCGGGCACGGCGTCGATGACACGCTTCACGAACCCGAGCATGTTCGTGAGGTACGTGTACGGGTTCAGCGACCCGGTGAGGTAGACCATGCCGCCCACCGCCATGGTCAGATAGCGCGGACGCAGCTCGGCGACCAGATCCGCGAACACCGGCTCCAGGTGCGTGCCCTTGCCCCGGGCCAGCGACACCAGATCGAGGTCGTCGCGCCACCGGCTCGACTGGACGTAGGTGGTCAGGGGCGAGTCGGCGCCCATGCCCTGCGAGAGCGAACCGCCGTAGTGCACCCACCGTTTCGGGTTCGGCGCCGGCAGGGACGCCGTCGCGCCCTCGTCGATGCGCAGGCTGACCAGGCGGAACTGGGCGTAGAGCGGAAGCCAGAGCTCGACCTGCCGTGCGCCGCCCCCCGCGCCGCTGCCGTCGCCCGGCCCGCCGAGGTCCAGCCGCAGCGTCCTTGTGCCGCGGGACGGCGACAGGGCGTGCCGGCCGAGACGGCGGCCGTCCACCACCACGTCGACGGACTCCAGCTGCTCGATGTCCTCGGCGAGTTCGACGATGTTGTCCGGGCAGCGCGCGCACAGATAGTCCAGTTCGATGTGCTCGGCGTCCGTCCGCAGCACGATGGCCACCCCGGACGGCATTCCCGCCCGCCCGATGCCGCCTTCGGGGAAGTACAGCCGGGCCCGGTCGAAGGGCACCCGCCACGGGGCCACCCAGTTCTCGCCCCGCTGCAACGACACCGCGCCGTTGAACCGGAACCCCTCACCGCAGGTCAGTGACTTCATGCCCTCGCTCCTCGTCCTCGGTCGTAGGTTGATCCGTCGTGGCCGTCGGCTGCCCGGGGGCCGGGGCCGTCCACCGGTCGGAGGCCGCCCAGAGGGCCGCGTACAGTCCGCCCGACCGCAGCAGCGACTCGTGCCCGCCGACCTCCCGCACACGGCCCCGCTCGACCACGGCGATGACGTCCGCCTGGGCGGCGGTGGCGAGGCGGTGGGCGACCAGGACGGTCTTGCGCCCGCTCCGGTCGCCGCGCAGCGCGCGGACGACGCTGCGTTCGGCTTCCAGGTCCAGCGCGCCGGTGGCCTCGTCCAGCAGCAGGAGTTCGGGGCGGGAGACCAGCGCCCGGAGCACGGCGACCACCTGCCGCTGCCCGGCGGACAGGGCGGCGCCCCGGGGGCCGACGTCGTAGTCCAGCCCGCCGGGCAGGGAGTCGATCAGCGGCGCCGCGCCGAGTGCCCGTACGGCGGCCGTGATCTCCGCGGCGGACACACCGGGCCGTCCGAAGGCGATGTTCTCGCCGACGGAACCGCTGAACAGATGGGCCTCCTGCGGCACGAGGGCGGTCCGGCGCCGGTAGTCGCGCAGCGGGATGCCGTTGACGTCCACCCCGCCGAGGAGGATCGTCCCGCGCTGCGGGCGGTAGAACCGGGCCAGCAGCTTGATGATGGTCGACTTGCCCGCGCCGGTCGGGCCGACGACGGCGAGCGACCTCCCCGGGGGGATGTCCAGCACGATGTCCAGGAGCGAGTACGGGGCGTCCTCCCGGTACGTGAAGCCGACCCGGTCGAAGCGGATGCCCTCGCCGCTGGGCGGAGCGCTCGCGGGCGCCGGATGCTCCGGACGCCCCTCCGGACGCCCCTCCGATGACGCTTCCGCCGCTGCTTCCGCCGGTTCTTCCGTCGGCTCGGACAGGAGGCCGTTGACGCGCCGGATCCCCACCCGGGCCTGCTGGGCGCCGTCGTAGACCGTCGCGATCTGCTGGATCGGGTAGTACAGCATGGAGAGGTACAGGACGAGAGCGGCGGCGGTGCCACCGTCACGAACGCCCGCCCAGGGCAGCCCGTCCGCCGCGGACGGCAGCAGCACACAGACCAGCGCCAGGTCGACCGCCAGCGCCACCAGGGGGAAGAACCACGCCACCGCCGTCTGCCCGCGCAGCCGTTCGTCGCGGTACGCCGCCGACCTCTGCGCGAACTCCGCGACGATCCGCCCGGTGCAGCGGAAGATCTGCGCCGTACGGATGCCGTGCGCCTTCTCGTGCAGGTCGGTGTTGACCGCCGCGAGCAGTTCGCGCGCCCGGGGGTACGAACGGGAGACGGCGCGCTGGAACACCACCGCCCCGGCCAGCACCACACCCCCCGCGCACACCAGGACGGGCCAGTAGCCCGGCGCGATCCAGACGACGACCAGGCCGACCCCGCACACCAGCGGCAGGTTGACGGCCAGGGACAGCAGGCCCGTCTGCACGAACGCGGACAGCGAGTCGATGTCGGAGGTCATCCGGGTCAGCAGCCCGCCCGACCGCACCCGGTCCACGTACGGCAGCGGAAGCCGCTGGATGTGCCGGAAGCACCGCAGGCGTACGGCGAACAGCACCCGGTCGCAGACCCGTGTGGTCGTACGGATGGTGCCCCAGCCCGCGACCCAGCTCACCGCGGTGACCGCGAGCCCCAGCGCGAACAGCGCCCCGACCGCCGCCGCGTCACCGTCCGCCGAACTCCCGAGTGCGGACCGGGCCACCGACGGCAGCGTGACGGCCGCGGCGACCTCGGCGCCGATGCAGACGACCGCCGCGAGGGCGGGCCCCCGGACCGGCCGCAGCGTCTCCGCGAAGCCCAGCGGGCTGTCCCGCCGCCCGCTTTCGAGGTCCGCTTCCGCGGGCTTGTCCGCCGTCGCGGGCAGCCGGGCGGCGTACGCCCCGGACGCATCCCCTCGCTCCCCGGCGCGCGCCCGGCCCGGGGAGGCGTACGGCGGCGGTGTCCCGGGCGCGCCCCTCTCGCTGCCCGTCACCTCGTCGGCGCCCAGCGTCGGTGTCCCGGCGGCCTCGCCCATCAGGGCCCTGAGCCGCACGGAATGTTCCATCAGCTCCGCGGCGCCGCCGTGCTCGGCCACGCGGCCTTCCTCGACGACCACGATCCGGTCGGCCAGCGCCAGCACCGCCCGCCGCCGCCCGGTCACGACGAGGGTGCACCCCGCCCCGAGCCGCCGCCGCAGCGCGGTGAGCACCCGTGCCTCGGTCAGGGTGTCCAGGGCGGACGTCGCGTCGTCGAGCAGCAGCAGGCCCGGTGCGCCGTACAGCGCCCTGGCGAGGGCGATCCGCTGCCGCTCGCCCCCCGAGAGCCGGGCCCCGTCCTCGCCGACGTGGGTCAGGTCGCCGTCCGGCATCCGGTCCAGCATCGTGTCCACGGCGGCGTCCGCGACCGCCGAGGCGTACCGGCCGCCGTGGAACTCCCGGCCCAGCAGGATGTTGTCCCGGACGGTGCCGGAGAACAGGAACGGATCCTCCGTCACCAGCACCGTGTCAGCACCGGTGCCGCCAGCGGCGGCGCCGGAGGCGGCGCCGGAGGCCGGTGTCCGGACCCGGCCCGTGCGGCCGACGAACTCGACCCGCCCCGAACCGGGCCGGTACTGACCCTGGAGCAGCAGCCCGAGGACCGACTTCCCGGAACCGGCCCGGCCCGCGACACCGAGGCATTCCCCGGGCGCGACCGTGAGGCTCAGGCCCCGCAGGACCTGTCGCGCCTGCGGCCCGAGCGTGAGCCCGACGTCGGACAGCACCACCCCGGGACCGAGCCCGTCCCCGTCCCCGGTGCCGGTCCCGTCCCCGGTGCCGGTCCCGTCCCCGGTGCCGGTCCCGGCGTCGGACAAGAGCGCTCCGGGGGCATCCCCGTCCCCGGCCGTCCCGGGGCTGCCGCTGTCGATGAGCGCGTGGATACGGTCGGCGGACGACCGGGCGAGTGCGACCGCCGCGACCGCCCCGGCCAGCAGCCGCACCAGCCCGGTCATGGTGAGCAGATACGTCGCGAACACCACGAAGGTCCCGACGCCGATGTCGCCGCGCAGGGCCATCGTCCCGCCGACGCCGATGACCAGGACGAGCGTGCACTGCGGCAGGGTGATCAGGACCGGGGTGAACACGGAGTTCAGCCGGGCGACGCGCTGGCGGCGGCCGAACAGCGTGGTGGCCAGGGCCCGGAAGCGGCTCTCGATCAGCTCCTCCCGCTGGAAGACCTTGGTGACGGGGAGCCCGGCGACGGCCTCCCCGGTGAACGAGGTCAGGTCGGCGGCGGCCTGCTGGGAGAGCCAGGTGGCCGCGTGGAGCCGCCGCCGGAAACGGACCACCAGCGCACCGGCGAGCGGGAGGGCGACGAGCGTCGTCAGCGCCAGCACCGGCGAGAGCACGAACATGATCACGACCTGGACCGTGACGTGGCACACCGCCGCGACCGCCTGCGGGGCCAGGGCCAGCAGCGCCTGGATCACCTGGAGATCGGTGACCGACCGCGAGACCACCTCGCCGCGCCGCAACGCGTCCTGCTGCTCACCGGAGTAGCGGCACAGCGACGCCAGCAGCTCCACCCGCAGCCCGTGCTGCACCCGCGTCGCGAGGTGGCTCGCGGTGGCGCGCTGGCCGAACTGGACGACGAACCTGAGCACGGCGGCGACCGCGAGCAGGACGAGCGTGCCGAGGGCGACGGTCCGGCCGGCGGACAGCCCGTCGACCACGGACCCGATGACCAGCGGTGTGGCGAGATCGATCCCGGCACCGGCCAGCGCGAGTCCCACGGCGCAGACCGCCGCCCGCCGCTCGGCGGCGCATGACTGGAACAGCCGCGTCGTCCAGGACAGCGCCGCCCCCGGTTTCGTACGCACTCCCCGTCGCCCCCCGTCCCCGTTACCGGCCGGCTGCCGGGTGGTCGTCGTCCGGCGGCCACACGGCGCTCTCCACCCGTGGCTCTGGCCCGATGCGGACGAGCAGTTCCGCCGTGCGGTCGTACACGGGCCAGGGGACCTGTCCGGTCGCCGGGCCCCTGCCGCGGGCGAACTCCACGAGCGCCCCCTGGACATGACGGGCCACCGTGACATCCGCCTCCGAGGCGCTGCCGGGACAGGAGAGGTCGAGCAGCAGCGAGGCCAGGTCCATGCCGTGCACCGCGCGAGGGGCGTCGGCGAAGCTGTGGTTCGACGGCACGTGGTCGTACACCTGGTACCAGCACCGGCCGCCGCCCGACGCGGACTTCGTCCGCAACAGCTCGCGCGCGGGACGCAGGAACAGCTCCGCGTTGATGAACGCCGCGTGGTCCGTCCCGTACCGCGCGGCCGGTACACCGGTTCGCGCGCCCCGTGCCACCACGCGCGCCCCGTCCGGCATCAGGCGGTCCCACAGACCGGCCTCGTCCGCGGTGTGGGAGACGAGGAGGTCGGTCTTGCCGGACGCACCCGCCGCGATCGCCTCGATCGGTGGCCGCTCCAGGTGCGTACCGTCCACGACGTCCCGGTAGTGCACGATCTCGTGCCGTTCGAGCAGGCGTTCGTGCGCCAGCCTCAGGTGCACGTTCGGGATGGTGAGGAGCCGTCCGGGCGCGTCGGTGAGACCGGCGCACTCCAGGAACTCCCGGGCGAAGGCGGTCGCCGCGTCCCGCGGCACCACGTTCTCGCAGCCGCCGCTGTAGAGGGCGGCCCGCTCGAAGAGTCCTTCGGCGGCGGGGCACCCCAGGACGGAGCCGATGTTGCGCGCTCCCGCGGACTCGCCGAACAGGGTGACGTTGGCGGCGTCACCGCCGAAGGCCGCGATGTTCTCCTTCACCCAGGCCAGGGCGAGGACCTGGTCGCGCAGCCGGAGATTGGCGGTGTCCCGCCCCACGGGGCCGCCCGGACCGCCCAGCTCGTCCAGGAAGAGATGGCCCCAGCACCCGAGGCGGAAGTTCATCGTCACCACGACGACGCCGTGGTTGCGGCTCAGGACCTCCGGACGCCTGCCGGGCATGTTCCCCGAACCCGCGACCTGCATCCCCGGGTGGAACCAGACGAGCACGGGGAGGCCCGCCCGCCCGGGGTCAGGGGTGTACACATCGAGGTTCAGACAGTCCTCGTGCTCCGGGTCGGCGGTGTGCGCGAAGCCGAAGTCCCGCGGGCCCCCCGACGCCCGGTCGTGGACCGGCGGGAGCTGCCAGGACATCCGGCCGTGCCGCAGCGCCGGACGCACCCGCTCCCAGGGCTCCGGCCGCACCGGACCGGCGAACCGGCCGCCGTCCGGCCGGACCGTGCCGTACGGAATGCCCCGCCACAGGGCGAAGCCGGAGGGCCGGTACTGCACCCCGCCGACCCGGCCCGCGGTGGTTTCCCGTACGACGGGCACCCGCTGCTCCTCCCGTGCGCCGCCCATCAGTAGATCCCCTCGACGACCCGGCTGCCCTCGAACTCCGCCATCGGCGCGACGTCCGCGACCGAGTCGCCCCGCCACTCCTCGCCCCGGGCCACCCGCACCGCCAGGTCCCGCTCCAGGTTGTTCGGCAGGAACATGTCCCGGGTGACCGTGTGCATCAGCACCTGGCCCCGCGTCCCGTACGGCACCGGCCCGCGCGTGCCCGGATCGACGACGCGGACGAACAGCTCCGGGCCGACCGGATCGAACACCGGATGGTCGTCGTACGCCGTCGTACGCCTCAGCAGCGCCCGGGTTCCCGTGATCGAACTCGCGTACGTGGCCGCGAAGACGGCGTCCGGGAACACCAGCCGCGCGTACTCGTAGACCTCCTGGCGGGTCATCCGGGCCCCGCCCCAGGTGATGACCCGCACCGTGGCCCGCACCCGCTCCGCCAGCTCCTCGGACCGGGCCAGCGCCCGCAGCAGCGGCGGGGTCACCAGCAGGTGCCCGACGTGCTGGGTGCGCAGCACGTCCCGGGCCTGGGCCAGTACGTGCTCCACGTACCGGCGCCGCACCTCCGCCCCGATCCCCGACTTCACCCACCGCGGGTCGATGTCCACCTGGAGATAGGGCACGCGCAGCCGCCGCGCCCACCGCCGCTGCCAGTTGCCCGCGAGGTGGGGGCCGGTCGGGAACAGCGACAGCATGGTGTGCCCCGCGGCCTCCGGTACGTACGCGCAGTACAGGTCGACCAGTTGCTCGATCCGGCTCTGCGACAGGACGGCGCGCTTGGGCCTGCCGGTCGTGCCGCCGGACTCCACCACGTAGGGCGGGGGTTCCTCGGCCAGGCCCCGGGGGACCAGGTCCTCGACGCGGGCCTCGCGCAGCTCGTTCACCCGGGACGGGAACCGGCGCAGATCGTCGAAGGTGATGATGTCGGTGACCGGGTCGAAGGGCAGCGCGGCGCGGTGGCCGACCCAGAACCGCGAGCCGGTGTCCTCTCCGAAGTGCCAGTGCAGCATCCGGGACAGGTACTCCCGCAGGTCCCGCTCGCAGGCGGGCGCGGGCGCGGCGACCGGGCTGGACAGGGGGTCAGACATGGAACGCCCCCGTCCCGTCGGCGCGGACGCCCGCGGAGACGTCAGCGGCGACGCCCGCACAGACGTCAGCGGCGACACCCGCGGAGACATCAGCAACAACGCCCGAGGAGGCGTCGGCGGCGTCTTTCGAGGCGACTTCCCCGGCGGCCCCCGCACGGGCGTCGGCCTGCGGCACCGGTTCCGGTTCGCGCGGTACCCGGCAGTCCTCCCGGGGTCCGATCCGGACCGCCCCGGCCACCAGCACCACCGCCGCACCACCGTCGAACCCCTCGCGGTGGAACACCTCGGCGAGGACGTCCCCTTCGGCCACGCGCCCGCCCAGGGGGCGGGCGAGCCGGATTCCGGCGTGCGGGTCGATGACGTCACCCGCGAACACCTTGCCCGCGCCCAGTTTCAGCGCGGCCCGGCCGATGTCGAGCGCCGACACGTCGGTGACCCACCCGGCCCGCCGGGCGCGTACGAGGGTCCGCACCGCCGGGCGGCAGTACCCGTCACCACGGAGGATCGGCGTGGTGTCGCCGCCCTGCGCCGTCAGCATCCGGACGAACACCGACAGCGCCGCCCCGGACGCGACCGCCGACCGCAGCCGCTCCCGGATCCTCGCCTCCGGCTCGTCCGGCTCGGCCACCCGCACCATCTGCACGGCCAGGGCCTCGCACTCCGCCGCCAGCCTCCCGTCCCCCCGCCCGCGCAGGAAGTCGATCGCCTCGTCGACCTCCGCCGCGTTGCCGACGGTCCGGCCCAGCGGGACGGACCCGTCGCTGAGCACCGCCCGGCAGCGCATCCCGAACGCGCCGCCGAGCCGCACCAGAAGCCCCGCCAGCCGGTGCGCCGCCCCGCGATCGGGCACCAGCGAACCGGCCCCGTACCGGACGTCGAACACCACCGCGTCGGCGCCCACCGCCACCTTCTTGCTGACGATGCTCGCGGCGATCAGCGGTGCCGAGCGCACACAGCCGCTCACCGACCGCAGCCCGTACGTCGCCGTGTCACCGGGCACCAGCTCGCCCGAGAACGACCCGATGACGGCGTCGTCGGCGGCGATCCGCGCGGCCAGCTCCGCCCCGGTGAAGGCGAGCCGGAGCCCCGGCACGCTCTCCAGCTTGTCGATCGTGCCCCCGGCGATCCCGAGCCCGCGCCCGCTCAGTTTGCACACCCGGACCCCGAGCGCGGCCACCAGCGGCACGACCACCAGCGTCGTCTTGTCGCCGATGCCCCCCGTGCTGTGCTTGTCCACGACCGGCCGACCCCCGCCGCCGCCGACCGCCGCCCTTTGCCGGTCCGGACCGAGATAGGCCCTGGTCAGAGCCACCGTCTCGGGGAACCGCAAGCCGCGCGCCGCGATCGTCGCCAGCCAGGCGGACAGCTGGTAGTCGGCGAGCCGGCCCGCCCGGTGGAGGGCGAGCACCGCCGACGCCCGTTCCGTGGTGAGCACCTCGCCGTGGCGAAGCCGCTCGATGTGCTCCAGGGCGTCATCGACGCCGGTCATGTCCGTCATCGTCGGCTCCTCACCGCGCTGCGACCACTTTGCGGACCCCGGTGACCAGATGGTCGACGAGCCGGTCCTCCTCCGCGCCGCTCAGACAGGCGGGCGGGGCGAGCAGGACCGTGCTGCCCTGCTGCCGGGTGTAGGCCCCGAGGTCGTAGACCACCCGCTGTACGCTCCCGGCGCAGTCGGGGCCGTCGAGCTCGATGCTCAGCGCCAGGCCGTGCCCCCGTACGTCGACCACGCCGTCGGTGCCGCGCAGCTCCCGCTCCAGCGCGCCGAGCAGCCGCGCACCGGTCACCCGGGCCGCGTCCACGGCCCCGGTCCGGCACATGTGCTCCAGCGTCGCGCTCGCCGCCGCGCAGGCCGCCGCCGAGGCGGACATCGTGTGGCCGTACGGCACGATGCTCCCGGCGGGAAGCCGGTCCAGGACCCGGCGGTCGGCCGCGACCGCGGACAGGGCGCACACCCCGTTGGTCAGCCCCTTGCTGAACGCCGTGAGATCGGGGCGCACCCCCGGGTGCTCGTGCGCGAACCACGCCCCGGTCCTGCCCACCCCGGTGAACACCTCGTCCAGCACCAGCAGCGCCCCGTACTCGTCGCAGATGCGGCGGACGTCACCGAGCAGCCCCTCGGGCAGCCGGATGCCGCCGCCGACGTTCAGGAACGGCTCGATCAGCACCGTGCCCGCCGCCGAACCGGCCAGCAGCGACCGCAGCCGCGCCGCGACGTACGCCCGCGCCGCCTCCGACCGCTGCCCGGCGCCGATGAACCCGCCGAACGTCAGATGGTGCACACGGACCGCGCCCCGGCCCGGGGCGTCACCGGTCTGCGGCAGCCCGGACAATGCCTGGCACAGTGCGGTCGAGCCGTGGTAACCCCGCTCGAAGGCGACGATGTCCGTGCGCCGTCCGTCGGTGGCCGCCCAGTACCGCGAGGCGAGCCCGACGGCCAGTTCGATCGCCTCCGAACCGCTGTTGGCGAAGAAGAACCGCTCGCCGCCGTGCCCCCGGATGTCCCGGAGCCCGTCCGCGAGCCGGTGCGCGGGCCCGGCGAGCCCCTGGGCCATGTCGACATGGGCCAGGGTCCTCAGCTGCGCCAGATAGGCGTCCACCACCGGCTCGACACCGTGCCCGCAGAACACGTTGAGCGCCCCGGACGTCGCGTCGATCACCCGGTGCCCGGACCGGTCGACCAGCCAGGCGCCCTGCCCGGCGACGAACACCGGCCCGGAGTGGTCGCGGGGGGCCCGCCAGGGGCGCCCCAGGGCCGACGCCGCCTTCTCCCGGCCGCCCGGCTCGTCCCGTTCTTCCCTCTCGTCCCCGGAACTCATCGTTCCCCCTTCCCCTTCTCGATCCACGCGCACAGGTCGCGCGCGGTACGGCGGTAGGCGTACGCGTCGAGCGGCGCGCGATCGCCGCGCTGCCGGTGGATCGCGGCCAGCGCGTCGGCCCCCTCCTCGGGGTCGTCCGCACCGTGGGCCAGCCCGTCCCTGGTCAGTTCGTCGAACGTCGGGCCGTGCCGGTCGAGCACGGTGGGCAGACCGAACAGCCGGGAGTCCCTGGCCCGCAGCCGCACACAGGTGTCGTTCTCGACGCCGCGCCGCCCGGTGCAGATCAGCGCGGACGCCCCGGCCAGCACCCGGAAGTACTCCGCCCGGCCCAGCGGGGCCCGGCGTACGGTCACGAAGCCGCCGCACCCGTGCTTCTCGACGGCGCCGAGGAGACCGGACAGGACCGCCGCGTTGTCCGCGTTCTCACGCCCGTACAGGAACACCAGCTCCACCGGCACCCCGCGGCCACGGGCGATCCGTACGGCCTCCAGGGCGAACAGCGGGTCCAGGTACGTCCACAGCCCGCCCGACCAGATCACCCGGAACGCCCGCTCCCGGTCCACCTCGGACAGCCGGCGCCGGGCCGCCGCCGCGGCGGACTCCGAGAACCCGACGGGGATCGTGGAGACCAGCCCGTCCAGCGCGCCGGACGCCCGCATCGCCTCCACCGACACCCGCCCGGTGACACAGAGGTTCGCCACCAGCGTCGCCCGCTCCACGGCCGACCGGCAGGTGAAGAACGCCCCGCTCGCCAGCTGGCGGCGGTACGCCTCCACCGTGTTCCGGTACACGCTCTCGCGGTCCGCGCGCCGTGCCAGCGAGGGGTACAGCGCGTGTTCGAGCGGCGGGGCGTTCTCCACGATCATCGGCCTGCCGCTGTCGGCCACGGCGGAAAGCCGTTCCGGGGACGGTGAGTCGAAGGAATAGACCATGTCGCTGCGGCGCAGCTCACCGGCCCAGGCGGACTCCCGGGTCACCAGCCGGACGCCCGCGCCCAGCGGCTCGGGCAGCGAACCCGGGGAGAACACCGTGACGTCGGCGACCCGGGCGATCTCCGAGGCCAGCTCCCGCGCACGCAGCCCGATCCCGCCCAGCGACGTCCAGTCGACCCGGTGGCCGGTGCAGTCCATCAGTACGTCGGGCATCGACGGCCCCACACATCGGACGGCCGCGTCACATTGACGTAGGCGTCGACCTCGACGTAGGCGGCGCCGGTCAGGACGCGCGCCGGATCCGCCGCCACCTCGGGCAGCAGCGCCCGGTGGCCGGGGGAGACCATCGGGACCACCCACAGCCCGTCGAACCGGCCGAGGTCCCGCTCCGGCTTCTCCTCGCACACCGTGATGACACCGGCCTTCCGGTCGAGCGCCACCGCACCGTCGGCGCGCAGCGCCTCGGGGTCCGTGGTCGGGTGGACCAGTGCCGACCGGCCGTGCTGCCGCGCCATGTCCATCGCCTCCGCGAAGTCGTCCGGCTTTCTGGTGGTGAAGATCTGGTCGGGGAGCACCAGGGCGGTCACCCCGTCGCAGTAGGGCAGCCCGGCGCGGACGGCGCCGCCCAGCCCCGGCCCGTGCCGCCGCCGGTTCTGCACGGTGAAGACCACCTCCGCGCCGCGCCCGCCCAGCTCCCGGGCGACCACGTCCATGGACCGGGCCCGGTCCGGGCCGACCACGCAGACGATCCGCACCTGTGCCAGGTCGAGCGCGGTCAGCGGTTCGAGACAGCAGTGCAGCACCGTGCGGTGCGGTGCCACGACGTGCAGTTCCTTCGGGTACGGCGCCCCGAAACGCGTCCCCTGCCCGGCCATCGGGATGATGACGGCGGCTCTCATGAGGCACACCCCGGGGCGTCGGTGTGCAGGCTCCGCAGGAGCAGGCGCGGGCAGCGCGGGTCGTCGGTGAAGTACTCCCGGCCGTGCGCCAGCACGTCGTTGCGGAAGATCAGGCACTGGCCGGACTGGAGGAGCAGATCGATCCGGACGTCCGGATCGTCCCGCCGGGCCCGGAAGTAGCGGAGCGCGCGGGCCAGGCACCGCTGCTCCGCGGCGTCCTTCGGATACCAGCGCTCGACCTGCCCCTCGCCGTACCGGGTGGCGTAGTGGCCGTCCCCGAGCGCGGCGAACACGGGCCCGACGGCCTCGCGGACCACGCCCGGGATCGTCGACCGCCTGCCGAGGATCGTGCCCCGCAGCAGTACCCCGGCCGCCTCGGGATCACGCTGCCGCAGCTCCTCGAAGACCCGTCCCGCGTTGAGCAGGAACGTCCGGCCGCCGCCGCGCGCCGGGCGTACGCAGTACAGCAGGGTCGTGCGGATCGTCCCGATGTCCTCCAGGAGCCCGTCGGTGTGCCAGCCCTGCGCCGCGCCGGTGTGGAACGCCGGATGGTCCGAACCGGCCTTCCGTGTCACCTCCGTGACGGGCGGCGCGCCCCGGTCGCGGTACAGGAGCGGGGCGTACGGCTCCCCGAGACCGAAGTCGGCGCGCACCGCCGCCATCTCCCGGTGGGCGTCCTTGGCGGACACGGCCCCCGAGGGGCTCCGGGTCACCGCGAAGCCATAGCCCTCCAGCAGGTCGTACGTCCGGTCGGGCCTCAGCAGATCGGTCACGTAACCGCGGCCGGACGCGGCCAGTTCCGTGTAGTCGGACGTCATCAGTCGCATGCCGCGCGCCCCCGCACGTCCGGGACGGTCCGCCCGGCCACGGTCCCCGCCCCGGCACCGCGGGGCCTTCCGGTCAGCACGTACACAGCCCGGCCTCCACTCTCAGCTTCTCGGGATCGGTGTAGAAGGGCGCACCGAACCGGGCGCGGATACCGCTCACCGTCCGTGGTCCGAGCGGCCGTTCCCGCGCCGTGGCCAGGGCGGCGGCCAGCTCCTCGATCGCCTGCGGACCGGCACCCTGGAAGGTGATCTCGTTCGACCCGAGGCGCAGGTGCACCCCGGGCATCCGCGGCATCGACGACTGCAGGTTGACCCGGATGCCCGCCTCGGCCAGCCGGTTCGACAGGGCGTACGCGGCCGACGGGCCGTCCATCGCCACCCACACCTGGTGGGTGTCGGTGTAGCCGGTGTCCCGGTCGCCGTGGACCTGGAACCCGGTGTCGGCCAGGGCGCCGGCGAGCCGTCGCGCGTTGTCGTTGGTCGTCCGGGCGTAGTCGGCGATCCGCGGCTCGACCTCCAGCGCGGCCAGGGACAGCGCCAGGGTCTCCGCGAAGTGGTGGCTGCTGACCAGGTCGAACTGGGCGGCGCGCAGGCGTTCGTCGACCTCCTCGGCGTCGGTGAAGATCACGCCCTTGTGCGGTCCGGGGAAGGATTTGTGGGTCGAGCCGCCGAAGGCGTCGGCCCCGCACGCCAGGGGGTTGTCGACCAGCCCGCCGAGGACGAGCCCGAGGTAGTGGCTGGCGTCCACGTACAGCCGGGTGGCCGGACTCACCCTCCGTACGACGTCCGACATCGCCGCGAAGTCCGGCACCCTGACGCAGTTCTGCACGTCCACGTAGACCAGGTCCACGTCGCCGGGGGCGAGCGCCTCGGCCAGCCCCGCGGTGTCGACCCGGCCGTCCGGGCAGCCGAGCAGCCGGGACCGCCGTCCCAGTCTGCCGAGCAGCGCAGGGGTGGCGTAGTGGCCGCCGGAGTCCTGGTCGACGCTGACCACGGCCGAGCCCGGCGCGGACAGCGCGGCGACGGTGAGGATCATCGCGCTCATGCCCGAGATCGGCCGCACGTTGCAGTACCGCGCCGAGGCCATCCGTCGCAGCGCACCGGCCCCGAGCGCCTCGATGTGCGCGATGTCCTCCCCGCCGCGGAACTCCCAGAACAGGGGGTCGCCCGCGGTGTTGAAGAAGTACCGGTTGGAGAAGTCGGTGCCCAGCGGCACCGAGGCCAGGGGCGAGACCCGGTTCTCACTGGGCACGAGGTTGAGGGCGTGCCCGGCCCGCCGGTCGGCGTCGGCTATCGCCCTGCCCAGCATCAGCGGGTCGACGCCCGCCGGTGTCCGTCCGCCAGTTCCCTCCGTCACCTCATCACCTCAACGCCGTTTCGAGGATGTTCACGGTGCCCACGGCATCCGGCTCCGCGACCGAACAGTTGAACCGCACCCAGGGGCGGGTGCAGTCGTACAGGGCGGCCCACGGCTCGTCGCTGCCCCCGAAGATCGCCGCCGGGTTGAGCTTGAGCCCCGCCTCCCGGCCGACCCGGTTGCACCACCGGACCGCCCCCTCGGGCCCGTCGACCCGGACCGGCAGCGGCAGGAACAGCGAGTAGCCGGTCTCCGGATACCGGGGGGCCGGATCGATGCCCAGCGGCACCAGCCGCTCGCGGTAGACCGCGAGGACGGTGGCGTAGTGCCGTGCCATGCCCCGCAGATAGCGGTCCAGGGTGTCGACGGCCGACGACCGCCACAGCATCCGCGCGAGCGGGTCGTCGGCGTCCGGCCGGACCGGCGCGACCTCGGGGGGAAGCAACCGGGGCCGCGCCGCCACCGTGCCGCCGCGCCGCGCCGACCGGGCGCACATCAGGGCGACGTACAGCGCGACGACCGCGGTGGACAGGGGGCTCAGCGCGTAGCAGCGCTCGAACCGGTCCGCCTCCAGGTACCGCCGCAGTCCGGGGTCACGGGTGATCAGCAGGCCCGCGCGCAGGCCGGGCACCGACAGGTCCTTGCTCGCGGTGAGCATCACACAGCCCCGGCCGAGGTCGAGGTCGCGGACGGCCTCGCGCAGGTGCCCGTCGTCCACCGCGACGCCTCCGGAGGCGGCGGCGGACACCTGGAACACCGAGTCGAGGACGTGGAAGTCGCCGTCGGCCCGGCCGGGGAGCCGGAAGCGCCTGCCGGTCACCCCGTTGGGCACGATGTCGACGACGGCACGGGGCGCGCCCGGCCGGCCGCCGTGCAGTTCGCCCGCACCGTTGTAGTGGGCGCCGACCGGCATGTGCCAGCGGCGGGCGGACTGCTCGAAGGCGTAGTAGCAGGGCAGCGGCAGCACGTACTCGTACCCCCGGCCGGCGAGGTATCCGGTGACCACACTGATCGCCTCCGTCGACCCGGACATGACGAACACATCGCCGGGCCCGATGTCGTGACGGCCCAGCCACCGCGCGGTGAGTGCGCTGATCAGATGCCGGTCGGATCCGTCGAACCCGGTCGAGTAGTCCGTCATGCGCTGCTGTTCGAACAGCACCGTGATCAGGGAGCGGACCCGCGCGACGAGCTCGGGGGCGGCCGGGTACATGTTGCGGCCGTATCCGATCTGGTGCGGTGTGGACACTCCGCTCCGCAGGCGCCGGTACGCGACCACGCACTCCGCGTCCCGGGCGTGGGTCATGACTTCCTCCGGACAGGCCGTCACGGGCGCCACTCAGCGCTTCGCCGACGAGGACGGCGTCGGCACCGGGGCGGCCGGCACCGCCCGGACGATCGACGAGACCACCTGCTCCGAGGACGCGTCCGGCAGGAGCTCGACCCAGTGGTCGACCGGGGCCCCGGGGTCCTCGACGAACGACAGATACGCGTCCAGCCGCGCCAGCTGCCAGTTCCTTACGCGGTGGTAGTCCGGCGAGTCCCGCTCGAAGAACGGGAAGGCGTCGGCCAGACGCACGCAGTACTCGCGGGTCGCCCGCAGCCCGATCACCCGCACCGCCGCTCCCCGGGCCGCGATGTCGGCCCGCAGGCGGGCCAGCCGTGCGCCGCAGTGGATGTTCATCGGTGCCAGGACGCGGCCACTGCCGGTGTGCCGGGCGGTGTGGACGCACAGCGTGGTGAACAGCGCCTGCCAGACGGGGTCCTCCTGGAAGTTCTCCGGCAGGCCGGTACGGAACTCCATCAGGGCGAAGCCCAGTTGCTCCCCGTCGACGACCTCGACTCCGGTCCGGCCGTCCGGCCGTCCGCCGAGCCGGGCGGCGACCGCGTGCGCGATCTCCATCCGCGGCAGTGCCCAGGGGCCCGTGACAAGGGTGATCATCGGCTCACCCGGAACATCACGTGGAGGTCCTGGTCCGCCGTCGCCAGCTCCGGCCGGTGGGAGATGCTGGACCAGGTGGTACGGGTGAATCCGTGCCGCGCGAAGAGGTCGCGCAGGACGTTGGGGTGCCAGCCGCCGAACCCCGGCAACTCCTGGCCCACCTCCTGGAAGTCACCGTGCGGGCGCCCGTCCCAGATCGTCTCGACGGCAACCCAGACGGCGGGCCTCGCCGTGTGCGCCGCGACCGCCCCGGCCAGCCGGCCGGGGTCCGCGACGGTCCACAGCACGTTCCGGGAGAACACCGCGTCGTAACGCCCGCCGATGCCCGCCGCCTCCGCGGCGTCCGCCGCGTCGAGCCGCGAGAACGTGACGGTGGGGCCGTCGTCCGGAGCGTGCCGTTCGAGCGCCTTCCGCCGGGCCCGCGCCAGCATCTGCTCCGAGGTGTCCACACCGTGGACGTCGAAGCCCAGCTCCGCGCACAGCAATGTGTAGGTGCCCGTCCCGCAGCCGATGTCGAGAAGCCGCCCCGAACGGACGGGAAGGACCTCCGCCAGCATCGACTTCCATGCCGCGGCCTGGCTGGCCGTCAGCGCGTTTCCCGGTGTTTCGTCATAGTGCTCGGCGCGGCGGTCCCAGTGCGCCACCAAATTCGTCACGTCCGACTCCTCCGGCTGCTATTCCCGCTCGTTGTCCGTCCCGAAAACGATGTGGACGCGCAGGTCGTCGCCCCCGTTGAACGCGCTGTGCAGCTGCCGGGTGTCGACGTAGTAGAGATGTCCGTCGGCCGGGATGTTCACCACTCTGTCGTGTTCGACGAACACGAACCGCGCATGCCCGCTCGTGGTGACGGCGAGGTGGTACCGGGGTGTCAGATCGCGGTGCACCGAATAGCAGTGCTTCGGATCCAGCGCCATGATCCTGGTACGGACGGGGGTGAACGGCAGCCGGTCGAAGACCTCGCCCAGATAGCTGCCCCGCAGCTCGGCGTGCACCTCGGTGAAATCGGCGTCCGAGGAGATCAGCGACTGCCGCAGGCAGCCCTCGTACCACGGGTCCGGCGCCTTCGGCCGGTGCTGGAGGGCGAGCTGCCGGGTTCCCTCGAAGACCAGCGGGTGCCTTTCCAGCAGGCTCGCCACCGACGCGCGGAGCTTTTCAGGGTCGATGTGGAGATCAGTCCTGGACGTCAGCACGGTCACGGTGTGGCCCCTCCTGCGAAACGGATCAGCCAGGTCCGCCCACGGCGAACCGGTTCTCGCTTTCTCGCTCTCCTGCCACTACTAGATTTTTCTGACTACCGCAGGATCTGTCATTGCCGTGACGCGACCACCTGATTGGCCGATCGCGTCCCGCTCGAACCAGTCGTCGCGGAATCTCCCCGGCGGCACCCCGTATTTGGACCGGAATACCCGGCTGAAGTCGGACGGCTGGGTGAACCCGTTGCGCAGACCGATCTCACGGACCGAAACCGATCGCAGCCGGGTGTCGCAGAGTTCGCGGCGGCTGTTCTCCAGCCTCCGCTGCCGGATCCAGTCCGACGGTGTGCTGCCCTCCGTCTTGAACAGCCGTTGCAGATAGCGCAGGGAGATGTGGTGGGCCGAGGCGACCAGGCCCGGAGTGAGACCGCAGTCGCCCAGATTGCGGTCGATGAATCCGCGGATGCGCGTTATCAGTTCGTACTGCTGGGTCTGCGGACACATCTCCCCGGCGTCGACGAAGTGCCGTTCCAGCACCGCCGCGGCCAGGTGCAGGGCGGCATCGCCGAACCGGGCCACCTCGGGCGCCCCGAGCCCGGCGGCCCTGCCCGCCGCCTCGACCAGGAACGAACGCAGCAGCGGCCCGGAACCGGCCGCGTCGCGGACGCTGTGCGGCGACCCGGCGGTGTCCGGGGGAACCGTCGGCATCGCGGAGCCAGGGAAGACCATCACGACCGCCTCGGCCGCCCGGTTCCCCGGCGCCGGGCCGATGCCCAGGGGGAGCAGGGTGTCGCACAGCGCCACCGCCGCGTCCCGCACGACCAGTTCGCGCCCGGCCCGCGCCACTTCGATCTCGCCGAACGAGCTGAGCACCAGCGCGTGCCGCCCGGGATCGGCCTCCAGCACATGGGGAGCGGCACCGGTCACCCGGAACGTGATCCGGTGCGCCGTGACACTGCCCAGTTCGGTGGACCGCAGCACCGGGCGGACGCCGCGGAGAACCGGGTCCTGGCGTCCGGGGTCATCGGCGCGCCCCGCCAGGGGCGCGTACACAGTTCTTTCGGTCATCCACCGGTCCCCCCGCCGGACGGCACCACCCAACGGCACCGTCTCACCGCTGTGCCGCATTTCCAGACTCCCGTTCTAGTGAATACTCGGTTCGTGGCCCTCCAAGAGCAGTCCGTCACATACTGCCGCTGGTGAAATATCACTGTCATTGATAAGGGGCGACCAATCGCTTGACCTCGTGCGCCGATCTGTTCGATGTCGCGGGAACACGCACCATCGCGCCAGTACGATGAAAAGCACAAAGAAATACGCGAAGAAAAATATGAAGAAAGGCGTCGAGTTGACTTCTTCAAGCCCGATCGACCCCGCCCGGGAACCGTGGAATCTCGCACGGCGTTTCGCGTGTCGGCTGACCGATGTCCTGGGCGACACCCTCCGGGAGGTCGTGGTGGTGGGGTCCGCCTCGCTCGGTGACTGGCAGGCGGAGAGCGATATCGACCTCGTCTGCGTGGTGGAGCGGGAGCTGGACTCCCGGGCCCGTGACGCCGTCGCTCCGCTGCACGAGAAGTCCAGGGAGGCCCACGGCCACACCATCGACGCCATGTATGTGACGCGGGACGGGCTGGCCAAGGGGCCCGACGCGCTCCGGTCGGTCGTGGCGACGGTCGCCGGAGCCCTGCATCCCGAGTCGTCGGACGGCCCGATGAACTGGCCGACCTGGCTCAACATCGTCCAGTGCGGGGTCCGCGTCCCCCTCGCCGAGGACGGGGCGATGGCGGTGGTGGAGCCGGGGAGCGCCGGTTTCCCGATCGAGGAGGAGACCGCGCGGGAGGGTGCGATCAGGTTCTCCCGCGCCAACCTCGGCCAGTACTGGAGCAACCGGATCCGGCTGTCCGAACAGATCTATCTGGCCGACGGCGCCACTCACCCGGTGTCCGCGTTCGAGGTCGAGTGGATGTCCCTGGGACCGGCCCGCCTGCTGGCGACGGTCCGTACCGGGCGCATCGTCTCGAAGTCGGAGGGCGGTGAGCTGGCCGCCGCTCAGTGGCCGGACTTCCGCCCGCACCTCACGCGGGTGCTCGAAGCCCGCCGGGGCCCGGACACCGGCGCGGCCTGGAGCCGCGAGGACCTGGAGCGCTCGCTCGGCCTCGCCCGCCTCTGCGTGGACCTCGGCACGGGGACCTGAGGGCCGGGGGCCGCCTTCGCCGACCGGCCCCCTATCCTCTGCTGGTCCGCCCGGCCATGGGCGGTCCGAGGGAGGGACGGGTTCATGCGGCAGCGGAGGGCGGGCTTCCGGCTCAGAGGAGCGGCCTGGGTGCTGGTACCGCTCGGGCTGGCCCTGGCGGTGGGAGGCACCGGGTATTTCTTCACGGCCTACCGGGGTGTCACCGTCGAGGGCAGCGCGATGGAGCCCACGTACCGCGTCGGCGAGCGGCTGGTGGCCGAGCGTGTCGACGCGGGCGAGATACGCAGGGGCGACGTCGTACTCGTCCGGGTGCCCGGCCGCTACGGGGACCTGCCGGTCCTCCAGCGGGTCATCGGGACGGGCGGCGACGACGTGGCGTCCGACGGCGACCGGGTCACGGTGAACGGGAAGCCGGCCGACGAACCGTACGTGCGGCGCGGCGCGGTGTCCCCCGGCCTGGATCCGTACGACGTGAAGGTGCCGCACGGGCGGCTGTTCCTGCTGGGGGACAACCGGGGCAACGCGAACGACTCGCGGTTCTTCCTCGACGAGCGGTCGGGCAGCGTCGCGGCCGCCGGGGTGCTCGGACGGGTACGGGACGACGCCACCGCCCCCATGGCGACGCTGGCGCTCGGGGTCCTCGGCGGCGTACTGACCCTGGCCGGGATCGGCCTGGGGATCGGCGGCTACGCGGCCGGGCGGAACGCCGCGGCACGTCCGGCGGCTACGGGGCGGTGGTGAGGCGGTACCACCCCGACTCGCGGTGCAGCAGCCCGAGGTCGACCAGGGCCCGGCGCAGTGACACCGCGTCCGTGGTCCCCGACGCGCACCACGGTTCCAGGAGCTCCGTCACCGCGCGCTCGTCGTACCGCTCACCCGGCGGCGCGAAGGTCGCCTCGGCCACATGCCGCAGCACCGCGCCCCGGGCCTCGGGGGCCGTCTCCTCGGGCAGCCGCAGCAGGGTGCCGCCCCGGACGAAGCCCCGGAGCCGGACGTCGGGCTGCTCGGCCGCGGCCTCCTCCTCCCGACGGCGCGCGGCGGCCCCGGCCGCCCGTTCCAGGGCCGCTTCGTCGACGACGAGGCGGCCGTTTCCCCCGGCCACGAGCAGCCCCGTCCGGGTCAGCTGCCCGATGGCCTTGGCCGCCACCGGGGCGTCGAGTCCCGTGCCCGCGAGGATCGCGGACGGGGCGGACGAACCGAGCGCGACCGCGCAGAAGACGCGGCGCAGCGTCGGGTCGGCCAGTGCGAGCGTGAAGTCGTCAGGGGTGAAGTTGAGTTCACCAGATGTCATGGGAGTGCTCCGATTCCTGGTCCCGCCCGTGCCGTCGCTCATGACGCGGGACCTTCGCGAGGGGGTTCGACGGTACGGGCGAGGGCGGCCCAGGACGCGAGCAGGAGTTCCACCGCGTCCACGACGGAGTCCGGGCCGCTGTCGGCAGGGGCGAGGACCCGCTGGATGGACAGCCCGTCGTCCAGGGCGTGCACGATCAGAGCGAGGTGCTCCACGGGAACCGGCACGGTGATGCCGCGCTCGGTGAAGCCCTGCTCCAGCGAACGGGCGATGGCCTCCCGGGAGCGGAGCTCGCGCTCGGCCAGGCCGGGCAGCAGCTCCGGGTCGCGCAGCGCGTACAGCCACAGTTCGGTACGCAGCGCCAGCCAGCCGACGAGGTTCTCGTCGCGGCGGCGGTGCCAGGAGCGGAGGCGGTCGAGGGTCTCCTCGAAGGTGCCCGCCCCGGTGCCCATCGCCCGGACCTCGGCCAGCTCGTGCCGGGTCCGTTCCTCCAGCAGGGCCTGGACGAGTTCGTGCTTGCCCTCGAAGTTGCCGTAGAACGCGCCCCGCGTGTAGCCGGCGGCCTCCACGATCTGTTCCACCGACGTGCCGCTGACGCCCTGGCTGGCGAAGAGTCCGGCCGCCGACCGGAGAATCCGTTCGCGGGTGATCTGCCGGCTCTGCTGCCGGGTGAGCCGTTCCGTGATGACGACCGCCTCCTCGCTGCGCCGTTCCGCTCTGTGACGGGCTTTCGGATACAGGACTGTATCCGCATACGGATCTGTATCCGAAGTGTTTTTCAGGATCACCGGGCGGCACCGGAAGCCCCGGGCCGCACCCGGCGGGGTCCGCTCGCGCGGAAGGACGAGTGAGCCGACGCGGCCCGTCTCCACCGGGAAGCCCGGCGGCCAGGGCCTGGACGGGCCGTGCAGGGACTCCCGGCCGGTCAGCAGCGCGTACGCGGTCTCGCGCCAGTTCGGGTTGCCCCCGATGACGAAGCCGCCTCCGTCCGGGTCCGGCATCCAGGGGCGACGTGGTCTCCGCGCTCCCGGGGAGGCTATGTGATCTTCGCTGCGATGGTCCGGACGAACTCAGGCAGCACGTCGTCCCGCCAGACGAACGGTGCGGGGGCCGACTCGCCCTGGAAGGTCACACTGCTCTGCCCGCCCACGGTGAACAGCAGCGGACCTTTGCGGCAGTTCCAGCTTCCCTCGAAATTACCGGTGATGACGCAGTGATCCGCGCCCTTCGCGCCCTGGTTGGTGCTGGATCCTGACGCGAGGCGGTGTTCGTAGCCGACGATCAGCCCGGGGTCGGCCACGGCCTCGATGCGGAACCAGAACTGGGTAGCGGCGTAGGTCTCGCCCGGAAGGCGCATGCTGTAGAGGCACTGACCGGACTTCGCCCGGTCACTCTCCTTCCATGAGGAGTCGGCAGCGAAGTCCTTGATCGACAAAGCGCTGATCGGACGGCTCTCCTGTTCGATGTCCTTGGCGCCGGGAAGGATCGCCCTGATCTCCTCCTGGTTCACGAACGAGCACGCGTCCGGCCACTGCTGCGCGGCCAGGATCTCCCCGCCCCTGAGTTCGGGAAGGTTGACGGTGGCATCTCGGGGGGCGGCCTTGCCTATCGCGACCTCACCCTCGGAACCCTCGGACAGCACGTACGGAGCGACCAGGAGCGTCAGCAGCACCACATTCGACATCAGCAGGGTGAGCATCACGGCTCTGTTCTTCCACATGGCGGCCGATTCTCCCCGAGCGGCGAGCTGGCCGTCGACCGCATCCGCCGCACCGAGGCGTCCCGTTGCCGGGAGATCCCGGGCACAGCCGCAGAGCGAGACCGGCCGTCGGTTCTTGTGAACCCACGGGCCAGAGCCACCGGACGGGGCTGAAGGCCGATACCGCAGCCATCCGGCAGTTCGTCCTCCGGGCCCCGCCACCTGTGGCCGCCCGGCACGCGGCCACCACAACGAGAGCGCCCCCGGATCGGCACCGAAGCCGGGGCACCGTGGAAGAGCCACGCACCGGGCCGCCACGCCCGCTGGAGCGGCCCCGCGTGGAGTACGCGCCAGGCGAACGATCCCGCCCCGTGGCTTCCTTCGCCGCACAGTGGTGACCCTGCTGAACCGAGTAGCTGTCCTGTCCGGCATTCATGGAGTGCTGCCGGCCTTGGAGGCCGTGCTCGCACTCCGCTGTCATCTGCGCCCCGCTCGTCAAGTCCCGCCGGAATGACAGAAGTTCAGGTCAACCGTTAGCCTCCCTGTCATGTCATCCCAAGGGCGCAGCGCCGGAACCGTCTTCTGTATCGTCCTGGCGATGCTCAGCGTGACGACGGCGGTGATCCTGTCGGCCGTCGCGCTGACCGCGGCCTCCGAGGTGGCCGATGAGCCGCTGGGTGAATTCGGCAGCAAGCTGTCCCTGTTCGAGGACGCCGATTGCGCGACCAAGCTCGACACCCCGCCGGACCAGCCGTTCATGAAGTGTTTCTCCGAGTACCAGGCGGCCACGCAGGAGGACGCGGCGCTCTGGGCGAGGGAGATCGCGGCGCGGCAGGCGGACATCCAGGCGAAGGGCAACCTCGCCATCATCTTCGGTCTGCTCGGGGTGACCTTCGCGGTCTGCGGCGTGGCGTCCGGCAGGAGCGGCCGGACCGAGCCCCACGCGACCGGAACCTGGGCGGCCGATCCCGCCCCGGGCGGGGCACCCGCGCCCGCCCAGGCACCCTCGCAGCCGTAGCCACGACGGCTCCGGGGCACCGGACGCCGGTTCCGCGCTCACACGCGCGGACTCCGGTGGATGCCTTCGGCGGTGCCACCGGGGAGGGCCGGGCGGTACGACGTCGCCGAGGGTTTGTGCTCACGCGGCCGTCCCGGCCGGGCGGGGCCAGGCGGGCTCGCGCAGCAGGCGCAGGCCGTTGAGGCCGACGATCACGGTGGAACCCTCGTGCCCGGCGACACCGAGCGGCAGCGGGAGGGTGCCGATCAGGTCCCAGGCCACCAGGACGGTGATGAACGCTCCGGCGATGGCCAGGTTCTGGAGCACCAGGCGGCGGGCGGTGCGCGAGAGCTGCACGACGGAGGGGATGGTGGCCAGTTCGTCGCGGACGACGACGGCGTCGGCGGTCTCCAGGGCCAGGTCGGAACCGGCGCGCCCCATGGCGATCGCGGAGTGCGCGGCGGCCAGGGCGGGGGCGTCGTTGACACCGTCCCCGACCACGAGCACCCGCCGTCCCTGGGCCTCCCATTCCCTGACGGCGGCGACCTTGTCCTGGGGCAGGAGCCCGGCGCGGACCTCGGTGATGCCGACCTCGGCGGCCAGTTGGGCCGCGGCGCGTTCGTTGTCGCCGGTCAGCAGGACCGGCACGCGGCCGGTCAGGCGGGTGAGGGCGGCGACGGTGGCCGCCGCGTCGGGACGGAGCCGGTCCGCGATGCCGAGCACGCCCACCGGGACGCCGTCCCGCAGGACCACCACGGTGGTACGTCCGGCCTCCTCCAGTTCGGCCACCGCCTTCCGGTGCGGTTCGTGGGAGGCGCCGTCCAGGAGCCGGGCGGGGGCGCCGACCGTGACGAGGTGGCCGTCGACGGTGGCGGTGACGCCCTGGCCGGGCGTGGAGGTGAAGCCTTCGGCCTCGGACAGCGCCAGGCCGCGTTCGTGGGCGGCGGCGACCACGGCGCGGGCGAGCGGGTGCTCGCTGGGGTGCTCGGCGGAGGCCGCCAGTCGCAGGAGCCCGTCGTCGTCGAGGCCGCGACCGTGCAGCGGGCGCAGGTCGGTGACGTAGGGGGTGCCCTCGGTGAGGGTGCCGGTCTTGTCCAGGGCGACGGTGTCGATCCGGCCGAGGCGTTCCATGACGACGGCCGACTTGGCCAGTACGCCGTGCCGTCCGGCGTTGGCGATGGCGGACAGCAACGGCGGCATGGTGGAGAGGACCACCGCGCACGGCGAGGCGACGATCATGAACGTCATGGCCCGCAGCAGGGCCGGCCTGAGGCCGTCGCCGCACAGGAGCGGGATGCCGAAGACGGCGAGGGTCGCGAGGACCATGCCGATCGAATACCGCTGCTCGATCTTCTCGATGAACAACTGGGTGGGAGCCTTCGTCCCGGAGGCTTCCTCGACCATCCTCACGATCCGGGCGATCACCGAGTCCGACGGATCCCGTTCCACCCGCACCCGCAGGACGCCGGTGCCGTTGAGGGTGCCCGCGAACACCTCGTCGCCGGTCTGTTTGGCCACCGGCAGCGGCTCACCGGTGATGGTGGCCTGATCGACGTCGCTGGTTCCGCCGACCACGTGCCCGTCGGCACCGACCCGCTCCCCGGGGCGCACCAGGACCGTGTCCCCGACGACGAGGGCCTGGGCGTCGACCGTTTCCTCCGTACCGTCGGGCAGGAGCCGGGTCGCGGTGTGGGGCGCGAGGTCGAGCAGGCCGCGCACCGAATCCGCGGTCCGGGCGGTGGCCACGGCCTCCAGGGCCCCGGAGGTGGCGAAGATGACGATCAGCAGCGCCCCGTCGAGGACCTGGCCGATCGCGGCGGCGCCGATCGCCGCCACCACCATGAGCAGGTCCACGTCCAGGGTCTTGTCCTTCAGGGCCCTCAGGCCCTCCCATCCCGGTTCCCAGCCGCCCGTGAGGTACGTGGCGGCGAACAACGCCGTCCACAGCCACGCCGGGCCGTCGAGCAGGTACACGGGCAGGGCGAGGAGGAACAGCACCAGCGCCGCGAGCGCCCAACGGGCCTCCGGAAGCGCCAGCAGGCGCGTCCGGCCGCGCGGCGCGACCGGACGCGGCGCGGCTGCGGGCCGCGCGGGTCGCTGATCGAGGACTGAGGGCATGGCAGAACGACCCTTCACGGGCGGGCGGGGGAATCACCTCCACCATACATGAATAGCTGAATAGTCTTTCAGGTGTCCTCGGTATGATGGCCCCATGGGCCACGGAACCGACACCGCCAGCAGCGCCACCACCCGCGAGCGCCTCGACGCCGTCGGCACCGCCGATGTGGCCGCCACGCTCCAGGCCCTCGCCACGCCCTCGCGGCTGCACATCCTGGCCCGCCTCCAGGAGGGCCCGTGCTCGGTGAGCGACCTCGCCGACGCCGTCGGCATGGAAGCCTCCGCCTGCTCCCATCAGCTCCGCCTGCTGCGCAACCTCGGCCTGGTCGCGGGCGAACGCCACGGACGCTCGATCGTCTACGCCCTCTACGACAACCATGTCGCCGAACTCCTCGACCAGGCCCTCTACCACGTCGAGCACCTGCGCCTCGGCGTCCGCGACACCCCGCCCGCCACCGGACGGTAGGCGGGCGAACCCTGCCCCACGGCCCTCCCGGCCGGTGAGCCGCGCACGACGGACGCCCCGCGCCCGGCGGGAAGCCGGACACGGGGCGTCGGGGCGCGCCCGTACGTGGGTGTCAGCGGTCGGCCGCGTACGTGACGAAGGCGTTCCACTGCTGCGGTCCGAAGGCGAGCTGCGGGCCGTGGGTCTGCTTCGAGTCGCGTACGCGGACG